>CALDYR010000046.1 GCA_937944405.1 uncultured Pirellulaceae bacterium
GACCAATCGTGCTGTGCGGTTAAGCCGGCGGAAGTGGAAGCATCGGAAACCGAAGCGGAATCCAGAGGGCCTTGTTCAAATTGCCGCGGTATTGCTGTCACTCAACTTGTTCCTGTAGCAAAAGGGCCAGATCGACATCAAAGCGCATTCCCGGTTTGAGCAAGGCGTTCTGTGCAGTCTCAAGGGCAATCCCGTAGGTGTCAGCAATCCCGTAGGGATCAGCAATTCGAGAAAGCACAGCGATCAATCTAGCCGATTGCCGATACGAGACATAGTGCTTAACCTGAGCAAAAATGACGCCACAAGCCCAAGCATCGCTCGATCGACAATTGAATAATCGATGGACTGGTTGCGAAGTGCGTTGGGTGCGTCATTTGAAAAAATTGATATGGCGGTAGGGTCCGGTTATCTGGTAAAAGCAAAGTCAATAGATTTCCTTCGGAATCCCCTGACAAAAATGGCTCGGACATGAAACGCTTAGAAGAATTAGCTGCTATCGCTGGCGGCAAACTCAACCATAGCCCCGAAAAACAAATTTCAGGGGCCGCCAGTATCTCTCACGCCAAAGCCGGGCAAATTACGTTCGTAACATCGGCCCATCATTTCGAAGCTTTCATTAACAGCGATGCCGCGGCGGCGGTCGTTTGCGAAGGACTCGGCGATTCCCCCAAACCGGTGATCGAAGTCGAAGACCCTGAATCTGCGTTCTTTGAAATCGCGATTCTCTACCGCACCCCAATCGTACGCCAGTCAGCGATAGAAACGCAAATCAGCTCTCGCGCCACCGTCAGCCCAACGGCAGTGATCGGGGAAGATGTCGTCGTCCACGCCGGCGCGGTGATTATGGACAATGTCACCATCGGCGATCGCACCATCATTTTCCCTAATTCCGTAATCCAGGAAGGATGTACGATCGGCAACGACGTCAGTATTTTCCCCAACGCAACCTTGTACGAGAACACCGTGGTGGGCAACCGCGTTATCGTTCACGCGGGCGCCGTGATCGGAGGCTATGGATTTGGTTATAAAACACGCAACGGCCGCCATCAACTTTCGGCTCAGATCGGTAACGTCGTTCTTGAAGACGACGTTGAAATTGGTGCCAACACAACCGTCGACCGAGGAACCTACGATTCGACTGTCATCGGCACCGGAAGCAAACTGGATAACTTGGTAATGGTCGGCCACAACTGTAACATTGGACAACACAATCTGCTGTGTTCCCAAGTCGGTATCGCGGGCAGTTGTTCAACCGGCAAGTACGTCGTCATGGGCGGTCAGGTCGGGGTCGGCGATCACCTGAACGTTGGCGATTCTGCAATGATCACCGCCAAAAGCGGGCTGATGCATGACGTTGAACCGGGGCAAAGAATGATGGGCACGCCGGCGCGCACAAGCCGGATGACGATGCAATTGTTTGCCTCCACCAGCAAACTGCCCCAGATGCGTAGAGACATCAAACAGCTTAAAAAACAAATAACGACCCTCGAACAATCCATCGAAACCACCCCCGACAACCGGCGCGAAGCAGCGTAGGCTGAACGGGAGAGCGGTCACGTTTTAATTTTCAGGCAGCTGGATTGGCCAGAGTTTATGCCCGTCGCAGCAAACTGAGCCTATCGCCACCACCGCCGATCTGCCCCCAAACCTTTAATCCAGACAAACCAGCAACCGAACGAATTGGATTGGATTCTTGAATTCTTGGATCGGCTAACGGCATCGGAAACGGCATTGGAAACGGCAACAGCGCCCCGACCGACCGACTGGACTCCTGTCTCACGTTTCAAAAACGAGAACATCATGGCAATCGCATCACGACCGGACTCTGGCGCTGGTTTTACCGGACGGGGGCCTTCCAACTCCAAACGCATCGGCTTGATCGCTGGCTGGGGAACCTTTCCGGTGCGTGTTGCCCAGGTCCTCAAAGCCCAGGGCTACCAGGTTTACTGCATGGCGATCAAAGATCACGCGGACCCGCAATTGGCAAAAATTTGCGACGACTATCGCGTCTTTGGCATGGGGCGCATGGGAGCCCAAGTCCGCTACTTGCGTAAGTCGGGCGTTACCGAAGCAACGATGGCGGGCAAAGTTTTCAAAACGAAAATCTTTGAACGATTTCACTTAATAAAACACTGCCCCGACCTCACTTTTTGGCGGCATTTTTATCCGATATTTTTAACCAAAACAAAAGACCGCAAAGACGATACACTATTGCTCACCGTCACCAGCCTCTACGCAGCGGGAGGCATCAATTTCTCACCGGCCACTCAATATGCACCGGAACTACTTGTGGACCAAGGTACACTTACTAAATCGGAACCCACCAAATCGCAATGGAAAGACATCCGTTTCGGTTGGCAAACGGCCAAAGAGATGGGACGTTTAGACATCGGCCAAAGCGTCATCGTAAAAGACCAAGCGGTCATCGCGGTCGAAGCGATCGAGGGCACCGATGCGTGCATTAAACGGGCCGGACAGCTATGCAAGGCCGGCGGATTCACTTTGGTAAAGGTCGCCAAGCCCGAACAAGATATGCGTTTCGACGTCCCCACCATCGGCATCGGCACCGTCGAAACCCTGCACGCTGCCGGCGGAAAAGTCATCGCAGTGGACGCCAAAAAAACGATTCTGCTGGATCCCGAACAAACGGTCGCCCGCGCCAATGCGCTCGGCGTCTCGATTGTTGCCACACACTTCAGCACAACCGAAGCTTAATCGGACCGCACTTAGACTTGCTGCGTCTTTAAATTCCATCAAGGGCCCCTCTCCCCCGCTCTGCGGTCAGTTTCAGTTCCGGCAGTTATGCCGCAAAAATGTCTGCCTCAGCGGCGATTGCCTCCCCGATTAGAACGATTGCGGCTTGAAATGTCGCCGTCGTCGCCTAGGATAACCCGATTGAATTTCTCGCGCCGGCGATTCCAAGGCCCATGCTGTATACGCTACCAATTTACTGTGCCTTGATCACGATCGCTTCGACTTTGGGTGGATCGATTCCGTCGTTTGTAAAATTAACCCACCGGCGAATTCAATTGACACTCAGCCTGGTGTCGGGAGTGATGCTGGGCGTGGCGATGCTTCATCTGCTCCCGCATGCGATCATGATTTTAGACAGCGCTGAAGCGGCGTTGATCGCTTGCTTGATCGGGTTGTTGTTCATGTTTTTTATGGTGCGTATGTTTCACTTCCACCAGCACGACTTAGCGGTCGATGATGAACATGAACACAAACCAAAAGAGCTTTGCGATTCCCAACGCGACCACCATCACGTTCACTGCGACGACCACAGCGGCAACGTCGATCTTACTTGGCTGGGGCTCTGTTTTGGTCTGGCTATTCATACGCTGATCGACGGAATTGCGCTCGCGGCGGCGGTGCAATCGGGCTCCACCGCGATCAGCACGGCAGGGCTCAGCGTGTTTTTGGCGATCCTGTTGCATAAGCCCTTAGACGCGCTTTCGATCACTTCTTTGATGGCGGCCAAAGGTTGGGACTGGCAGAAACAACTGGTCGTGAACCTGGTGTTTGCTTTGATGTGTCCTTTGGGAGCTTTAATTTTCGCGTTCAGCGTCGATTCCTTTATCCACTCGCGCGAAATGGTGCTCGGCGTCGCGTTGGCGTTTTCGGCGGGCGTATTTCTGTGCATCTCTTTGGGCGACCTATTGCCAGAGGTACACTTCCACTCCCATGACCGCCTGCAACTGTCGATGATGTTGCTGCTGGGGGTCGTGATCGCGCTGGGGATTGAGATGCTGCCGGGGCATCGCCACCGGCGCGCTGATTCCCCCCCCGCCACCATTCCCATCTCTCAACCCGAATCCCCGCTCGATGATGATTTGGGGTGAAAGTTTTTTTAGATTAAAACTCAATACAACCAAAACGCGCTACAGCTAAAACGCAGAACGATCAAGGCACAAAACGATCAAGGCCAAGATCACAGGGGCACAAATCGACTGCCACCGAAAGGTTTTTCAGCGTCCGTGAATTCAGCCTCGATGGATTAACGGGGACGAAATCCCCGCCCAAGCAAGAATGGCAGCGATTCCACTTTTACCGCGATCTGCTTACAATACGGTTTTGTTCTCCCACCGATTTTCGTTGCCCGTGTTGATTCTACGCAGACTCAATTTGAATTTACTGTTGATCTTTTTTTCATTAACGGTTCTTCCGATCCCGTTGCTGGCTCAGTACGCGGCCGTTACCCCCTGTCCGGTCGAATTAGCAACAGGTTTTCAAACGATCACAGCGCAGCAAACCGAAGCGTTCGTATCGTTATTAGCGGGGCCGCACTTCGAAGGGCGCGGAACGGGGCAAAAGGGCTACTTGAAGGCGGCCTATTGGGTCGCAGGAAAGTTGGCGGAATTCGGAGTGGATTCGATCTATGCCGACGGCAGGTACTTCCAGGACGTTCCACTTGACCAAAAAGTTCCGATTCTAGAGGAATGTCATCTGCGTGGATTCGGTGTAAAAATCGATGCGATCGGCAACATCGGGTTTGATACTTACGGTTCGAAACCATCTGCGTTGGGACGGTTGCTGTTTGTGCGCTGTCCAGCGGGACGGTTCGCAATCCCTGCCACGGCAAACCTGCGCGATGCGATTGTGATCTATTGGGCCCCCCCAGGTGCGCTGAAGTATGCGTCTCAGAAAATCGCAAGCCACCAACCTGCGGCAATGCTACACGTGGTAGCGTCGCCGCCGAAATCTATCAACCAAGTCACATTTGCTGGCCAACGACCGTTGGCGATCAAGGGGAAGATTTTGTCAGACGCGGTTGACCGTTTGTTGCAGGCAGCGCGACAGCCAAAAGTTACCGGGGACGCCCGCGAATTCTCCGTGGTCGACCCGCGCGGCAGCGTCGCGATCGCCACCCCGGTTCGCAAACGCTCCATTTCGGTTCCCAACGTCATCGGTATTCTGCCGGGTTCAGCTCCGGATCTTCGCCACGAACATATCGTCATCGGATCGCATTTAGACCACATCGGTGTCACCAGCGGCGGCATCTACGCCGGCGCCGATGATAATGCGTCAGGTTGTTCCGCCGTGTTGAGCATCGCCAAAGCGCTGACGACAAATCCCGCGCGGCCCAAACGAAGCGTAATGTTCATTTTCTTTGCCGCCGAAGAAATTGGACTGATCGGATCGAACCACTATTGCCAACGTCCGGTGTTGCCACTGAAGGACGTCACGTGCATGCTGAACATCGACATGGTCGGGCGTAACGAATCTTCAGCAAAAGAAAAACCGGAAGACAACGAAGGCAGTATCCATTTGATTGGCGCTCGCCGGGGCGGCAACACTCTGCACAACGTAGTTTTGGACGCCAACCGCCATGTGGGTTTTCGATTTGAGTTGGACGAAGAATCGATTTTTGATCGCAGCGACCAATTTAATTTTTACCGTGAGGGCGTCGGCGTAGCGTTCTTATTTGGCGGGTTTCATCCCGACTACCACCAACCCACCGATCGCCCCGAACGATTGAATTTTAAAAAAATCCAATCTGCGGCGAGACTCTACTATTTGACTGTGTTCAAAGCCGATCAACATGGTCCGTTTCCTGTGGTCGTCCCCCCCTCTCAACAACAACGGAAGTAAACAGCAGCGATGGCGGTACTATTACAAATTCGAGACGCACATAAAAGCTTCGGAGATCAGCATATACTCGATGGTGCCGATGCGTCGATCACCGATGACAAAAAGGTGGGATTCATCGGTCGCAACGGAGCCGGCAAATCGACTTTGCTGAAAATCTTGCTTGACGAAGAAGAACTAGATGCCGGTGAAGTCATCCGCCACCCAGACCTAAAGGTCGGCTATCTACGTCAGCATGATCCCTTTAACGCCGGCGAATCGGCTCTTGATTTCTTGATGCGGGACAGCCAACAACCCGAATGGAAATGTGGCGAGGTTGCCGGTCAGTTCGAAATCAAGGGAGACTTTCTTAACGGGCCCGTCGCGGCATTGTCGGGCGGTTGGCAGACGCGCGTGAAACTTTCGGCTTTGCTGCTGCACGAACCGAATCTATTGTTACTGGATGAACCGACGAACTTTTTAGATTTACGAACACAGTTACTGTTGGAGGAATTCCTCAAATCATTTCGGCATGCGTGCGTGATTGTATCTCACGACCGAGCATTTCTGTCGGCAACCTGCAGCAGCACCCTGGATCTGACGCAGGGAAAACTGACGATGCACCCCGGACGCATCGATTCGTTTCTGGCATTTCAAGAAGAACGACGGGAACATGATTTGCGTGTTAACGCGACCGTGGTTGCCAAACAAAAGCAACTCGAACGGTTCATCAACAAAAACCGAGCCAACGCGAACACTGCGTCCCAAGCGAAGAACAAAAAAAAACAACTCGAACGTTTGCAAATTGCCGAAATCGCCACCGAAGCCCCGCGCGCGGTGATCATCGCGCCCCAGATAGAACCTCGGCAGGGGACGGCGGCACGGTGCGTTGATTTGGCGATCGGTTACCCTGATTTAACGGTCGCATCAACCATCCAAGTCGAAATCGAACATGGCGAAAGAGCCGCCATCGTCGGCGACAACGGACAGGGAAAAACGACGCTCCTACGGACTCTGGTCGGTTCGCTTGATCCTAAATCGGGACATGTAAAATGGGGGCATCATTGCAACGTCGGCGTTTACGCCCAACACGTCTATACGACTCTTGATGAAGACGATACCGTTCTCGAATACCTAGAACAGTTAGCGTTACCGGGCACGACCAACCAGCAGATCCTCGCCGTTGCCGGTTCACTGTTGTTTCGCAACGAACACACTCAGAAGAAAATCAAAGTGCTCTCCGGTGGAGAACGAGCCCGGTTGTGCATGGCGGGGCTGTTGCTGGGTGACTATAACATTTTGGTGTTGGACGAACCGGGCAACCACTTAGACGTCGAAACCGTCGAATCGTTGGCCAATGCACTGTTACAGTACAAAGGCACTGTGATCTTTACCAGCCACGACCGGCACTTCATGAAACGGGTGGCCACATCAATCATCGAAGTGCGTGATGGAACCGCAAAAAACTACATCGGCGATTACGAATCCTATTTATATTCGGTTAATCAGGAAATCGCTGAAGGTTTTCGTGATCGCGACCAACGGAGCGTCGGGAAAACCCGTTTTGATGACTCGAAAACTCCCCATAAAACACCAGACGTGCCGCGTGGGCAGCGTCCCGACCGAAAACGCCAGAAAAAAATCCAAGCGATCGAACGAAAAATAAAGAAACTGGAAACCGACAAAGAACCGCTCAACGCAGAAATTATGCAATGCAGCGACCCTACCAAGGCGCTAGAGCTGCACGAAAAAATTCAAGCCATCTCAAAACAGGTAACAGAACTTGAAGACCAATGGCTGGAGTTGACCAGCGCACAATGACCGATAGGTGAAAACAAAATAGTTGTGCCCCGTTAAATAAACCGCCGCCGGGGCTTACAAAGTTCTGACAGATGAAGTTCTGACAGACGAAGTTCTGAGTCGCACGTCAGATAGGGCAGGGCGGTTGAGCATGATGTCGGCGTCATCCGAAGCACCAAAAGATACCAAGTCATCAGCCAATTCAAACGCCTCGGACGAGCGCGCACGTTCGCCGCGAAAAATTTAAACTCCGATTCGAGAACCCCATGGATAGCACGACCGTTTTCCCCCTCATCAGCCGCTGGCTTCACGTTATTCCGGCGATCATTATGGTTGGGGGGACCATGTTTTTGCGGCTTGCGCTATTGCCGGCACTGAATCAAAATGCCGGTTCTGCTGACCCCCAACGTGACGATTTACGCCAATCGGTTCGCCGCAATTGGGCGAAGTGGATTGGAATAAGCACGTTGTTTCTATTAGTGACAGGGTTTTATAATGCCTATTCGAAAATTATCACCTACGAACTTCCACCGTACTACCACAGCCTGCTGTTGATGAAAATCATATTGGCCTTTGCCGTGTTTTATTTGGCCGCGGTGCTATCGGGCCGAAGCAAAACGGCCGTGAAAATGCGTCAGCGTGAACTGTTCTGGACCAATATATTGTGCATGCTAATGCTGGCAATTGCTCTCATTGCTGGCGGAATGAAAATTGCTTCGACCGGTGCTCCAGTGAAACCGTCGGACACACACGACGTTTCGGCGATTCAGCGTTAGCTTCAGCGGATTGCGTCGTGGGGAAAGCTTTAACGATTCTTGCCGCTGATGTCTGGGGGGCAATCGTTGCCCAACGGCGGTAACACTGGTCGGGGGCATCCGGATTTTCCGGCTATTCGTTTCGATCGATTGGTATCGGCTACACCGCTGCACCGAAACTTCTTTCCGCGCCCTAGGTTCTCTTCTTGAAAATCAGAACACTTGGCTGGCTCTGTGTGCCTAACTCAATAGGACACGCCAATTTCACGGGACTCAACCTCATGGACGAGGTTTCAATGATAATTCAAAATTTACCAACCACTGCTTCAGGGCTATCAATCATCGAACTGACCGGGGGATGCTGCATCAGCGGTTCCTGCGGTAGCATTCAAGAGCCCTCCGAACCCGTTTACTCAAATGTAGCCTACGCTCAATCAGAAACGGCAGTTCATTGAAGGGAAACTTCTTACCCGGCAATAAGCAGTTCAAGTTTCGATTTTCGGGTGGCAGAATTTGCCAGTATTCAGGCCCGTGACAACAAAACCGAATTTTGAACCTGGCCAGCCCATGCGCGTTTTTGGCGTTCGCAAACTACCGGCCGGCCGAAGGGCAGTGGAGATTAGAAACGTCGGATCCCGGCCTATCACGGAGAAGCCCCTGTGTTTACAGGGCCTTTTCTTACAGGACAATCTACCCCGCAATTCTCACCGCTAAGCTCACTCGGCAATCGCTTAATTGTGATTTACTTTTCTACTTTTCTTAACTGCGAATTACTTAATCGCGAATCCTAATTGTTAAGCTTCCATCCGGCGGCGCGGGAAACAGAGAATCGGTAGTGGCCAGTCGTGAGAACTTGGTTGTGAAAACCAAATGAACCACCCCGGCTAAAGATCACATCGACAGCCCCGTCAGTCTCTTTGATGACGTAAGTCTGGCCAGGTTGTAGCGTGATCTGCCGACCGTCAACGCTTAAGGTCACTGGCAAATTAGTTTCTTGGGGATTGGTGATTTTGAATTGACGGGCCAGAGGTTTTGCCTGAGTTTGAGTCGACGTCGAATTAGTAACTGGCTCCAAGCTTCCAGAAATAAAATGTTCGGTTCCCGATTGCGGCTCTGTCATTTTGGCTTTACTTCGGTCGGCTATGGCCGCAACAACGGATTGTCGCGATTCATCATCAGATTCGTTGACTTTCACGTCCGGTTGGACGGCTCCAAAGTCGAAGGCGTCCAATTTCATGTCCGCCTTTTTCGCGGCTGCTAAAACAAATTGATCAGCGAACACGTCGGCAGGAGCCTCTTGTGATTTTTGGGCCGTTTCGGAAGACCTGGCCCGCGTGTCAGAGCCTGATTTGGCCGGCGTGCGAAGGGAAGAGCCCCTTGCCTCGTCGTCAAAGCCGCGTGTTATTTTCAGTTCATCGAAAACCTTTCCAAGGTCACTATCGACTTGTTTGGAAACAAAACTGGTCGATTGAGTCAGGTCATGGGTAGTGATACTAGAAGCGCTATCGGACCAGTCATCGACTTGGCTGACCGCGTCGTCCACGACACGATCGGCCGACTTCTTTACGACCGATCTTTGCGTATCGTCGAAAGCATCACTGAAAACTTCCGCGAGAGCGTCTTCCGAATAATCGGTTCTCACGGTCGCTTCCTTTGCGTCCAACAAACCGAAGTCTGTATCGTCTTGGTTGCTGCAGTTGGATTCGTCATCCCAAGAAAAATCGTTGACGATTCCTGCTGATGCTGAAATGCTTTGGCTTTTAACAGCGGCGATTGCAGCAATCGGATCAGTGATCGCATACTCGCTTCGGCGGGTTCCTGCCCCATCAGAAAACAGTCCGTCACTGAAGAAAACGCCGACAACAGCAGTCACGGACGCGGCAACAAATGCAGTAATTAGTAATGAAGAATTCACAATATTTCTCTCGTTTGTAAATCTTTGAAAACATACTGGGGAATAGGTTGCCGGAGGGGCCTAAGCCCAAAGAAGCTTTTGTCCCAAGGGGTTGTGCCCAAGTGTCTGTAGTGGGTGCTCGTAGGGACATCCCAATAATGGCAATCCTAGGTCACGGTTTAAAAAAGTCTGAGAAAAAGCATCGAGAAAAATTCATTTTGCTTGTTCATGTATTTTGCTTGTTCATGTAAATCCCACTTCATCGACCGCGGGTTGCGGCGCGACATCAGGTTGCGGCGCGACACGATGACGGCAACCAATCGTGGTCGCGCAGACGTTAAACGCACGACACGAACGGCCCAAAGTATCTAATTCGCTTTTCTCACGATAATAGAAATAAGATCAAGAATGATTTGACTTGTCGGTGCGACGCTAATTGTGGGCTACACTTCGCTAACAAGGATAAGCGGAGTCTTCGCTTCCTCTTAACACCGCAAACCCATCGGCAGGATGAACGTTCGGCGTCACCGATGCTTTCGCGACGTTCATAAAGCTTTCGCAACGCTGTTCCCACCTTCGCGGCGTCAGGCGGATGAACCAGAATTTCCACGGATTGGCAATTATGCTCTCTACCAAAGTTGAGACACAGATTACGAAGCTCGATAACGGCATTCGTGTGATCACCGAACCTGTCCCCAACACCAACAGCGCGGGAATTTCTATTTTGGTCAACGCGGGCCCGCAAAACGAGACCGCTGAACAATCAGGGCTGGCTCACCTTTGCGAACACGGTTTATTTTTGGGCACTAATCACCGCGACCGCAACCAGTTGTCGTCCTTCATCGATTCCTCTGGCGGCAACATGGGCGGCTTCACCGCACCAGATTACACGTGTTTTTACGGGCACGTAATGCAAGACTACACCAGCTACGCGATTGATTTGCTGGGCGACATTATCATCGGAAGCAGCTACCCGCTGGACCTATTGGAACGTGAAAAACGGGTCATTTGCCAAGAGATCCTACAATACGTAGACAGCCCCAGCGATGTCGCACTACAGGCGACCAAGAAAACATTGTGGCCCAACGATCCTTTGTCTCGATCTGTTACCGGCAGCGCCGAAGACGTTCAGCGGTTGACGCGTTCAGACGTGGTGGATTTTATCTCCAAGCACTACACGCCTGACAAGATCATCATCGCCGCCGCAGGGGCGGTGGAACACGATTCGATTGTCGAACAGGCCGAGGACGCTTTTTGGACGCTTCGCGGATCGTCGCCAAATCTTGAAACGGCACCGGTCGTCAGCCGTGGTGGGGTGTGTATCAAACGCATGGAAACAACGCAGTGTACTTTCTCGATTGCCATCCCGTTACCCAGCATCACCGCCGACAGTCGCTACGCACTGCATTTAATTGTCAATGTCCTAGGCGGCGGGTTGAGCTCGCGGCTGTATAGGAACCTACGCGAGCAAAACGGTTTGGTTTATTCGGTTCAGGCCAACATTTTGGCCTACCATCGCGGCGGCGCGTTGGTCATCGAAGGTTTTACGTCTCCCGAAAAATTGGTCGAAAGCGTCCAATTGATCATGTTCGAACTGACCTCATTAGCGGTCTGGCAAAAACCGATTGACCAAGAAGAGCTCTGGAAGTCGCGGATGCAAATAAAAGGGCAAAGCCAACTGGCAGTGGATGTGATCCCCAATCGTGTCGCGCGGCTTTCAACGCAATGCTTCCATTTCGGGCACAGGATCGCCGACGACGCGATGCTCGCCTGCATCGACGGATTGACCATTGAGCGGTTAAAGGAAGTGACTTTGGACGAAATTTTAGAGGGTTTAGCCAAGCTTACCTTTGCGATCGCCGGCCCCGTGGATGCCGAAGGATCGGTTTATAAGGAATTGGAGGAATTACACACTTGCTACAGCTCCATTGCCTCTTCGGCCTAAGAAAGATTGTCAGAATTCCCAAGTCATCTCGACAAAACAAAACCTATAGTCCAATAGAGGTTTGAAGCATTCGAGCCCCAAAACGAACTGAACTCAATTTAGGGACAAGAAAATGGCTGTACCAGAAAACGTTAAGAACAATTGGATCGAAATTCAGAAAAAGTTCGATCACCCGGTCAACGCGATCGGCGTGAAGATCAACCCGAACGACAGCAAAACGCTGAACGTGTGGAAAGAAGAAGGTATCGACACCTACCAGAAGAAGTAACAGCCCGTCTTCTGGCTTAAAAAAACCCCAAATCCCCAACATATGACGTTGCTGCCAAAGTCTCCCAATAACCGAATCTGAACCTATGAACGCCCAACCATCTAAGAATCTGAGTAAAGCAGCCAAGGCAATTTTTGACGGAAATCGTCAGAAAAGCCGCCAGTACCTAGAAAACGATATCAGTCAAAGATCAGAATCTTTGGATGCGTGGTTGATGCGCGCTTGGTCTTGTGAGTCTTTTTCAGAAACCGAAGAAGCACTTCGCCGAGTGTTGGATTTGGACGCGGGGAACACAACCGCATTGTCTGGGCTCGAGTGGATGTCGGGGATCCAAGAACTCGCAGCCCAGTGGGATGTCAGATGCGAACCGTCGGAGGAATCTTCAGAGGATTCAAGTTGTGTCGCAATTGTTGCGGAAGACGAATTCAATAGCCGCGCCGTAGTCATCCAACAGGACGCTGAAACCGAGGAAACTCAGCAAGACGAAGCAGCCAGCCAAAACGCGCAAGACTCCGAGATCGACGAGTCAGGCGAAGTCGAAATCGTCAACACCGACAACGTCACATCGTATGCCGGTGGCGCGGTTGGGTTTGAGGACGCAAAAGTTGAATCTGAAACAGACAGCGCTGAATTTGAAACAGAAGAAGCTGAAATCGTTTCGAAATCAGAAGTGGCACCTGAAGCAACAGTCGTACGAACCGAACAGGACGATACGGAACAATTCGTTGCTGAACAAGTCGCGGAAGCAGCAACCGAGCAAGTTGAAGTAGAACAAGAAGTGATTTCTGAAGCGGAATCAAATCAAGACGAACCGGTAGACTCCGAAGCTTCTACGTTTTCTGAAGAAGAAGCTGCTGAAGCCGAAGCCATCGCCGCGGAAGAAGAAGCCAAAGCGGCACGTATCGCGGCGAAAGCCGAGGAAGCCGCTGAAGCAGCCCGATTAGCAGCCGAAGCCGAAGCCATCGCCGCGGAAGAGGAAGCCGAAGAGGCACGTATCGCGGCGAAAGCCGAGGAAGCAGAAGCGGAACGCAGAGCCGCCGAGTTACAACGGCTGGCAGATGAAGCAGAAGCCACCCGAGCTGCCGCAGAAGCCGCCGAATTACAACGATTGGCCGCAGAAGCACGAGCCTCAGAAGCACGAGCCGCCGAAGCACGACGTCTGGAAGAAGAACGCATTGCCACCGAAACTCAAGCCGCCGCAGCGGCAGCGGCGGCGGCGATCGCGGCCACCACCACTACTACGGCGGTTGAGGTAGAAGAAACAATCCAAGAGAACCTCGACGGATTAACCGCTGAGGTTCAGGAATCTCTACAACCGGCGGTCGCTCAACCGGCCGCGTCTTCAGTCGAGAGTGACGACGCCGCTCTGGTTCTCGCGGTCGACGACAGCCCGACGATTCGTAAACTGCTGACGATTACGCTAGAGCGTCAAGGCTTTCAGGTCATTTCAGCGGCCGACGGTGTTGAAGCGTTAACGCTACTCTCAGAACAGCTCCCGGACGTCATCCTTTCTGACATCAGCATGCCTCGATTGGGTGGGTATCAACTTTGCAAATTCGTCAAAAAGTACGATCGCACCAAGCACATCCCGGTCATCATGCTCTCTGGTAAGGACGGCGTGTTTGACAAAATGCGAGGCAAAATGTCTGGCTGCAACGACTACATCGTTAAGCCTTTTGAATCCAGTGAACTGATCGCCAAAGTCAAACAGCACGCTGGCATACCGGTTTGACAGCCACCGCGTTTCGTTCATCACCGAGATCTGATGTACCATCACGTTTTAGTTGCGAAATTGAATTTCGCAACTCTCTTCCCCCCTCATTTACCGTTCGCACCCCAATAAGACATGCTCCAAGCAAATCCAAAATTGCCAAACTCCCCCGAGACGCCGCTGGTTACCAGCCCTCAGGCTTCCTCTGTAAAAACAGCGCAATCGATTAATCAAGGCGAACTTGAAATCGCTTGTGTCGACCTGATCTGCCAATTGGAAGCATTGACTTCGATGGCGAAGGAATCGGGGCGCGAAGAACACATGGAAAATGCTGCGGGGACGGCGAAGAAGATGCTGACCCGACTGCTCGAATTCTCCGACAGTTTCTTCGATGGCGAAAAAGCAGTGCGAACGCGGGAGGAGATTACCAGAGCGCTTCACGAAAGTGCGGCCTATCAAGAGGTCTTGAATTCTCGTAGTTGGGGTTCTGCAATCAAACGGGCCTTCATGGGCGGCGAAGACAACAAACAAGTCAAAATCACCTACGAGAAACTTGGGCTCGCGTTGATACGCGCCTGTGCGACCGTTCTCTACCACGCCATCGTGTTGGTCGGATTTGATTCACCGCTGGGCAAACAGATCGACCAAAGCACTGTTGTCTTTGTGCGCGAACTCAAAGAGTCGTGGTAACCCGCCGCCGTCGCAACACGAACCGAATTTAGTTCTCCATGAGTGAAGAAATACAAGTCCTGATCGTTGAAGACAGCCCTACAGCACGTCATCAGATGGTCGAAATTGTCAAAGCGGCAGGATACTCCTACCTAACGGCCGAAGACGGGGAATCGGCAATTGAATTGATTAAGCAACGCCACCCCGAAGTCGTCGTGCTTGATATCGTTCTCCCCAAGAAGAATGGCTATCAGGTTTGTCGCGCGATTAAATCAGACCCCGAACTGGCGATCAAAGTATTGATGGTTACCGCCAAAGATCAAGAAAACGATCGAATTTGGGGGCACCGCCAGGGCGCTGACGTTTACCTCTCCAAACCGATAAACCGAAACCAACTACTGGATGTCTTATCTGAGATGGTGGCGTCGGTTCCATAGCCGCAAGAGAAACCAAGCGATGGGTTTGAGCCTATCAGAGATTGCGATGCAGGCTGGAAGCCTCACTCCCCAAACACAAGACGGACCGAAAGCGAAGATTCATGGCTGATAAAGAATTTCAAAGCGTAGACGATCCCTTCAATGCGGATCTTCAAAAAGCGTTGACCGCTGCGTTCGGCGAACAAGCCATCAACTGGGAAGAGATCGCCAACGAGGATCTCGTCCCCCCTCACAGTTCCGACCAACCGGCAACCGCCCCTCCGCTTGCTGCGGATTCCGAGCGCCCCAACGATTCCTCAACTGCCCTCGAAGAGCTACTTAAAAAAGTCAGCTCCGCCATCGATGACGGTGTCACCCCCGAAATGTTGCCTGATAGTAACTCGACACCGACGAATCAATCTGCCGACCACCAAGGTGAAGGGGTCGACCTCGGCCCGCGCCATGTCGTCTTTGAGATCGGCGATCAACAATTTGGATTGCCGCTGACGGGTGTTCTAGAAATCGATCGCTGCGGCCAGATCACCGTGCTACCCCGGACGCCGGACTGGCTTCGTGGTGTTATTAACCTGCGTGGCCAGATCCTTTCAGTCACCGATTTTCGTAATCTTATGAATCTCACTGCCGATCGCCAACCGGTGGGCGAAAAAATCATCGTGGTCAATAGTAAAAAACACGCCGCCACTACTGCCGTCGTGGTTGATCACGTTCTGGGGATTAGACACCTCAACGGAGAACGAGGCCCGCTGTCGGGATTATCTGATCGGGTGGCAACTTTCTCTGATGGTATCTCGGTCACCGATCAGGCGACAACCGTTTTGATCGATCCCGACTTGCTACTCGGTTGCGGCGAACTGCAAGCTTTTGCACGGCAGTAGCCTAACATTGGTCCGGATTTACGCGGCCCGATAACCACACACACACTAAACTTCACAGAGGTTATTCAATGGCATTCTCAAGTGCGCTGCAGGAACATGCAGTGTTCCTGTATTTTTCCAGTAGCATCAAACGGAAGCTTCTTTTGATGCTGGGTATCGTCGCGGTTTTGCCGATGGCGATTCTCGGTTACACCATGTATACCGCCGCATCTGGCGGTATTATGTCTCAGGCGTTCGCTCAGTTGACCGCGATTCGTACTGTTAAGGCGAAACAGATTGAAGATTACTTCCAACAGATCGACAGTCAAATTAGTACCTTCAGTGAAAACCAGATGGTCGTCGATGCGATGAAGCAGTTTCCTGTAGCACTCCAAAGCATCCGTAACGAAATAAACATCGAAGATGCTCAACTGGATAAAATGAAACAATCATTGTTGGGTTACTACAGTAACGAATTTGGTGCCGAATACGTCAAGCAAACGGGGAACAGACCGGATCTTCGTGCCCAAATGAGGCCACTGGACTTGGACTCAATTTATCTCCAGTACCAGTACATCTCAAACAACCCCAATCCTCTGGGGGCCAAGGAGAACTTGAACTCCGCACCTGACGGATCCAACTACAGCAAACTTCATGACAAATTTCACCCGATTGTTCGCAATTACCTACGCAAGTTTCAATATTACGATATTTTCTTGTGTGATCTTGATTCGGGAGACATCGTGTACTCCGTCTATAAAGAAATGGATTACACGACATCTCTGATTGACGGACCTTACGCCAAAACAAACTTCGGAAAAGCCTTCCGCCTGGCCGCTGCGGCGGACAACAGAGACGACGTCTTCTTGGTCGACTACGAGACCTATACGCCGTCTTACGAAGCACCAGCATCTTTCATTTCGTCACCCATTTTCGATGGCAACAAGAAAATCGGTGTCGCGATCTTCCAGATGCCAATTGGACGTATCTCCAGCATTCTGGATGAACGTACCGGTCTAGGAAAATCAGGTGAAACTTACGCCGTGGGCCCTGACAACCTGTTCCGAAACGACTCACGATTCTTGAAGGATCTCGGATTAGAAACCACCATTATCAACCCCGCGTTGCCGGTAACGACCCAAGCTGTATCAGACGTTTTCCAGTCTGGAAGTTCGGGTACCCAGATCATCGATGATTACCGTGGGGCTCCGGTGCTAAGTTCATGGTCACCGATTACGATCTACAAGGGTGGTAAGGGACAATCCCCCATTAAATGGGCTTTGATGTCTGAGATCGACCTTGCTGAAGTTCGTGCTCCTATCGCCGCGACCGGTATGTTGTATCAATCGAGTGCGGTGATTTTGATCGGTACCGCGTTTGGTACGTTTTTGACGTTCTGGTTTGCGAGACGTATTTCTGAACAAGCGAACTCGATTAACGACATGCTCTCGAGCATCGGTATTGGTATGTTTGACGCTCGTGCGGAAAAGATCACCAACGACGAACTTGGCGACGTTGCGATCGCGCTCAATGCGATGTGTGACAACACGCTGACGCTGATTCAGTCCAACGACGAACGGCAAGAGATTCAGAACTCGATCGAGTCTCTGATCGGCGAGATGGAAAGTATCGCGGCCGGTGACTTGACCATTAACGCCGACGTGAAGGAAGATATTACCGGTGCGATCGCCGGTACCGTTAACCACATGACCGAACAACTTCGATCGATTGTTTCTCGTGTACAAGTCGCGACCAACCAGGTGACCTCGTCCGCCGGTTCGTTCGCCTTGTTCTCCAACCAGCTATCTGAAGAAACGGATGCTCAGGCCAACGAGATTGAAACCGCGTCTAACCGCGTTCTGCACATTACGGATCAGATTAAATTGGTGGCCGATCAATCTAACGACTCTGCGACGGTTGCGAAACAGGCTCGTGAAACGGCCTCCCGTGGCCTGGCAGCGGTGACCAACACCGTTGAAGGTATGGATCGTATCCGTGAACAGGTACAGGCGACATCCAAAAGGATTAAGCGTCTGGGTGAATCGTCTCAAGAGATTGGCGAGATCGTTCAATTGATTTCTGATATTGCTGACCGTACCTCGATTCTGGCTTTGAACGCGTCGATTCAGGCGGCCATGGCCGGTGACGCAGGACAGGGTTTTGCGGTGGTTGCCGAAGAGGTCGAGCGTCTGGCGGAACGATCCACCGATGCGACCAAGCAGATTTCGACACTGATTAAAGCAATTCAGAACGAAACGTCTGAAGCGATCACCGACATGGAAGAGTCGACGCGCGAGGTGGTCGAAGGATCCGAACTGGCCACTCAGGCGGGTCAAACGCTGGACGAAATTGACAAGGTTTCCCAGCAGTTGGAATATCTGATTTCAGAAGTATCATCATCTGCGACCGAACAGGCGAACGCAGCGACCGAAATTGCTTCTACGATGGCTCACATTTCTGATTCGACCAAGCAATCGGCGGACCGGTCTCGTACCGCGACGCAATCGGTTGGCCAACTTTCTTCACTTGCGACCCAACTTCGTGAATCGGTTTCTCAATTTAACCTTGGTATCGAAAACCCAGCCGAAGCCCAAGTCCTGGGGGAATTGGCTACCATGGTCGAAGGCGTCGGTAACTTGCGAGACGTTTCCCACAACATGGGGCCGACTCAATTGTGCCGCTTGGCCTACACCAGCGCCCGAGCACAAAATTGCACCGATGAAGAAATTACCAATATCGTTGAAACCGCCCGTAAGAACAATCCTGAGAAAAGTTTGACGGGCATGCTGTTGCACACTAACACAAGATTCTTACAAGTGTTAGAAGGGCCATACGCTCAGGTTATCGCGCTGTACGAAAAAATTGCGAAAGACAAACGTCACATTGGCTCTCGCATTCGATTCTGCGAACCGGCCAAAGCTCGGCACTTCTCGAACTGGGGCATGGGTTCTAAAGCCATCACCAGTGATCAACTCAAAGCACGCACCGATGGGCAACGGAACTACTACTCCGCAATGCTAAACTTCGATGAGGATTTATACACCGAAGAAGGCATGAAGAAGCTGAAAAAGTTCCTCACCGAAGCTGAAGTTTCCGTTGGCTAGAACACTTTCGCGCCAATCCGATCTCGCCGTAGCACCTTGATGCGACGTGATCGAAGATTGGAAGATCACCGAACCCGCGTCGACCGAGCTTCACTTTCGGTCGACGCCGTTGGGGAGATCTTCCCAAAACTTTGCAACGCTCCCCTCGCCATGTGTTGCATGACGAACCCGAAACGTTCGCCGCCACGCCCCATTAAACACCCAAGTCAACGGCTTGACAGGAAATTCTATGTCTGAGAATAGCAACGACGGTCTCAAGGAAGTAATTCAACAGCTCAACGCCGGCGGTAATATGTCGCCCGAATTTGTTGAAATTTTCAGCGCAGAAGCCGAAGAGCATTTGCGCACAATCTATGAAGGATTGGACCGAATGGGAAACGAACCTAGCGACATGGTGGCTTTGGGAGATGTGAGGCGGGCGGCTCACACGTTAAAAGGGGCCGCCGGTGCGGTCGGAGCCGAAGCCGTCACGCGGTTAGCCCATCGCATGGAAGACCTGCTTGACCTGCTGGCTGATCGAAAACAATCCGCCAGCCGATCGCAAATTCTACTGCTGCTATCGACCGCAGATCAGCTAGAGGACATCACCACCGGCAAGTTTGAAGTTGATTCCTCCGCTAAAACACTGGTCGAAACTTACGCCAGTTACGCAGCAGAGATGGCAGTGATGACCGGCGGTGCGTTCGCCCAAACACAACCGGCCAATCCCGCCCCCGCAACATCAGCCAACCCGCCCACTCAAGGCGTCGCCGATGATGTAGTCGCACAAGCACTCGCCTTACTGGAATCGCAGGACGCGACAGCCGCAACAAACGGCCGCGCCCAGCCTGCCGTCCCTGCCCCTGCCCCTGTCCCGGCCTTTTCGGTCGCCGAAGTATCCGAACAAGTACGTGCCGGCGGCAACATTCCGGCCGAACTTATGGAGATCTTTAGCGAAGAGGCCGAAGACCACATGCGGACCATCTACGACGGGCTGGATAGACTGCGCACCGACAGCAACGACACGGTCGCATTGGGAGACATTCGCCGCGCGTCTCACACACTAAAGGGCGCAGCCGGAGCGGTCGGTTTCGAAGCCATCACGCGACTGTCGCACCGCATGGAAGATCTATTGGATCACCTAGCCGACAACAACCTCACCGTTACCGGCCAACAGATCGAACTGCTGCTCGAAACGGCCGACCAACTTCAGGATCTAACGACAACTGAAATCGATTTCGATCGAGCCACCGCGACCTTGGTCCAGCTCTACACCGCCTACCATAACGAGATGATCAGCTTGGGAGTTTCGAACGTGGCGACAGCCAATCAATCGTCCGAAATTTTGGCAAATGATTCCGCCAACGAAGCACGCGCGCTGACTGAAGCTACTGCCGCAACCGAAACCGAAGCCGCGCTCGCGAAACTAGAATCTGTATCCGCCGAATATGTCTCCGCCCAGCCTGTTGCGGCCGCTCAAACGCCTGTTGCGGTCGCCCAAACAGCAGACCAATCGCCAGACCAATCGCCAGACCAATCGGCAGCCAAACCGGAGCCTAAACAGGCCGCAGCCGAACAAGGGAAAGAAGCAACACAGTACTTGCGTGTTCCGCTGGATCGTTTGGACAACCTAGTTGCGTTGGTGGGCGAAATGGTCGTCAACCGGTCAGCTTTCTATCAACGTCTTTCCGATTTAGAAAGCCGCATCGAAGATATGGGCATGGCGTTGGCGCGTTTCCGTGGCGTAGCTCATGATGTTGAGACCCGCTACAGCGTCGAGGCATTAAAAAGTGGAACGCGTGACAAAAGCAGCATGCTCGGCGCCAACATCGGCAGCGTTTTCGCCGGCAATGCAAACCGCACCGACGAACTGGATTCTTTAGAATTCGATCGTTACACCGAATTCCATCTATTGGCTCGTACCTTGTCCGAAGCCACCAACGACGTTGCGGTCATCACCGGTGAATTTCGCACGCTGCATGGTGATTTCGATGCATTGCTGGGCCGCCAACAGCGACTCAATCGTGACGCCCAAGACAGCTTGATGCACATCCGCATGGTTCCGGTCAGCAACATCGTCAATCGGCTCGATCGAACCGTCCGCAGTGTCTCAAATAAACTGGGCAAAAAAGTCGACTTGGTGGTCAAGGGCGAAGGTACCGAACTGGACAAAACCGTCCTTGAGGAAATCACCGATCCACTATTACACTTAGTTCGCAACGCGCTTGATCACGGCATCGAATCTCCTAAGGATAGGGTCGCCGCAGGAAAACCCGCCAACGCGACGCTGCAGATCGAAGCCCTCAATCAAGGCACCCAAGTCACGATCCGCGTCTCCGATGATGGAGGCGGTTTGAATTTGAACAAAATTCGCCAACGGGCCATTGAACGGGGCATGATCCAAGAAGATCAAACCCTATCCAAAGACGAATTGAGTTCATTGATCTTCCTGCCCGGTTTCAGCACCGCGGCGAAACTTACCGATATTTCGGGACGCGGTGTAGGCATGGACGTCGTGCGCGATGCGGTCCAACGCCTCAAAGGTTCGATCTCGGTCAACAGCGAAGCCGGCCAAGGGTCAACTTTCACCGTTCACCTGCCAACCACCCTGGCCGTGTCGCGGGCGCTGTTGATTGAATCCAACGGCCAACTTTTCGCGATCCCGATGCAGGCGGTGCAACAAATTCTGCGATTGGATCCATCCAACGTCAGCAGAGTCGGAAATCAACCGATCGTGAATTTGGGGGATCGTACCGTACGGCTCAAAGAGATGGCGATTCACCTACAAATGCGGCCCGAAGACAAAGCGGCCTTCAACGAAGCGAAACCCCTGCTTTTGATTCGTACCGGTGACGATGAAATGGCCATCACCGTTGATCACATTGATGGTGGACAGGACATCGTGGTCAAGACACTCGGAGACCATTTGGCCAGCGTGCCTGGACTGATCGGTGCCACGATCGCCGGTGACGGAACCGTGATCCCAATTCTTGACCCGGCTGACCTTGTGGGGCAACGCAGCATCAACCGTGCTGCCTCCACGTTCTCTAACAGCAGTGAAGTCGCCACCGTCGACCGTCGCCGAACCGCGATGGTGATCGACGATTCCATTTCGGTCCGGCGCGTGACGACGAACCTACTACGATCTTCAGGATGGGACGTTTTAAGCGCCAAAGACGGCGTCGACGCCTTGGAGGTTTTATCCGCTGCCGAAACACCGCCCGACGTCTTCCTCTGCGACATGGAAATGCCGCGCATGGATGGGATCGAACTGGTCGGCCGACTCCGCAACCAACCCGAATTCCACTTCACGCCGATCGTGATGGTCACCTCTCGTGCCGGTGAAAAGCATCGCAAAATGGCCGCTGACGCCGGTGCCGATGAACATGTTGTCAAACCATTCAACGACGAACACTTAATCGGATTGATCACGCAAATGGTCAATGATGCTCGTGAGTTGGTTAACGCTTAATCGTGCCGCCTTATTCGGCCAAATGCGCGTAAATCTCCGAAGGATTGAACTGAGCAGCCGCTTAAAAGTCGAATAAATTAAAATCAGCGCCGCCCAAGGCAACGGCGGACATCTGGACAAACGCAAAAGAGTTTCCTATGACGACATTCACCACTAGCGACCTCACGGCAGCGGTTCAGGCCACCGTCATCGCCCCCAAACAACAACAGGTGGTCACCTGCGTGACCGGCGGTTATCGATTTGCATTACCAACCACGCATCTATCAGGTGTTTATCAGGTCGCCCGTCAACAGATGGACAAGGACATGGATATGCTGACGACGCCTGAAGGTGAACTCCCGGTGGCGTCGCTTTCGACGTTGCTGTCGCTTCATCTTGGCATCGACCTCCCCCCTAGCGAAGACGAACGTGCTTTGGTCGCAATCCGCAGCGGCAACCAGGTCGCTACCCTCCGCGTGGGGCAGGTGTCGCGTCCGATCGATGTGCCAAACAATCATTGGCATCGTTTACCTGCCGTCGCGCGCCCCGGGGATAAGAACCACCTCTTTTCCCACATTGTCACCCTCGCACCTGAGAGTCAAGATCCCAACGACGCGCTGGCGTTAGTGGTCAACCCGATCAACGCGTTACAATTTCAGAACGACGCGCCTGCCCCGGCAGACGTTTCCACCACAGCGCGTCCATTACTTTCTGATAAAGGTCTGCCCCAACGACGTGGCAGCGGCCAGCTATTGGCATTCGTCCCCGAAGACGTGCCCCGCCAACAATTAAACTTTGTGTTCTGCCTCCCCTTGGCCGCAGTAGCCGAAGTCGTCACGGGGCACACGACGATGAAGTCGCCGATTGCCAACGACATCTTTGACGGTTATATCCTGTGGCGGAAGATGCCCATCCCGATCGTTAAACTGGGATCCGTTTTCAGCATGAATCGCATCAAAGAGGACAATCGCAAACGCCAACGGAGCCGTCGTTTGGTCATCGCCCGAGCCAGTGGACATCGCTACGTTGGCTTCTACGCCCAAACTCAAATGCAATCTATGAAAGCCCCCACATCGATGTCGACAGAATTCGAAGAACTCTCAGGCACACCTCACTTGGGCGCCTTCGAGACCGACTGCGGAGCGATGGTAATCCCCAACCTCGAAAAGTTACTGGACGGTTAGCCCTAGCGGAAAACGACGTAGTGCGCTGCCAAAGCTACAAAAGGGGTTCGGTAACATAATCCGTTTTGGCAATAGCCACGGTTACTGAATGTTCAACCGTGGTTATCGCCCAAACGGCTCAGCCAAAAATCAAGCTTTGACAAAGCAATAGGTTAAAATTGAAAATTGCTGGTACCAGGAAAATCGCCGGTGCCAGTTTACAACTTGAATTTACAGCTTCGCCGCGGCCGCCTGATCTAAAAAGAACAACAGTTCCCCAGATTTTGGCTGGACATGGGTGGCCGGGTATTGGATTCCGGATCCGTCTTTTACCGTTGCCAACACATCGGCTTTTCCACCGCCGGTGATCAGGAATACGACTTGTTTGGCGTTGTTAATAACGGGGCCGGTAATGGTCACGCGTTTCTGTCCGCTGTCGGGATGAACGGCGACGTCGCAAATTTTCTCCGAGGTCAACAGGTCCATTTGATGAGGGAAAATCGAAGCGGTATGCCCGTCGCCTCCCATTCCTAAAATCATCAAATCAAACACTGGCAGACCATTTTCTCCAGTCGCCACATTGTCGGTGATGGTCCGCCCATAGCGATCGGCCTCCGCGTTGGGATCGCTTTCTCCGATGACGCGCTGGACGTTGGTGACCGGAATTTCGATTTGATCAAGCAATAGTTTTCTACATTCACCGTAATTGCTTTGCGGATCCTCGGGCGCGACGCAACGTTCATCTCCCCAGAAAAAATGTAGCCTCGACCAATCGATCGCTTCCCGATGGTTTGCGGCCAGTTCTTCGAACAGGAGTTTCGGCGTACTCCCCCCGGAGAGACAAACGGTGATCGAATCCTGATCGAGATTGTTCACGTAGTCACGAAAACATTTAGCAAACTCGACCGCAACGCTAGGATTATCAGCGAAAATTTTTACCTCAGCCATGATCTCTTCTCAGCCTGTCAGATTTAAAGTTTGCAGTAATTGGTGTCTTGCGTAAGTTCGCGGCACGGATTTCTCCATGTCAAATCACTGGGTTCAACCATTTCATTGGCCGCCAAGGGCCCCCATGTTCCGGCCGGGTATCCGTAAACCGGGATCGAAGGATCGTTCTTCCACCCGTTCAGGATGGGTTCGACAAATCGCCACGATGCTTCGACGCTGTCACCGTGGGCGTACAGCGTCGCGTCGCCTTTCATACAGTCCAACAACAGACGTTCGTACGCTTCAGGCACATTGCCTTCGCTGAGGTCGCTGTAATGGAAATCCATGCCCACGTTTTTGACTTTGAATCCCTGCCCGGGAACCTTCATTCCGAACTTCAACAGCAACCCTTCGTCGGGTTGAATGCGGATCACCAATTGGTTGTGGGACTGCACGTAGGAGTCCGCGTGGTTGAACAAATGGTGGGGGGGTTTCTTAAAAGTGATCGCGATTTCGGTAACTTTAGTTGGCATACGTTTGCCGGTGCGGATGTAAAAAGGAACGTTCGCCCACCGCCAGTTATCAATGAAGAACTTGATCGCGGCAAAGGTCTCTGTTTTCGAATCGTCGGGAACCCCTTCTTCCTCACGATATCCGTTGACCATTTTTCCGCCCATTTCCGACGCCATATATTGGCCGCGGATGGAGTACTGGGCGACTTGGTCGGCGGTGATCGGTCGTAATGACTGAAACAGTTTGGCTTTTTCACTACGAATGGAATCGGCGGTCGGCGAAATAGGCGGCTCCATCGCGACATGAGCCACAATTTGCATCAGATGATTCTGCAGCATATCGCGCAACGCACCGGAGGTATCATAATAGCCCCCTCGATTTCCGACGCCCAAAGTTTCAGCGGACGTGATTTCGATATGGTGGATATAGTTCCGATTCCACAGCGGTTCAAACACGCCGTTAGAAAACCGTGTGACCAGCAAATTCTGCACCGTTTCTTTACCCAAGTAATGGTCGATGCGATAAATCTCTTCTTCGGGAAAATGCTCTTTCAGGCTTTTGTTAAGACTCTGCGCGGTGGCCAGATCGTAGCCAAAAGGTTTCTCAATCACCAAACGACGGTAACCTTCGGTAGCATCATTGAGCCCATGAGCGGCTAAAAAACGGGGGATTTTATCGTACAAAACCGGTGGCGTCGAAAGATAGAAGATCACGTTGCCTTCGGTCGAAAATTGTTGATCGAGCGCTTTGACGCGATCAGCGACCTTGGCATAGTCGGCTTCGACGTTGGTGTCGATCGGCTGGTAGAACAATTTCTCAGCGAACGCTTTTTTGTGCGTCTCGGATTCCCCTTCAATCGAATGAAGATCGTTCTCCAGAAACGCCTTGTCACGAAAATCGTCGTCCGACAGCGCGCTGCGGCTGACCCCTAAAAGGGCAAAGTTATCCGGAAGCAACCCGCACTTAAAAAGGTCGTAAACAGCAGGCACAAGCTTGCGTCGAGCTAAATCTCCCGACGCTCCGAAGATGACAAAAATCAACGGTTTCATTTTTTCTGATTGCACAGCGAATCCTAAAAGTATCAACGCAACAGTTAAATCACAACATCGCGGCCAAGCTGCCGCCGCACCACCACCCACTGACCGGCGTGCATCATCCAATGCGATCCCATCATGTTCGCCAGCGCGCCGAGTGTCGGCGCGTAGGCTTTCATGCTCTCCGGGCCAGGTTTGTCGAAGTCTTCATCCGACATTCCCACGATGACATCCAAAACGGCTTCGTGTTGACGGGCTGCGATCTTCATCAGCATAGACTTGGGCACAAAATCATTCGCGTTATCGCTGCCCGCGGTTTCGCGCGAGTACTTGTCCGCAAATCCTTCCGGCAGTGCGGGAATACCATCACCGCACGCCGATGCCATCGCGTGCTCCGACGCGATCAAATGACCGACTTGCCAGTTGATATGGTTGCACTCGGGGTGCGGGCGCTGCATCGCCTCTTCGTCGGTTAGGTCTGCTAAATAAGTCCCACACACCATCGCTGATGTTTTGAGATTGGTCACAAAGGCTTCACGAATATCCATAGGGTCTCCTGGGAATTTTTAAAGTGATCGAGAACGCTCGCACAAACACCAGCGTCCACGAGCAGTGCCATCGCAATCGCCACCGCCATCTGGCATCTGGCATCATCATTCAGTTTGCTTGAAACCAGCCCGCGATTGCCGCCCACCACCTAAACGTCGTATGTGGTCGACGATGTTGTCCCACCGCGCCCGGTCCAGTTGGTATGGAAAAACTCTCCACGTGGTTTATCAACCCGTTCGTAGGTGTGCGCCCCGAAGTAATCGCGTTGAGCCTGAAGTAGATTCGCCGGCAGCCGTTGGGTGCGGTACCCGTCGTAATACGCCAACGCCGCACCGATCGCAGGCATTGGAATTCCCAGCGCAACGGCCGTGGAAACGACCCGACGCCAAGAAGCTTGAGCGTTTTCGACAGCCTTCTCGAAAAATTCGTCCAACAGTAGGTTGGTCAGCATTGGGTCTTTTTCAAACGCGTCGCGGATGTTGTTGAGGAAACGGCTGCGGATGATACAACCGCCGCGCCACATCAGCGCGATGCCGCCGTAGTTCAACTGCCAATCACGTTCGTCGGAGACGGCTCGCATTAGCTGATATCCTTGAGCGTAAGAAACGATTTTCGAAGCATAGAGCGCCTGTTCGAGGTCCGCCACCATTGCGGTTTTGTCACCTTCGAATTTGACATCGGGTCCGTTGAGCGATTTGGCGGCAACGACACGTTCTTCTTTGAGCGCTGAAATACATCGCGCGAAAACGGCTTCTCCGATCAACGTCAGAGGCTGCCCAACTTCCAAAGCCGAAATCGCCGTCCATTTCCCGGTTCCTTTCTGCCCCGCGCGATCCATAATCAAATCGACGGTGTGTTCACCTGTTTCTTGGTCGACATGGCCGAAGATATCGCGTGTGATTTCAACCAAGTAGCTGTCCAGAACCCCATCGTTCCATTTGGAGAACACCTCGTGGAGCTCCTGATTGGACATCCCCAATCCGTCTTTCATCATCTGGTACGTTTCGCAGATCATCTGCATGTCACCGTATTCGATGCCGTTGTGTACCATTTTAACGAAATGTCCGGCACCGCCGCGTCCTACCCAATCACAGCACGGTTCGCCCTTATCCGTTTTCGCGCTAATCGCTTGGAAGATATCTTTCACGTGCGGCCAGGCGTCAGGATTTCCGCCGGGCATAATACTGGGGCCTTTGAGGGCGCCTTCTTCACCACCTGAAACACCAGTCCCGATGAATAAAATTCCTTTGGCCGCGAGATCTTCGGTGCGGCGAACGCTGTCGGGGAATTCGCTGTTGCCACCGTCGATGATGATGTCACCTTTGTCTAAATGCGGCACCAATCCATCGATCACCATGTCGACCGGTTTCCCCGCTTTGACCATGATCATAATGCGACGCGGACTTTTCAAAGACGCCACCAATTCTTCAGGTGTGCGGGTACCCAGAATCGTTTTACCTTTAGCGCGCCCCTCCATAAAATCGTCGACCTTTTGAGTCGTTCGATTATAAACAGAGACGGTAAAGCCCTTGCTGGCCATGTTAAGAACGAGGTTTTCACCCATTACGGCGAGGCCGATGAGGCCGATGTCTGCTGCTTCTGACAAGAGATAGCTCCTATGGAAAAAATGACAGCGTGTAATATAACGGAACGAAATTCGGTGGTAAGCTGCCCATTGAATCCGGCGGGAAAATTCTCGCAACTGCACTTACTCTTTGGGGAAAATTAGGGCACACAGTCCTCCGGCAACCACGATTAACGGATTTGGCACCTCGGAGCGCTCTCAATATCGGACTTTCGACATCCGGTCGATGAAGTTTTGACGAAACTGGATTGATGCAAACGGCGCCACGCCAGTCGATCGACTTGCGGGTATCGGGCCTCCATGTCGTTGTGAATGCGAACTGGCAAAACAGGCGGCGTCCCAATGACGCTCTATATTTTGTCTTCATTGACGTACCCGGCCACTGTTTTGTTAAAACGCGCTCTCAAAAAAAAGCGCCCTCAACACTGACACTTTTCACCCACACTTTTTACGGACCGAGCAATATGCCAATCGACGCGCCATCCGGCAACGATGCTCCCGGCAACTTCATTTCGATCGCAGGGGCGCGAGCCAACAATCTAAAAAATATCGATCTCGCGATTCCGCGCGACGCACTGGTGGTCATCACCGGGCCCAGCGGCAGCGGAAAAAGCTCGCTGGCCTTTGACACCCTTTTCGCGGAAGGCCAACGCCAGTTCTTTGCCAGCCAATCTTTAGCCACCGCTCAATACTTTAATCAACTCCCGCGCCCCGACGTGGACGCTATCAGCGGTTTGCCGCCGACACTGTCCTTAGATCAGAATCTTGGCAGCGCAAACCCGCGATCAACCGTCGGCACGATCAGCGAAATTTACGACTACCTGCGATTGTTGATGGCGAAGGCCGGTGACGTAAAATGCGTCCAATGTCAGCAACCAATCCAGCAACAAACGGCGGCTGAAATTTGTGACCATATTTTGGAACTGCCCGCCGGTGCGCGGCTGATGCTTTTGTCCCCCATCGTCGACCAACGCAAAGGCAATCACTTAGATACGCTGAAAAAGATCCGCCGTGAACGACTGGTGCGCGTACGGGTTGACGGTGAAGTGTTGGACATCGACCACGTACCGCCGCTGGACAGCGCATTGCCCCACACGATCGAAGCGGTGACCGATCGTATTATCGTGAAACCGGGAATCGAAGATCGACTGATGAAAGCGATCGAACTTTCGGTGCAGCTAAGCGGCGGGACCGTCCTGGTCAGCTGGATCGCCCCCGATCAGATGGACGCTGCGTCCAAAACGGACACGTCGCGCTGGTCCCAACGCATCTACAGCACCGTTTACGCATGCCCAAATTGCGACATTCACTACTCCGAAATCGAACCACGCACTTTTAGCTTCAACAGCCCTTTTGGCGCTTGTCAAAGCTGCAACGGATTAGGATGCTCAATTCACTTCGACCCCGCACAGGTCATCGCCGATCGCGAAAAATCGATCACCGATCGAGGGATCTCTGTTTGGGACCACCTGACCAACGCCGCCTATCAAAAAAAGATTAAGCAACTGACTGCGGTCTTGGAATCCGTCCTTTGGGACGCCGATTCGCCGCTGTCTGAAATGTCCGATGGGACATGGGAACGGTTCCTGTACCAGCACGACGCTTCGGCGCCTGGACTGATGTTGGTGCTGGAAAAGGAACTGGTGCTCACCGATGACCAACAGTGGTGCGACAGGTTGATTGACATGGAGACGCGCTTGCCGTGTCCCGACTGTGGCAGCAGTCGCCTCAACGATCGGGCGAACTCGGTTTTCTTGGCCGATCACAACATGGCGCAGATCGTCGCGATGCCGCTGGATGAGGCGCTGGGGTGGTTTCAATCGATCCGTTACGATGACCAACGCGCTATCGTCGCCCAACCGTTATTGGATGCGATTACCAAACGGCTAAGCTTCCTGGTCGAAGTCGGCGTCGCCTATTTAACGCTCGGACGTGCCACCGACACGCTCTCGGGAGGCGAACACCAGCGCGTACGATTGGGAACGTCTATCGGAACCGGGCTGACCAACGTCTGCTATATCTTGGACGAACCTTCGATCGGTTTACATCCGCGCGACAACGACCGTTTGATTGATTCGATTCTAAAACTAAAAGCCGCCGGAAATTCGATGGTCGTCGTCGAACATGACCAGCGCATTATCATGGCCGCCGACTACGTGATCGACGTCGGCCCGGGCGCCGGGAGAAACGGCGGCATCATCGTCGCACACGGCACGGTCCCACAGTTAATCGCGTCCGATCAAAGCTTAACCGGGAAATTTCTATCCGGCGAAACGCAATGTGCTGCTCGGGAGCAACGTCGGGCCATCGATCAAAGTCGACGGATCACCATCACAGGAGCGTCGGGTTTCAATCTCAATTCGGTCGACGTCGATATACCGCTGGGCGTTTTGGTTTGTGTCACCGGAGTCAGCGGCAGCGGGAAAAGCACGTTGATCAACGAGACTTTAGTCCCCGCCGCAAAACGCCATTTGGAACTGGTGTCTTTACCACCGGCCCAACATGATGCGATCCTGGGACTGGAACAGATTGACTCTTTAGTTTGCGTCGATCAAAAGCCGATCGGCCGGTCGCCAAGAAGCTGTTTGGCGACTTACACGGATCTTTTGGATCAGTTTCGCAAGATTTTTGCCGTGACAAAAATTGCCAAACAGCGCGGATATTCTGCGTCGAGATTTAGTTTCAACTCAAAATCGGGCGCTTGCGAAAATTGTGCAGGGCAGGGGTTTGAAAAAGTTAAACTGAAGTTCCTGCCAGATGTCTTTGTCAAATGTGACGTATGCGCAGGGCGCCGATTCAACCCCAGCACCTTGCAAGCCCGGTTCGGTGATTTTTCGATCGCGGACGTTCTGGAGATGACCGCCGAACAAGCCCTCAAACAGTTTACCGGTTTTAGCCGCATTTGTTCGACGTTGGAATGTTTAGTCGACGTGGGATTAGGCTATATTCAGTTAGGCCAACCCGCGACCACGCTTTCGGGGGGCGAAGCACAACGGATTAAACTGGCAAATCATCTTTCCAGCCCCAAGCAAGGACATACGCTGTACATTTTGGACGAACCCACCACCGGTTTGCATTTCGCGGACATTGCGGACCTGTTGGAAGTGATCAATAGGATCGTCGATGCCGGTAACTCTGTCATCGTCATCGAACACAACTTAGACGTCGTCAAAACCGCCGATTGGGTCATTGATCTGGGCCCTGAAGGCGGCAGTGGCGGTGGCGAAGTGATCGCGACCGGAACGCCGGAACACGTCGCGACCATTGCCCGTTCTCATACCGGTAGGTTTTTAAGCCGTTCGCTTTAACCGGCCGGCAACACGTGCTAAGATACGCGTCTATTCGTTCGCTGACTATGTTTTTTGAGAAACTTTATGAGTGTCGATTTTGGTTTATTGCGTACGCTGCACCGAATGCACCGTCAGTTGGCTGATATTGATCAACGGCTTCGCAAAGGGCCCTTGCAGGTAAAAATTGCGACGCAAAACGAAGCTTCCTTCGCCGGTGAGCTCGACGCCACCAAATTACGTCAGAAAGAAAACCGACTGGCAACAGACCGCAAACAAATGACGATGAACGAACGCGATGCGAAAGTTCAAGACATGCAGGCGAAGCTAAACGCGGCAGGTTCCAACAAAGAATTTCAGTTACTTAAAGATCGCATCGCGGCGGACCAACAAGCCAGCAGCGTGCTGGCCGACGAAATTTTTGAAATGCTCGAAAGGCAAGACAAAATTGACGCCGACGTTGTTGTCGCGACTGAAAACCTTGAAAAATCGAAAATCGACAAAAAACGAATCACCGAAAAAGTGACCCTCGAGATGAAGGCCTTACGGGTCGAACGCCAACGCATCGCAGAGGAACTTGCCGAAAGCGAGAAAAAACTGCCGATGGACGTGAAGACCGACTACCGCCGCCGAGCCGACGCCAAAGGCGAAGACGCATTAGCCGAAACCGATGCCATCACCTGCGGCAATTGCCAGGTCCATCTTACCGCTCAGATGAAGGCTTCGTTGTTGATGAAGCAAATTCTGTTCTGCCAAGGCTGCGGCGCACTGTATTATTTAAAGGAAGGCGTCACCGCTTATTGATCCGGCTAACGGATGGTCCTTTGAGCCACCGCGCCGACGTATCGACGGCGCGGTCGATACGTTGCAATCCCATTCGATACGTTGCAATCCCATAAGCGCAATGTAATGGTTTGCTGGAATTGTTTGCGGTGATTCGACTTTCGGTCGCGATGAGGGTTATTCCGGATGCCCGGGTTATGAGCTTTCATTCTTTTTTTATCGTATTCCCCCCGCCATTGGGCGATAAGGGTTGTACCTTCAGTCATCGGTGTTCAATCGCCGACCCCAGCGACGAGGCAACAAAATAGTTTCGCATGCCATCGTTTGATTCGAGCGTTCAATCGCCAATCTTTCGGAGCACGCACTCAACACGGTCAGTACCAAAAAGCTGGCCGTGTTTTTTTGTTGAACCCCGGCCAAAATATCTGCTGCCAGCTATAATTATCGATATGAAAATCGGAATTGAAAATGTGGCTCAGCAAATGGCGGATGTGCTGAATCTCGAAGCTGCCGCGTTGGCTGCCGCAGCGGCTCGGATGGGCGGCGATTGCTGTTGCCAATTGGCGGTCGAAAAACTGATCGCATGCCAAGGGCGCGTGTTATTCACCGGCATGGGCAAAATGGGGTTTGTGGCCAGAAAAGCGGCGGCAACATTCTGCAGCACCGGCGCACCGGCGATCTACCTCCACCCCACCGAAGCGATTCACGGCGATCTGGGAATCGTCACCACCGGCGACGTTTTGATCGCGCTATCCAACAGCGGTGAAACGACCGAGATTCTCAAAATCGTTCAATACATGCACCGCGCGAAGGTTCCAGTGATCGCGCTGACCGGCGACCTACGTTCAACATTAGCCGTTCACAGCGACGCGGTGCTCGACTGCAGCGTTACGCGCGAAGCCGACGCCTGCTCCCTAGCCCCAACCTGCAGCACGACAGTGACCTTAGCGATGGCCGATGCCCTAGCGGTTGCACTGATGAAAGCACGCGGATTTTCAGCCCAACAGTTCGCGCTATTTCACCCCGGCGGAAGCCTTGGGAAAAAATTACTGATCAAAGTCCAAGACGTAATGCATCGCGGCGATGGTGTGCCTGTAGCGCTATACAACACCAACTTCGGGGACGCGATCAAAATGATAAACGAAAAAAAACTCGGCTGTTTACTGCTGACCGATAGCGCTCACCGGCTGTCGGGCATCGTCACCGACGGTGACTTGCGAAGATACTTTGCAAACGCCTCGGGAGAAATCTCCGAACTGATGACCCGAACGATCAGCGCCGCGTCGACCGCGACCCCCGTGACCATCGGAACCGGAAAGCTGGCCGCAGAAGCATTACGGATCATGGAAGACCGACAGATAACGACCCTGCCGGTGGTTGATGATGGTAAAATCAGCGGCCTGTTACACTTGCACGACCTGATCAAGGCAGGATTAGCGTAATGAACCCACATCAACATTCTCATCGTTTTTCAAAAATCATTATTTATTTAGTTGCGATAGACTGTGTCAATCAATAACTCCACCGACAAAGTCACGACCTATTCGGCTCAGTCTGAAATCTGCAGTCCCCACCAATTGCTGAATGACATTATCAGTGACACTTGGAACGGACGCGATTTGGCCTGGCGATTGTTCTTGCGCAATGTGCGGGGAATGTACCGCCAGACATTGTTGGGCCTGTTTTGGGCTTTTCTACCCCCAATCGCAAACACGTCGGTGTGGATTTTCTTGCGCCAGCAAGGCGTCTTCAGCACCGGTGACATTGGCGTTAACGCGACACTGTACATCTTGACCGGAATGATTCTTTGGCAGTCCTTCAGCGAAACCGTACAGATGCCTCTAAAGATCCTCAACCAGAACAGAAGCATGATCAGTAAGCTGCGAATTTCGCGCGAATCTCTGGTGATGCTAGGACTGGGAGAGGTGTTCTTTAATCTGATGATTCGAGTGCTGCTGTTGCTTCCCGCGTTGCTGTGGTTTGGAGTGAGTCTATCCTGGGTCGTTCTATGGGCGCCGCTAACGATCGTGCTGATGGTGCTGTGGGGGACGGGAATTGGATTGCTGTTGATGCCGATCGGCACGCTTTATCAAGATGTGGGAAAGTTCTTGCAATTAGCGCTTCCGTTTTGGATGATCATCACGCCCATTATTTATTTGGCGTCTGACACCTTTCCGGGCATCCTATTGGTGTGGCTAAACCCGGCTAGTCCGCTGCTGCTGTTCAGCCGCGATCTGATTCTGTTGGGAAGCAGCAATTTCTGGATTCCGGCGATACTGGTCGGCACGATGGCGATCCCCATGTTTCTTCTGGGGATGATCGTCTTTCGTGTCGCCATCCCCGTTTTGGTGGAAAGGATGAGCACATGATCCATTCCGCAACCAGCAACACCGACGATTTAATTTTGAATGTCGATCATGTCTGGAAAATGTACTGTCGCAACTTAAAACTTTCGATGCGCTACGGCGTGCAAGACCTCGCCCGAGAAGTGCTCGGAAAAGGCCGCGACCGAACCCAAGCCGATCTGCGCCCCGGCGAATTCTGTGCAGTCAAAGACGCTCATTTTCAAGTCCGCTCAGGCGAGTGCTTGGCAATGCTGGGCCCAAACGGGGCCGGCAAAAGTTCGATGCTCAAGCTGATCAATGGTTTGCTCAAACCCGACGCCGGAGCGATCACCATTCGCGGCAGCGTAGGGGCGATGATTGAATTAGGAACCGGATTCAACCCCATCCTTTCGGGGCGCGAAAACGTCTACGTCAACGGTTCGATTTTGGGCATCAGCAAATCAGAAATCGACAAACGATTCGAGGAAGTGGTTGAATTTGCGGAACTGGGACACGTCATCGATACCCCAATTATGACCTACAGCACCGGTATGAAAATGCGTTTAGGATTTTCGATCGGAGCCAACCTGCGACCTAAATTGCTGCTGATCGACGAAGTGTTGGCCGTCGGCGACGTTGGATTTCGCATGAAATGTTTCGCGCATTTAAGGAAACTGGTCGAAGACGGAGTCTGTATTATCTTGGTAACTCACGCGGTAGGGATGCTCAGTCGAGTCGCGACCCGTTCGATCGTTTTTGACCAAGGTTCCATCATTCACAACGGCGACTTAGAAACCGGTTGCGTCGTCTACGAAGAAACAATGGGAGCCTCCGACCGCATCAGCGGTAAATCTCAAATGCCGTCCTCAACCACCGCCACTGGGACTGCCATCAAGTCGACGACGATCACTAACCAGAACGGGGTCGCCACCCGCGAATTTGAAACCGGCGAAGACATCTTGGTCAAAATTGAAGTGCAATCCGATTCGGCGTTGGATGATCTCAATTTAGTCGCTGCGCTCTGGTCGCCAGTGCATGGTCGCATTGCATCGATGTCCACCGCCAATCAAAACGTTACTTTTTCAGCCTCAGCGGACTCCACGATCGCGGTCACGCTGCGATTCAAACAAGTCCCATTGCTGTTGGGTGCGTATCACTTCAACGTGTCGCTGTACGGTCCGGTACCGACGGAGTTTTATCACCGATTGACCGGGGTGGGAAATTTCCGCATCATCGGCCCGCCGACCTGTTCACTGGGGCGCGGAATCAATGGGATTGTGAAAATTAACCATCAATGGAAAATTGGCTGAACTTTGTTTCATCCAATAAGGTTCATTTATGGCTCAGCCCCCCAATCTTCATTTTGTTATCAGCGCCGCGCGTAGTGGTTCGACGTGGCTGACGACGGCGATCAATCACCATCCCGAAATCTTTGCCACAGAACATCGTTTATTCGGCGAATTTTGCGAAGTCTGGAACAACAACGATGGCACCTCCGCGCCTCGGATAACCTTCGACAAATACGCCGAAGCATTTTCGGTTCACTATTTCCATCAAGCGATGGATTTAGACCGCCCCGCTTTCGTTGAATCCCTGCAACGTTCGTTTGTGAATTTCATCGTCGGATTCGCGATCCGGCGAACCGGAAAATCAATCGTGCTGGATAAGATCACCCCCTACCCTGGTACCTCTGACATGGTCGTGGGAAAGATCCGATCGATGTTCCCTGAATCAAAGATTATCCAATTGGTTAGAGACGGTCGCGATGTGCTCACCAGCGGTACTTATGACTGGATGCTCAAAGATGCCCAAGGAACCGCCCGTCATCAATTCATCGTCAAAAAAAAACGCAAACTGCTAAAGCGTTTTTTCGATGATGCCGTCATTGAAAAATGGGCCAAGAACTGGAAGGAAACATTGGTTTCCTTTGACGCCGAACCGGCCGACGTGAAAGTTAGCTACGAAGCGATGAAACAAGACCTACCGTCTCAGCTGCAAATCATTTATCACGCGGTAGGGGCGACCGGCGACTCAAGCGTCGCTCAACAGGCTGACCAAGCGACGCGTTTTGAGAAAATGACCGGACGTCAATCCGGCGACAGTCAATCTCCAACGGCAAAAACCCGAAAGGGCGTTACCGGTGACTGGAAGCACCATTTCACATTTCGCGATGGCAGGATTTTCCAGCAAATCGCTGGCCAACAATTGCTCCAATACGGCTACGAAAGCGATCCCTACTGGTTTAAGTCCTTGCCCAAAGAGCTCGATTGGAAAAACGACGCCGGACAGTAACTGCCGGGGCTGCGCAAATCCAATCGCTCGGTAACAAATTGCGATCTATTGTG
>CALDYR010000047.1 GCA_937944405.1 uncultured Pirellulaceae bacterium
AATCAGGGAACTCAAGCTGTTGACGATGGCGGTGGTACAGCCGGTCACCGGGGCGATAGGGGATCAAAACTCACGACCAATCGCGCGATGGCCGTGTCTCAGCCGCAAGGTTATTCAACAGAATCAAACAAAAACCGTGCGGCTCAAACGAACAATTTACCGCGTTCACCCTTAAAAACCAGGCCAAATCAATTTCTCAGCAAGCCCCAAATAAACATGCCCGGCACACAATGAGAAAGGGCTCGTCAAACGACGAGCCCTATTTTTTCTATATGTCAGTCTGCGAATCAAATCGCTCAACCTCAGGCTTTCCGCCCAAATTCAACTCGTCGTTTACCGAGCTGCTGTTGCAAACGTTGCACGATGCTGCTGTGCATTTGGCTAACGCGACTTTCGCTCAGATCCAGCGTCGTACCGATTTCTTTCATCGTCAATTCTTCGTAGTAATAAAGAATGATGATCAAACGTTCGTTACGATTGAGCCCCTTGGTCACTAAACGCATCAGATCGTTTTTCTGGACTCGTCGGGTCGGGTCTTCGCCTTTTTTGTCTTCAAGAATGTCGATTTCACGGACGTCTTTGTAGCTGTCCGTTTCGTACCACTTCTTATTAAGGCTGATCAGTCCGACCGCGTTGGCGTCGGACATCATTTTTTCAGTCTCTTTAACCGTGAGCTCAAGAACCTCCGAGAGCTCAACGACGGTCGGAGCACGCCCCAGTTTCGTCTCAAGCTTTTTAGTCGCGTTTGCGATCTTGCTGGCTTTGGAGCGTACAAGACGGGGCACCCAGTCCATCGTCCGAAGTTCATCCAGCATGGCACCGCGGATACGGGGCACGCAGTACGTCTCAAATTTTACACCGCGTTCCATGTCGAAAGCATCGATCGCGTCCATCAAGCCAAACACGCCTGCGGAAATCAGATCGTCCAATTCGACGCCATCGGGAAGGCGCTGCCAGATTCTTTCGCCATTGTACTTGACCAGCGGAAAATACCGCTCCATCAATCGATTGCGAAGTTGTTTGTCGGTGCAATCTGGCTTGTATTGCTTCCAGACTTCAAGAATTTCTTCTTGTGATGCAGCAGTCGTCGCCATTCAATCCTCCGTGATTGGTGCGAAACTAACATCGAGTGCTTACGCCTTCGATATCTTTAATTGTCAATCGATAGCCAAAATTGGCCATCGCTACGATGTCAATGTTTGGATCCGAAAAATGGAACGGTCGGTTTCTAACGTTAACGCAAAAAACGGCCGTGTCAGTCCTCAAAACCCCTTTTCAGTTCCTCAAATCACCGCGACGTCTTACTGTTAAAAGTCAAACGCGTTTGGTTATGTGAGTTAGATATCAGAAAACGTCAGCTCGCGTCAATGAACAAATTACAAACTCAAAGTAATTTTTAAAATGGTTTACGCGGAGGCGTTCAATGGTTGCCAACAATTCTGCTCAAGGTAAACCTCAGCAAAATTGCCCGTCATCTGACATCGGCACACCCCTTTACAGTGGTTGAGCCTAAGTTCTGATTATTCTTATAAAGTTGAGTCCTACGGCGCAGTTAGTAAAACTGTTGGCTGCCTTAGGACTTCCATCTGCATCGTTCCACATCACGGAACTTACGCCGCCATCGCCTCGTGTTGCGCGATCTGTTCCGGCGATATTTCGCCAACGATTTCAATGCTGACGTTACTGACCTCTTTACTGCCGAGCACGAAAACTTCGTGCTGACGTTCGGACATCAGTTTCGCGATCACCGGACGAATCGATTGGTCTACAAAAACAATTGGTGCCATCCCACTGGCCGACATTCGATTGGCCATGTCAACAATGGCATCGCCGATGGACTGCACCACCTGCTTTGGAAGCCCCAGATGGAGTTCCGCGCGGTCGCGGTCCCAAGCACACGCGACCCTGTCTTGCAGTTCGCTGGCCAACGAAAACGCGTAGATCGTATGTCGATCAGGCCCCGCCAACCCCGCCGAAATGTGGCGGCCCAGCCCAACACGTACATATTCGGTAAGCTCCCATCGATTTTTCGTTTCGCCACAATGATCGCCCAACGTTTCCAAAATCAAACTCAAAGGGCGAATGGAAATCCCCTGCGAAACCAAAGTTTTGAGAACCTGCTGCACTTGAGCAAGCGACATCCCATTGGGAATCAGCTCGCTGACGACTGAAGGCGAATGTTTGGAAACTTCATCGATCAGCAACCGCGTCGCATCGCGTGTCAAAATATGAGACGCGTTCTCTAAAGTCAGCTGTTTCAATTGGTGGGCCAATACGTCTGTCGCGGAATGGACTTCATAACCGGCATGCTGAGCCACCAACATATTCTCCGGCTCGATCCAGTATGCGGGCTGGGACATCGCAATATCAGCGGCCATACCCAGAATCACATCCGACTCAAGAGGCCCCGTCGCGTTGCCGCTGTCGGTGGCCAATGCCGCCGTCGGATTAACCTCTCCTGATTCGATCACGTTCCCTTGTAGTAGAACTTGGTAGCGATTCCGCGAAAGAGCGAGATTGTCTCGAATGCGAATCTTTGGCAATACCAACCCCATTTCTTCGGCCAGATCCTTGCGCACTGTCGCGATCGAGGCCAACAACGTTCCGCCCTGACGGGTGTCGGCCAAACGAATCAAATCCAGCCCAAGCTCAATCTCTAAAATGTCGTTGCTAAGCAGTTTGTCCAACCCCACATCGGGAACCGGGGGCTGATGGGAGTGCGGACTGGTTTTCGCGTTCGCAAACGCCTCTTCTTTTTCAGAGCCAACGGTTTTGGTGTTAGGGCCCCAATAAGCCATCGCCAAAAAACCGCAGGCTAATGTCATTAAGGGAATTGCCGGCAAATCAATCATTACCATCACCCCTAAAAACACAGCCGTCATCACTAACACGATCGGGGTTGAGAAAAATTGTTTCAATGATTCGGTCGGCAAATCTGTCTTTGAGTGACTGCGGGTTACCAGAAGACCGGCCGCCAACGAAATCAACAGCGCTGGCAATTGGCTGACCAATCCATCGCCGATCGTTAACTTGGTAAACGTACTGGCGGCTTCAGACAAAGACATTTGGTGCGCCATCCCCACGGCCAATCCGACGCCGATGTTGATCAACGTGATCATCACCCCAGCGACCGCATCACCACGCACGAACTTACTCGCTCCGTCCATCGCACCATAAAAATCCGCGTGATCGGACACCTCTTGTCGAAGCCGTTTAGCCTGTTTGGCGTCAATGGACCCCGCATTAAGTTCAGCATCGATAGCTATCTGCCGCCCAGGCAATCCATCAAGTGCAAACCGCGCGGTGACCTCACTGATTCTCGACGCCCCCTTGGTGATCACCACGAACTGAATCACGACCATGATAGAAAAGATCACCAACCCAACGGCAAGACTATCACCGGTCACAAAGTTCGCAAAACTCTCGATCACGCCCCCCGCCGCCATCTCCCGCTGGGTTGCACCTTTGGTCAATATCAATCGCGTCGTCGCCACATTCAACGCCAACCTACCCAAAGTCGTCGCCAGCAAGATCGAAGGAAACAGGCTCAACTCCAGTGGCGATTTCACATACACCGTGCTCAGCAGAATAATCACCGCTAATGACAGGTTGGCCGCCAACAACATGTCCATCACCACCGTCGGCAACGGAAGAAAAATAACCAACAGGCACGCGATGATCCCTAACGGCAACAAGTAGTCAGGCCAACGTTTGTCAGGGATCATCCGTATTTCCAAAGTGAGATTGTCGATTAAAAGCAGAAAGCGACGGACTTTAGGGAAAACCAAAAAAAATTGCCAGATCGTGTTTACGTTCGACTTCTGAAGTGCTGTCACTGCTTCCGGCAGTCAATATCCGATCTTTAAACGCGGCCCCATAGTCTCTAAACTTCGGCTGCAATTTGAAATTAAAAGAACCGATCAACACCGATCGTCCAGGAGTGTAAAAATGCAGTTTGCAAATCTAAAGTTCAAAGCGTTGGTTTTCGCATTGGTGTCGATGTCGACCGCCGGAATCGCAAGGGCGGACCAAGCAGCACGAGCAGTTGCCGATACTTCCACTGCCGTCGCAACGAACTTTATCACGCTTTGCAAGCAGGCACTTTCTAACGGCCCCGAAAGCGAAGCGGCCATGAAATCGCTGATGGGAGATTATTTCGCCAAGGCATTTCTTGCCCTCGCGGTCGCATGGATCAGCTACATCGTGGCTTCGGCGATAGGCCGCTACATCGGCAATTTGGTGGCCAATAAAGTCGACCTAACCTTAGGGAAGTTCCTCACCAAAGCCGTTCGCAACCTGCTTATGATTGTGGTGGCGATGGGCGTTCTGTCTTACTTTGATGTCGACGTGACGGGACTGGCGGCGGTTTTGGCGGCGGTCAGTTTCGCGATCGGCATGGCATTGCAAGGCACATTAGGCAACTTCGCAAGCGGCGTGATGCTGTTGCTATTTCGTCCCTTCAAAGTTGACGACTATATCGTTCTACCAACCACTGAAGGAACCGTCGAAGAAATTGACTTGTTCACAACTCGCCTCAATACCCTAGATAATCGCCACGTGATTGTTCCCAACGGAGAAATCTTTGGTAGCAAACTGGAAAACTATACTCGCAACAAACTTCGACGCGTCGATGTCAACGTCGGCGCGGCCTACTCGGCCGACCTTGATAAAACGCGCGAAGCACTCCAACGCGCGGTGATGTCAGTCGCTGACGGCGTCACATCGCCGCCTCCACAAGTGTATCTAGATCAATTAGGGGCGTCCTCGGTCGACTGGCAACTACGTCTTTGGTGCGAACCGGCAGATTACTGGACAGTACGAGAAGATTTAACTGCGGCCGCCAAACAACAATTAGACCTCGCAAAAATCGGCATCCCGTTCCCTCAGTTGGACATCCACGTGATCGAACAAGCCCATGCCGTTCGTCGTGTGGCCTAAATATCGTAGAGGTTCAAATTCCAACCGACGGGACGGCATTAGATTCCCACTTACTCATTTAGTTCGCATCTGAAGTGTGTTCAGAACAGCGCGCTGACCGCTAAAACCTTTCCCCCTCACTCACGTGTTTCCAAAACTCATCACGCGCTACGTAACTTGGGAACTGATGAAGGTGTTCCTCATCTCATCGGCCGGGTTCGTGATGTTGATGTTACTGATCGGCATGGCCGAAGAAGCTCGGGATAAAAACATTGGCCCCGAGATCGTGATTCAATTGATTCCGTTCCTCGTTCCGCAAGCCTTGATGTTTGCGATGCCCGCAACGTGCCTGTTCAGTGTTTGCGTGGTCTTCGGCCGCATGTCGGCTGATAACGAACTGACCGCCATCGCGTCGATGGGACTGCCGAAGTCGGTTGTTGTGATGCCCGCAATCCTTTTAACATTTGCGCTGAGCCTTTTCGCGGTTTGGTTGAACGACATTTCTTTCGCATGGAGTTACTGGGGCGTCGAACGTGTCGTCATGGCCAGTAGCGACAAGATCATCTATGGCGTTTTAAAGCAAGAAGGCAGCTTCAAAACGAACGAGTTTTCCATCGAGGTCGCTGGGGTTAACGAACGAGAGCTAATTCAACCGACACTTACGTTTAACTCGTCAAGCAATCAAGGAATCCGCGCCATCGCTGCGAGCGCAACGCTGGAATCCAATCCTGAACGACATTCGGTGTTGTTCACGATGCACAACGGATTTGTCGACGCCGAGGGCAAGGCGTCTTATCGATTCGACGACTTTGAGCAGCACGAAATCCCCTTGAAATCGCCCGAAGAAATAGCGAAGGAATTCGACGACCCGGGACACCTTTACCTCAACCAGATAAACGATGCGATAAAAAAGCAAACGGATAACATCGACACAATGTCTCAAGACGATGCCGTCGTCGCCGCGACTCAATGGATGAGTGGCGACTTGGTGGGGTTGACCAGCAAAACCTGGGACGACCGCACTGCAGCATTGGATGAATCGGTCTATCGCTACCACCGCTTGCACGTGGTTCCTCATCGACGCTGGGCCAACGGGTTTAGTTGTCTTGCATTTGCGGTGATTGGGATTCCCGTCGCGATGAGATTAAAAGCCGGGAATTTTGCCACGACCTTCGGCATCTGCTTTTTACCGATTCTTTTAATCTACTACCCACTATTTATGGTTGGGTTAAATGGGGCCAAACAGCTAACGCTGCCCGCCTACGGCGCGTGGTTAGGCAACGTCACGTGCCTGTTAGTCGGTGGCGTTCTTTTAATCAACGAATTGCGAAAATAGCGAATTCGTACAATTCATCGACGCCGCAACTGCAACCGTCAAAACAACGTCAGACGTTTACAACGGTCTTCCTCCCATGCGTTATTCGCAATGGTGAATTGGATCAACCAAAGTTCATCAACATCAGCGAATCGGTAAACGCCACGCGGCAACCGATGATTCAGCCTGAGAACGAGGCAACTAACGA
>CALDYR010000048.1 GCA_937944405.1 uncultured Pirellulaceae bacterium
ACTGTTTTAACAGCGATCCTTCGATTAAATCCAGTTTGAAGTTCTTACGTCGCACGCCATGGGCACGGGAGAAGGTTGAACAACTCTACCTCAAATCATTGCCCAAAGATAAATCACGATAGCGTGCCGAACTCGTTAGGCCTTTTAATGGCGCCAGGCCATTGGTGATTGGCTTGGACAGAACTTCCCATAGTCAACCGAAAGTGTGAAATGAAATTCAGGCCCAACCAGTTGCTTCAACCAAAGTGCCCAATCCTTAACCGCCGCAACCGCCGCAACCGCTAAATTTTTATCAGTCCCTTCAGAAAGGCGCCCCTCATGGCAGCAGAAATAGGAATCGGGTTAGCCGCTTTAGGGAGGCCGGGCTACATCAATCTTGGCCATGCGAAAGATCTTTGCGCTGATTATTCCGTAGCGGCGATGCGGTCTCACACGTTTGAGGTGCTCGATGCGGCGTGGGATCATGGCATTCGTTATTTCGACGCAGCGCGTTCTTACGGTCGAGCTGAAGAGTTTTTAGCCCAATGGCTACGTTACCGCGCTATAGGGGTAAACCAAGTGCGGGTTGGCTCGAAATGGGGATACACTTACACTGCGGATTGGGCTGTGAAAACGCCAACCGGGATTGCCCACGAAGTAAAAGAACATTCTGCTGCAATGTTGGAAAAGCAATATGCAATCAGCCGCCGTTGGCTTGGGAAGCATTTAAACCTGTATCAAATTCACTCCGCGACTACCCAAAGCGCTGTTTTAGAAAATGTATCGGTAATCGATCGTTTGTCAGAATTGCGTGAATCGGGAATCGAAATCGGCCTCTCTGTATCCGGCGTCCAACAGGCAGAAGTGATCGAAAAAGCAATCACCGTCGAGCGTTACGGCAAGCCCCTGTTCAGTTCTGTCCAGGCGACATGGAACTTGCTGGAACGTTCCGCCGAAACCGCTCTAGCGCACGCGCACGCTGCGGGCATGAAGGTCATTGTCAAAGAAAGTCTGGCCAACGGACGGTTGACACCTCGAAACCAATCAACCGAAACTTCTTCGATCCTCACCCCGCTTAATATTGCCGCTGAAGAACTTGAGGCTGGATGGGATGCGGTCGCGATCGCTGCGGCAATGAATCAACCCTGGGCGACCACGGTGCTCAGCGGTGCTGCCTCGGTGGATCATGTCTCGTCCAATGTTAAGGCTCGCCAAATCGTTTGGAACGCAGGACTTGATCAAGATTTAATGACGATTTCCCAACCCGCCCAAGATTACTGGCAACAGCGCTCGAATCTGAATTGGAACTAATTCAACAGATTACTCTGTCCATCGGGTCGCAAGTGCTTGTGATAATTGGGCTTTAAGTTGCTCTACCAGTTCGGGTTGCTGCGACGCAATGTTGTTAGTCTCCCCTTCGCCACGGTGATCGTAAAGCTCAACAGATCCGTTTCCTTTTACGATCAATCGATGGTTTTGAGTGCGAAGCGTCGTATGATTTCGGAAGTACCCCACAACGGCATGCCCGTCAGCGGAAGGATCTGCCAGTTGCGGTGTCAAGCTTTTACCGATCGCGAAATCAGGAGTCTCTAATTGCGTTAAATCACAGAGGGTCGGAAAAACATCGACAGTGCTGACCATTGCCTGGGACGGTTCGCCAAGCAGAACCATGCCCGGTGCGACCACAATCAGTGGCGAATGCAATGATTCCTCAAACAGCGTGTGCTTGCCCCAGACGGAGTGTTCGCCCAGGTGCCAACCATGGTCTCCCCAGAGAACGATGATCGTATTTTCGGCCGCCGAAGATTGCTTTAGTTTTTTAACAATTCGGCCTACCTGAGCATCGGCATAACTTACGCATGCGGCGTAGTGCCGACGGACTCGATCGGCCGATTTCCTGTACTTCCGAGGGTCTCCGCCTGCTTTAGCGTACCTGCGAAACTCGCCCGAACCATGCCACGTCGTATTTCCCGACGGTTTGTCAGGATGGGCAATCGGGGGGAGTTCGGAATCGACGTAATGTTCCATGTACCGTTGAGGGGCGCCGAAAGGGAGGTGGGGACGAATCAATCCGACGGCCAGTAAAAACGGGCTATCCGATGAGGCTAATTGATCAAGTTGCGCAATCGCTTCCTCGGTGATCAAACCGTCGGGATAGGTCGTATCGGGACCGGGCGCGCTTTGCATCAACGCCATCTTTTTGTCGTTGACTCGAATTTCACCGTTAGCAAGCCCATGCATTGCGCCGCGCGGGTGCAACCAAGGCCCCGTCGGCATCAATTGACGATCCCACGCCTCCGGCATCTCTAAAACATCTTTATCGTTCCAGTCTCCCCCACCAAATCCGCCAGGATGGTGGGAGACCTTGCCAACGGAAACCGTGGTGTAGCCACTACGCCTGAACCACTGCGGCATACTGGGAGCAACCGCGTCGGCGTTACGCTTCATCCGGGCGCTTCTGCGAAACAGCGCGTTGTTGTCTCCGGGCCCATAAAGCCCTGTCAGCAGCGTATATCGAGACGGTCCGCAACTGGGCGCGTTAACATAGTGTCGCTGAAAAGAGCGTCCCGATTCAGCCAGCGCGTCAATGTTCGGCGAGTGAATATAATGCGCCCCGAAGCAATTTAACTCGGGCCGCAAATCATCCACGCATATCAATAATACGTTCTTATGCGACGACCGCGAGGGCGTTTGTGGCGGCGATTGAAGAGGCAATTGACCAAGAACCGACGCCCCCCCCCACAAACCGACGCTCAAAAAAAACGTTAGTTTCAACAGAAACCAGTGGCAAGCCATCTGGAAAAATTGGTTCGGAGTGAGCATGGGAATCCTGCGTTGAAACATTTTTGCTAAATCGATAAACAAAAGCCGGTGAAGTGCAGTAAGATTATAATGAAAATTCATTCCACTGTCAGTTTCACCTGAACGGGTTGACGATCGACAGGTTTCGTATCTTTTCCAAATTTTTAAAAATACAGATCATGCGTCATTTTTGTTACTCGGTAATTATTTTTGTGGTTTCCCTTAGTGCGATTTTTCTGCCCGAGGGAGTTCCAGTAATGGCTTCGACACCCGAAAATTCGACCACGCGGCCGAACATCGTTTTGTTTTTTGTGGACGATCTGGGATGGTCAGACCTCGGGTACCGAAACGATGCGTTTTTGACCCCCAACATCGATCGGTTGGCCAGCCAAAGTCTTGATTTCCAACAGGCCTACGTCGCGTGTCCGACCTGCAGTCCCAGTCGCGCTACGTTGCTGACGGGGAAGCATCCAGTACGTTTGAAAATGGTGCGGCATATCCCAGTCAGCCCGAAGCATCCTGATTTTGACAAATTTGGTGCGACCGATGTCGAGTTCAATCAATGGGACGGAGATCCCGCCGAATTCCCATGCCGTAACTGGTTGCCCTTGGAAGAAACAACCTACGCCGAAGCACTCAAGGAACTCGGTTACTACAACCTGTTAGTAGGAAAATGGCATCTTGGCCACGATAAATACCACCCCATCCATCAGGGGTTTGATCGCCAGATTGGGACCACAACATGGGGGCACCCCAAATCTTACTACCCGCCATTTTTCAAAAACACAGATGTACTCGCCGTTGAAAAAGAACGGTATCTAACCGATCGGTTAACCGATGAAACCGTGAACTTCATCGATCAATACGAAGATGAAAAACCTTTTATGATCTCGCATTGGTATTATAACGTTCACGGCCCCCATGTGGGCCGCAAAGATTTCGTTCAACACTTTGAATCAAAAGGCCTCACCGGGCGCGAACTGCACTATGCTGCGATGGTGGCGGCGATGGATGAATCGGTTGGACGAATCTGCCAATCAATCGAAACCAAGGGCATTCAAGACAATACCATTATTTTATTCATCTCCGACCAAGGCGGCTACTTTAAGAACGCTCCCTTTCGTGGCGGAAAACGCGTTGATTCGCTCTGCGAAGGTGGGGCTCGTGTGCCGTTTATGATTCGTTGGCCCGGGGTCACCAAACCAGGAACGACCAACAATAGCATTATCCAGACCACCGATCTGTTTCCCACGCTAATCGATATCGCCGGTGGCCAGGTATCGAAGTACGCCGGCCTTGACGGCGTATCGCTGAAAACGGTGATCACCAACAACGACACACTGCAGCGTGGAGCCCCGATTTTTGGATATCGCGCTTACGAAGATCTATACGCTTCGGTGCGCGAAGGCGATTGGAAACTGCTGGCCCACCGTAGCGGTGAAACGCACCTGTTCAATATCGCTGATGATATCGGCGAAAGAAACGACCTTTCCAAAGCCAACCCAGAACGCCACCAAGATCTGGTTGATAAACTGATCCAATGGGAACTGAAAATGGATGTTCAAAGCTACTCCGGCGTGCAGTAGCTTCAGAGATCGGAGTCGGTCCATTTCCAACGCCCCTTGGCCGCGCGTTGGTATCACGTCAGCGTCTTGGCCCACGTTTACGACTTTCCCTTTAAGACGATTCATGTTCTGCAAAAGCTTCTTCGTGTTCACATGGTGCGTGTCAGCAATTTCATGGGTTGGGTTAATTCAATCGCCAACCGCGATTGCCGAAAGCGCTGGGCCTAATTTTGTATTCTTTCTGGTTGACGATTTAGGGTGGGCTGACGTCGGTTGCTACGGCAGTTCGTTTCACGAAACGCCTCACATCGACGCACTGGCCGCCGACGGCATGAAGTTTACGTCGGGATATGCCGCCTGCCCGGTGTGTTCACCGACACGAGCCAGCATCCTAACTGGCCGTCATCCGGTTCGCCTGGACATCACCGATTGGATTCCCGGGCTACAAGCCGGCGCAAAGGATCGTCCTCGTTTTGCGCATATCGACGATAAAAATGAACTTGCCTTGGACGAGGTAACGATCGCCGAGGCCTTCAAATCGCGTCAATACCAAACGTTTTTCGCAGGCAAGTGGCATTTAGGAGACAAAGGTTTCTTTCCACAAGACCAAGGCTTTGATTTCAATCTTGGCGGGCATCACAAAGGTTCGCCCCCCGGCGGATATTACGCGCCTTTTAAAAACCCGTTACTGCCGGACCATGAACCTGGCGAATATCTGACCGAACGGTTGACTCAAGAATCTATTTCATTTTTAGATTCGCGCGATCCCGACCAACCGTTTCTGCTGTACCTTTCTTATTACAACGTTCATCACCCAATCCAGCCTTACCAGAAGCGTTACGGACACTACGTTGATAAATCACGACACCAGTTCCGCCTGCCGATGGATTCCAAAGCCGAACGCAATGGATTTTCGCGTGCCAGACAAGACAACCCCGCGTATGCTTCGATGGTTGCGGCGGTCGACGATAGTGTCGGAGCGGTTGTTCAGCGGTTGGAAGAACTTCAATTAAGCGAAAACACGGTGGTCATCTTCTTCTCAGACAACGGAGGGTTATGCACTCATAAAGAAGCCGGCCCCACTTGCAATCTTCCGCTACGCGGCGGTAAAGGGTGGCTGTATGAGGGCGGTATCCGCGTGCCGATGATCGTCAAAGCCCCGGGCGTGACGACCGCGAATACGACTTGCGATGAACCGGTTTGGAGCGTCGATTTCTTTCCGACGATGCTTGATTTGGCTTCCATTTCACCGTCGCCAGATCGAAAAATCGACGGCGTCACTCTCGTACCGTTGCTTTCCGGAGCTTCCTCACCAAGCCGTCCTTTATATTGGCACTACCCGCACTATCACAGATCCACATGGCGGCCCGGAGCCGCAGTGCGGGATGGCGACTGGAAGCTGATAGAATTCTATGAAAACGATGAAGTCGAACTGTACAACTTAAAAATCGACATCGGCGAAACCAATAATCGCGTCTTGGCCGAACCGGGCAAAACCAAACAACTGCGCCGCCAGTTAATCCGTTGGCAGCAAGAAATGAACGCAAAGATGCCCGTCGAGATCCAATCAGCGTTGCCGGCCCGATCTGCGCCCCCGTCCCAGTAGTAGAGCCTCGTTAGCCGCGCGCTGATTGCGCAGAAATCAACTTGAATTGCCTTCGCCAGTTCGGGGTAATTTAGCTCCCACGCCCAAACAAAGACGAAAAGAGAGATCCCAAAGGAGAAGTGCAAGAATCACGGTTAACGCAGCTATGATGCTTGTTTCCTCAATAACCGAGCAAAAACAAGGGCTTTTTGAAGATTGCACGGTAGATCGGGAGTCCGGTGGAACAGAACTGGAAGCCACGCGTAAGGTACCGCCGGAGCGGAGGTCCGCGTTGATTCAATTATTTAGCTCGTGCTCAGTGATTATGTCGGACGAAGAACTCGAAACATCCCAACATGACGTGTTCTTGAAATTCTATTCGACAGAGCGTCATCGAATCTTCCGATTCATATTCGCGCTGATTCCCATCGAGGCCGACGCCGAAGACGTGTTCCAACAGACCAGCATCACGCTCTGGACAAAGTTCTCCGACTTTGACCAATCCCGAGATTTTTACCCCTGGGCCTGCGGTGTGGCATACCACGCGGTGCTGAACTTTCGGCGATCGGCGCGGCGGAGTAGAGTATACTTTAATGATGAATTGGTCTCGATGCTGGCCGATGAACGAAAAAGGTCATGCCAACGTTCAAGGCTTCGGCAAGACATGCTGGATGAGTGTTTGACGCAACTTCCTCTCAAGGACCGAAACTTGATCAATCAGGTGTACATGGACCGCTCATCGGCAACCAAATTAGCTCAACAGCGCGGCAAAGCGGTCCAAACGATCTACAACCGTTTGAACATTATCCGCGCCAAATTGCTTGATTGCGTAAAAAGAAAGATGAAAGCCTAATCGTCGACCCAACCTAACTCACCAATAAGATTATCGAAGCCCGAGTCGTCAAAGTCCTGATGAAGACCTGCCACTAAACCACTTTCCAGCGTTCGAGCGAGCTTCCGTGAAAAACAAATCAAACCAATTCGAACTTTTCGAACATCTGTGCAACGGCACGATGACTGCGGAACAAAAATCTGAACTTGAATCGTTGCTTTTGGAAGACGAAGAAGCGCGACAGATGTACATCGACTACATGGACGTGCATCTTGCGATGATCGAAAAAAGCAAGATGTCGACCGTGGAGTCGCCCCCCCACCCATCGGGCAGACCACAACTCCAATCGAGGATCGACAGTCTTTTCAGTGACACCGCCCCACTGATTTCCGCCATCCCAATTTCCGCCCCCCCCACTACCAAACCAACGGTTTTCGGGGTGCCGATTTCCCCAATAGCCTGGGTGCCAATTTTAAGTTTGCTTCTGGCGGTCGGTGTTGTTATCGGGGCGGCGATTGGGACATCATCGTTCTGGTCGTCCCTGCAAGTCGCCGGGATAACCAACACAACAAACGGCCGCGCCACGAATGAGGGCACTTTAATAAAGAACGGGGCCGTCGATGCGACCGCCAACGATCCGCTGTATGTGGCTCAAGTTGTGAGAGTCACCTCCGATGTTACTTGGAGTAACAAATCAGCCAAACCCGATTTCCTCCTTCGTGCTCGACGGGGTGACCGATTGGATATTGTTTCTGGATTAGTTGAATTGGAGTACTACAGCGGGGCGAAGATGATTTTACGTGGCCCCTGCACCTACGTTTTGACCGGAGCAAAATCGGGCCGACTGGAAAGCGGACAAATCACTGGCGACGTCAAAGGGGGTGACTTTTTCATCACCACCCCCACCGCTCGGGTTATGGATTTGGGTACTGAATTCGGGGTTTCGGTCAGCGATTTCCACCTGACCGATGTTTGCGTTTTTGACGGCGAGGTACAAGTCGTGTCGGAGTTTTCCGGCGCATCCACCGATCAAACTTCAGCTTCAATGTCGTTGACCGAAGGCATGTCCGTCCGCGTCCAACGCGATGGAAAAATCGACCGCGCACCTGTTGTCGACACCCAGCAATTTACTCGTAAATTTCCCGATTCGCTCAGCAGTCAAGTCGATCAACTGAGCCTCGTGGATTTGTTCAGCGCAGCATCGAAGGATCGTTTTCGTTTGGCCGGAGTGATCGCCCCGGACACCGGTTTGGCGGACCAGAGCCCGTGGTTGAAAGACAGGGGCCCGGGCCACCGTTCCAGCGTTGAATACCTAGCAACCGGTTGGCATCCCTACGTTGACGGCGTTTTCATCCCAGACCCGTCAGGCGTCGAAACCCAAGTCGACACCTCGGGCAATCGTGTTAACCTGCCTGAATCGATGGGGAGAACTTGGGGACCGGTCTGGTCACGGCGAAAATTCAGCGGCGACAAAGCGTTCAGCGGGTTAGGAGGATACGAAGACTTCTGGGGTACTTCAACCCTAGAATTCGTGGTTGACCGACTCAATCGTTGCCAAACCGGCATGATCGGAATTCACTCAAGTGTCGGCGTGACTTTCGATCTCGCTGCGGTAAGAAAAGAATTTGTTGGGGTCCCCAAACAACTTCGTTTGATCGTCAGCAACTTGGATAATTCGGCGGTCAAATCTCCGGAATGGTCAGCCCTCCATCGCTTCAGCGCCGATTTTTTCGTCTTCGTTGACGGCAAACCCAAAGCCCGCCGATTGGATTTTCAAAAGGCTGATGGCGAAATGGAAATCAATGTGCCTTTGGACCAAGGCGATCGTTTTCTCTCCTTCGCATCTTCCGACGCGATGGGACGTGACGGTTTTGACCATGTTGTCATTATCGACCCCGTACTGTTGTTGGAGTAAGATAGACCGCAAGGTCGTTGCATCGTTTACGCCCCCTTCGTTTTGCTGTTTTTTCTACAAAGATTGGATTGCGTGTGTTTAAGACACTTTCCTGCGCATCGTCGCTTTTCGCTTTAATTTTCGCCGCTTTAAGTTTGGCTTGTGGCGCCAGTAACGCCCGGTCCCAAGAGGCTAATTCTCCCTCAGCCCCAAACGCCGAGGCACGCGCAATCAACGTTGTCGAACATGGAATTACACCCGGCAAAGACGTCACACTAGAGGTTAATCGATTGTGCCAGTCTCTCGCCGGCCAATCCAACGTGCGCATCGTCTTTCCCCGAGGGCAGTACGAATTCTACCCGGAAAATGCGATCGAAAAATATCGCGCCGTCGCTAACCATGACAACAGCTTAAAACGTATCGCGTTCCCAATTTTGGATGGAAAGAACATTACAATCGACGGTAACGGTTCAACGTTTATGTTTCACGGTCGCATCAGCCCATTGGTGATCGATGGCGTCGATGGAGTGACCTTGGAGAATTTTTCAATTGACTGGAAGCGCCCTTTCCAAAGTGAATTGACCGTGGTCGCTGATGACAACGATTCAAGAAAAGGATTTGTGGTCGAGATTGATCCTCAAAAATACCCCTTCAGCGTAAAGGGAAATACGTTGCTGTTGGACCACTACGATTGGCAAGACCCAATTGGTTCCAACATTGTGTTTGACCCAAAAACGAAAGCCCCGATATATGATACGCGGCCTTATAAGGTCCCCTATCTGAAACCCGTGAAAACTTCCAAGGCAGGTAAAAACCGCGTCCGCATCGAATCCGCTTGTAAAAAGTCTCCGCCGGCGGGAAGCGTTTTAGTGACCTACGGTCGACACCCCACCAGCCGTCTGGCACCGGCGATTCACGTCGCCAATAGTCGCGACATTCAGATCAAAGATGTGACCGTTCACGCCGCCGGCGGGATGGGACTGATTGTAGAACGGACCGACAACATTGATCTTAATCACCTGGTTATCACTTCAACAAAAGACCGCATGGTCTCTACCCGTGCTGATGCGACCCACTTCATCGGTTGCAAAGGCACGATCAAACTTGAGAAGTGCGTGTTCGAACACATGCTTGATGATGGAATCAATGTCCACGGAGCTTACGTGAAGGTGGTCCAACACAAAGGCGGCGGAAGATTCATTTGCGAAATCAGCCACTTCCAACAGTGGGGATTAATCTTCGCGCAAGCCGGCGACAAAATTGCAGTGCTGTCCCGCGAAACAGTATTGCCATTGTTCGAAACATCAGTCCGATCCGTGATTCCGATTAACCAACACCGATTCGAATTGACTTTAGCGAAGGTTCCAGACAGCCTCCCGCAGGGCCCGCTGTCGATGGAGAATTTGACTTGGTACCCCGACCTTGAGATGCGAAATTGTATCGTCCGGGAAAACCGTGCAAGAAGCGTCTTGGTGACTACCAAAGGTAAAGTGCTGATTGAAAACAATGTGTTCTCTTCGCAAATGCACGGTATCTTGATCGAAGGCGACAACAATAAATGGTATGAATCCGGTGGCGTGCAAGACGTTACGATTCGGAACAACGTTTTTGAAAACATCGGGTTTGGCAGCGGGGCCATGTATCCGTTGATGGCATCGCCGTTGCTGAACAAAGACCAACGCATGGGCGAAGGCCACTACCATCGAAAGATCAACTTCGTCAACAACACACTGAAAAGCTTCAACGGCCGCATCGCTCATGCTCGTTCGGTGACGGGGTTGAACCTGTCAGGAAACACCATTGAGTTCAGCCAAGATTATCCCGCTGATTTTGCGCGCCCTTCAGTCAATTTGGAATACTGCGACCGCGTGACGATCGAAAACAACCGGGCCGTAGGATTCGACGCCCAATTGAAAATTGTGCAATCCGAAGATTCCACCGAGGTAATTGCCACAACCAACGATGGTTTTACGCCATAATGCGGGTGAGGGTGTGTTGCTGTTTAATTTGAAGTTAACCTTAATCTTTTGTCTTTAATTTTTCTGCTATCCACGAAAATCGTCGAGAGCCTAATAATAAACTGGTCAACGGCATCGATCAGATAAAGTTGCCTCATCCCCTAACCACCGAAATTGAATATGTGTTATTCCCGAGATTTTGTTAGGTCACTTTCTTTTGTTGCTTGTCTTGTGGCAGCGTTTTTCAGTTCGACGGCCTGTGCCGCCCAAGAGAATTTCAAACGACCGAATATCATCTGGTTGATGGCAGAAGACATGGGGCCAGACCTGCAATGCAATGGCATGGCAGGAGTGAAGACACCCAACCTCAACAAAATGGCTCAGGAAGGGGCGATCTACAACCGGGCTTACTGCAGCAATCCAATTTGCTCCCCCAACCGTTCGGCGATGATGGTTGGCATGCACCAGACGATCATCAACGCCCATCACCACCGTAGTAACCGCGACCTGCCTTTGGCGGCTCCTTACAAACCGATCACGTCTTACCTGCGCGACGCCGGGTACAACTGTTTGCTAGGTCATTCGTTCGTGATGGGGGCGGGAAGAAAAACCGATTGCAATTTCAAACACACTCCGGTCGGGCCGTACGACGGAGTCGAAAACTTTGGGCTGTTTGACAAAATGGCTGACTTCACGGCGGCAGATCAACCGTTCTTCAATCAAATCCAATTAAAAGTGACCCACCGAGGCGATTGGTGGAACCGCATTCGCAAAGAGTCAAAACACCCCGTTTCGATTGACGAAGTCCAGCTTCCACCGTATTTCGCGGACACACCTGAAATTCGCTATGACTGGGCGGCCTACCTAGACACCGTCGAATTCATGGATAACGAAGTCGGTTTGCTGATGCAAAATCTGAAAGATCAAGGGTTGGAAGACAACACAATCGTGATCTTTATTGCCGATAACGGGCGATGCAATTTGCGTGGTAAGGGCTACCTCCAAGAACCAGGAATTCATGTCCCGATGATCGTTTGGGCTCCCGGTCGCGTTGCCCCCGGCACAGTAGTCAACGATTTAATTTGCACAACAGATATCTCGGCGACGGTGTTGAAACTAGCGGGAGCCGAAATTCCCCAGTACATGACCTCTAAACCGCTGATGGGGGTGGAGAAAGTCGAATATCGAGAGTTTGTGCGATCGGCGCGCGATATCTGGGACGAAATCGACGAATGCTCGCGCAGCATCACCACCAAGCGATTCAAATACATCAAAAACCATATGCCCCAAGTCCCGTGGGCAACCGACCAGGCCTACTTGGAACTCAATCGCCCAGCGTTGCACGTTATGCGCCGACTGAAACAAGATGGAAAACTAAACGATTTGCAAATGACTTTCTTCCAAGACGAAAAACCGGTGGAAGAGCTTTACGACTTGCAAAATGACCCGGAAGAAATCAACAACCTAGCACTAGAACCTGCTTATGCGTCGACGCTGGCGAAAATGCGTGCCTTGGAAGACCGTTGGCAATCCAACCACCCCGATCTAGGATTAGACGATATCGGCACCCGCAAACCAGAGGTTGGATTAAGCGCCGAACTTGCTCGGGCTGGCGTAAAAGCCAATGAACCGGACCTTTGGGGCCGTTTAGAATCTGGCGAATTGATGGAAACCCAGCAGTGGATGGCTAAGTACGGCAAAGGTGCCTCAAAAAAAGGCAGAAAGAAAAGCAAGAAAAACAAAAAGAAGTAAGCCTCCCGGCAATCGCGATGTCCTAAGAAAGGTGCCGCCTGTTCGCAAACATTTGTCGATTTTTTCGTAGACGGTTTGCATCGCTTGCCTCCTTCCCAGATCCCTTGGAGTTTTAAACGTGACCTGCTTAAATTCACCGCAAATTACTGTTATTCGTATGTTGGCCGCAGCCCTAGTGTCGTTGTTTTTGAACGCGTTGGCTTTCGCCGATGACGGGAGTACGGAAACGAAAAGCGTCGAATCACTTAGGCCCAATGTGATCTTCATTTTGGCCGATGACCTAGGTTATGGCGACCTAAGTTGCTACGGCCAAAAACGTTTTTCCACACCGCACATCGATGCTTTGGCTTCGCGCGGCATGAAATTCACGCAAAGCTACTCCGGAAGCACTGTTTGTGCGCCCTCGCGATGTTGTTTGATGACGGGACTGCACAGTGGCCACGCGCCCATCCGTGGCAACGGTGAAATCGAACCCGAAGGGCAAACCCCCATGCCAGCGGACACCCAAACGGTAGGACATCTCCTCCAGAAAGCCGGTTACCGTACGGGGATCTTCGGAAAGTGGGGGCTCGGCGGTCCCGATACTGTCAGCACCCCTTTAAAGATGGGGTTCGATCACTTCTACGGATACAATTGCCAACGGTTGGCTCATGATTACTATCCCGACCATCTGTGGGATGACCAAACCAAAGTTCCCTTACCCGGCAACGCGGATCAACAATCGGGACAGTACGCCCCGGATTTGATTCACTCCCAAGCTTTAGAGTTTATCCGAAGCAACGACGGCCAGCCTTTCTTTTGTTACTACGCGGCGATTCAGCCTCATGCCGACATGGTCGCTCCTGAAAATTACATGGAGCGTCACCGAGGCAAATACGGGACCGAGACGCCCTACACAGAAGGCTACTACCGACCGCAACCCGAACCGCGCGCCGCGTTTGCCGCCATGGTGAACGTGCTGGATGATTACGTGGGTGAGATCGTCGCCGAACTGGAATCGCAGGGGATTGCCGATCAAACCCTGATCATATTTTCATCGGATAATGGACCGCACGTTGAAGGCGGTCACGATGTAGAATACTTCGACTGTAACGGAATTTTAAGCGGCGTTAAGCGCGACCTTTACGAAGGCGGGGTGCGAGTCCCAATGATCGCGACTTGGCCGGGCAAGATTGCTTCGGGCTCACAAACCGATCAGACAACGGCGTTCTGGGATTTTCTGCCGACAATGGCAGAGCTTTCGGGGCAGCCTGTAACGACCGCCGCCGATGGTGTCTCAATGCTGCCGACCTTGCTTGGGGAACCTGAAAAACAACAGCAACACAATTATCTGTATTGGGAATTCCCGATACAGAAAGGGCGGATCGCAATTCGAAAGGGCAATTGGAAAGCCGTTCGTTACAACGTTTCGGTCAATCCTAATTCGCCTTTAGAGTTGTATGACCTTTCCACCGACGCGGAAGAACGTTTAAATGTTGCTGGCGGCAACCCCGAAGTGATCAGTGACTTAAAAATACTATTGGACGGAGCGCGAAGCATTCCCGAGAACCCCAAGTTTAATTTGTATAAAACAAAGAAAAAGAAAAAGAAAAAGATGAAAGAGTAATGTCTGGGGTGACGACGCGTGTTCATCTTCAATCTATAAGAAAAGAGTGACCTTGATGAAGTTTATTTCGGCGATTGTTTTTGCCTGCAGCCTTGTAGTGTTGTCATTGCCGGTGATCGGGGGCGAACCCAACCCACCGAATGTGGTTTTGATCATGGCTGACGATCTGGGCATCGAAGGGATCGGAGCTTATGGCGGTCTTAGTTACCAAACACCAAACATTGACGCCTTAGCGGCGACTGGAATAAGATTCGACCACGCGCACGCACAACCGCTTTGCACCAATACACGTTTGCAATTGATGACGGGCCTGCACAACAACCGGAATTGGATCTGCTTTGGCATTCTCGACCCGAAAGCCAAAACGATTGGGCATTACTTAAAGAATGCAAACTACAAAACCTGTATCGCTGGAAAATGGCAATTGCAAAGCTACGATCCGCCCGGTTTTCCGGGGGCTGAACAGCGGCGCGGTATAGGGATGCACCCTAAAGACGCGGGCTTCGACCACTACAGCCTGTTCCATTCACTTCACACTGAAGACAAAGGATCTCGTTACGCAAACCCGACATGGTTGGAAGATGGTGAATTAAAAACCGATCGTGGCGGCTACGGTCCCGACCGCTGGGTAAACTACATTAACGACTTCATGGAACGCGAGAGAGACAATCCCTTTTTCGTCTATTATCCCATGGCGCTGCCGCACTGGCCGATGACACCATCGCCCATCAGCGATGACTGGGCCGACAACACCATGAGATTTGACGAAGACACGCGGCACTTCCGATCGATGGTAGAGTACATGGACCAATTGATTGGAAGCATTGTCAACAAAGTTGACCAGTTGGGGCTTCGCGAGAATACGCTGATCATTTTCTACAGCGACAACGGCACGCATTTAAGCATCACATCACAGACCAAAAATGGCGATGTCGCCGGCGGAAAAGGGCTGCCTACCGACGCTGGCACGCATGTGCCGCTGGTCGCAAATTGGCCCGGCCAAATCGAACCAGCGGTGTCCAACACCTTGGTAGATTCAACAGACATGATTCCGACAATCATGGAAGCCATCCAACAGCCCCTCAAAAGTGGACACGGTCTGGACGGTATCAGCTTTTTCAAAGAGTTGATCGGGCAAAACCGCCAACCATCGGAAACGCGTCAGGCAATCTATAGTTACTATGACCCGCGTCCCGGTCACGATAAGGACCGGTTCGTCAAACACGTTTCGGCACGGGACCGTCGATGGAAACTTTACGAAAACGGCAAACTATTTGACATCGACGCTGACGTGCTGGAACAGAAACCAATCCTAGCAGCGGTCGACACCGAGGAAACCGCTAAAGTTAGAAAGAGGTTGGCGGCTGTTTTAGCAGCCAACGAAGTGACCAAGTAACCGCCCCATTGTAGGCAACAAGAGCCAGCGTACTACAGCGTTGGCTCTTGCCTTGCTGCTTCTAAGTTTTACTCGATGGAGCAAGAGACACCATCATTCGGTGGCCGCCACCGTTAGTTGTCCAAAGAATAGACTCTAAATCATCGACAACTGCTTTATTTGGAACCGCCAATCTGAGCATTCTTTTTGTCGGATGAGCGATACTTGGTGATGAAAATTCACCAACGAATTGTTCGTCAACGGAGACGCGATAGCGTTTCGACATTGAACCTGATGCTTGCGGCGTGCCAAGTCCCGGGTTGAAGTTTGTGCTGAAACTTCTTAGAGGTGTTTTTCAAGATTTTTTGCCGTTGGACGCTTAGTGTTTTCGCCTTTTCTGCTTCTCGAATTTGCCTGTCGAAGATCCTAGTTTTCAGGTCTGCAATTTCCATAACAGTCGTTTAAAATGCCACTTTACTGAGGTGGCCAGCGTGGACGGGCTTGGATTTCAAATCGGCAAAATCCAGCGCTAGAGATGACGATTTCTCAGGTAGCATGAATCGAAGCTGAATAACCCCGTTTTATGAATTCAGCGTCATGCACGACCGAAACATCATGATTGGCGGCTTTATGAATTGAGATATGCACCGTACCATCGGCTAAGTCGACTGGTTTGTTACCTGCGGATCTTTTCGCGCTGTTGGTTGTCCATCCGTTTCCGGGCTCGTCTTTTTCTTCCTGAGATTCGACTCTGTCAAAATCGTCCTCGAAAATCAGTTTCGCCCCTCGGGAACGCCAGAGGACGCCGTTTTGTTTTCCGATTGCTGGAAAAAAACACTGGTAAAAGAGATGAAAATCGATACTGGAACAAATAAAATTGGTTTCATAAATGGAGTTCCATAGATTCATGACGTAGAATGGGTTAAATTTTAACAGCACAAACCAGTTGTGGAGACACAGCAAACACAATTACCCCGATGAATTCGCTTGGCTAAGCCGATAAAGTTGATCAGCCAGTGCAGCCCCAATTTAACTCGGTAATTTCCGACAACATTATTACAATGTACTTAATCACGAATTTAAGCAAATAACGCATCCCTCGAACGCATCTTAAATCCATGAAAACCCCTCTTCGCCACACTCTGATCCTGTCAACAATTCTGTTACTTTCAGGCACTCTACCGTCGATGCTGCACGCTCAATCTCGAACGGGCGATGAGAGTGTACCGAAGAGCGCAGCCATGCCTGCAAAGTTTGAAAAGTTTTTCGAGGCTTACTGCTACCAATGTCACGATTCATCAACGCAAGAGGGGAGCGTTGATCTCGAAAATCTTGACTTCACGGTGAGTTCTAACCTCGCAACTGCAGAACTTTGGGCCAAAGTTCTCAACGAGATCAATTCAGGCCAAATGCCTCCTGAAGACAGTGATCCAATCGAGGATGACCATAAGCTTGTATTTCTTGATGCACTCTCAAACCAGATGGTCTTGGCCCGGAAAATCCTTAGCGATAGCGGTGGCGTGATTACATTGCGTAGACTCAATCGGCGAGAGTACCAAAACATTATCGAACAGTTGACTGGTATTCGACCTGACGTTTCGACCTTACCGGACGACCAAGCGACTTCCGGTTTCGATACAAACGGAGGATCGTTATTCTTCTCAAGCGACCAATTAGAAGAGTATCTCGCGTTGGCGCGAAAAACGTTGGAACTATCGTTTTTTCCGCCGAAGCTCAAAAAGAGAAGAGTCGTTCGAATCGAACCAGAAAAAAAGTATACTGCTCATTACACAAAAGTTGTCAAACGAATGCATGAGCAAATCAAGAACGCAAAGGCTTGGGAAGCACAGCAAGGCGGGCGACCGCCTTCCGACTTTGGATTTTTGGACGAATACGAACTCAAGAAGCGACGCAAAAGCGCTTCAGAATGGTTGCCACAGATAGAGCAGTACTTGGCAGCGCCAGAGAACCGAACCGGGGCAAGTTTGATTCTCACCATCAAAGATGGTGGCTACACACAGGTTAAGTTCCCGTTGCTCAAGCCCTACCAACCGGGGCGTTACGAAATCAGAGTGCGCGCCGCGGCTCTCAAAGACGCAGACGAGAGATTTCAATATATCGAGTTCACTTCTGGGTTCAGCAGTGCAGCAAAGTTTCTGGGGTGGCGTAAAATTGACGCGACTTTGGCTAGGCCTAAGGTATTTAAATTCTCCTTTGAGCATTCTCCCGGAGAAACCAACCTGCTCAAGATTACACAAAGGACACATCAAGACAGGGGCGATAAGAACCTGTGGATGAAAACCAGAGATGAAAATGGTCTCGGCACCCTTCCCGGTGTCTGGATTGATTGGGCCGAGATAGAAGGGCCTTATCCTGTTAAACGCGCCGATGCCGGAAACGAGATCTTGTTCAAACGCCCATCAAGGATGAAGGACAGTCGTTACGTTGCTGAGGTGTTGCAGCGTTTTGTCAAACGGGCATTCCGTGGGAAAACACCACCACGCAAGTATCTGGCAAAACTTTTCGATCGCTACCTCCAAGGAAGAAAAAGCGGATTGGATCTCGAACATGCGCTGATCGACCCACTATCGATCGTGCTTGCTTCTCCAAGTTTCCTTTATATGGTCGAAACAAACGAGAATCCGAAAGAAGATTTACTCGCAGACACGGAATTGGCAGTGCGACTGTCTCAGTTATTATGGGCGGAATTACCTGACGAAACTCTGATGGCTTTAGCCGAATCGGGCAGGCTGTCCAATCCAGACACACTCAAAAAACAAGTGGATCGGATGTTAGCGAATCCGAAGGCAGAGCGTTTTGTTGAGGGCTTTGTTCATCAATGGCTACAAATGGAAAGACTGGAAATGTTTCAGTTTAATGGCGTGCAATACCCCACTTTCGACAATGCAATTCGTGCCAACGCGCGAGAGGAAGTTTACGCGACCTTTAAGTATTTACTCGATAGTGGGCTGCCGCTGAAGAATTTGCTAAAGTCGAATTTTGTGGTCGTCAACGACGTGATGGCTGGATACTACGGACTGCCAGGAGTAAAAGGGGCGGAATTTCGCAAAGTCGATCTCCCCGAAAATTCGCCTCGGGGAGGCTTAATTGGTACCGCCGCAGTTTTAGCAATGGGTTCCGATGGCGTCCGGACTTCACCGGTCGAACGCGGTGCATGGGTATTACGCCATTTAGTTAACTCCCCTCCACCGCCGGCCCCCCCAAACGTTCCGCAACTGTCACGTTTGGACGGTGAGCCATTGACCGGTCGTGCACTTCAGGCCGCCCACCAAGAGCAACCGCAGTGTGCCCAATGCCATCGGAAAATTGACCCCATCGGATTTGCGATGGAACATTTTGACGCCGCAGGTTTGTGGCGTGATTCTGAAACCGTCATCGGGATTTTTGACCGCCCAAAGAAAGACCGCACTTCTGGGATTGACGATCAAGGGAAAGGCAAAGGAAAGGGCAAGAGAAAGGGTAAAGGTAAAAACAAACAGAATGGAAAACAAGACGCGAATTCAAAAAATCCAAACGGTAATAACAGCAACAGCAATAAAGGCAAAAGCAGTGGCAAAGAAAAGAAAAAGAAGCGTCGCCGGCCCAAGCCGACGGCGCGGGAGTTCCCGATTGATCCTTCCGGATCGTTGCCTGGCGGTGATTCATTTGCCAACTTCTTCGAACTTCGCGATGTAGTGGCGCGTCGCGACAAGGAGTTTGCCAAAGGATTAGTGGAATCGCTAATCGCTTATGGTTTGGGCCGCCCATTCGGATTTACTGACGAAGATTTGGCAAACGAGATATTAGAGAAAGCAAGAGCGAATGATTACCAGATCAGTACAATCATCCATTCATTAGTCCAATCAAAAGCGTTTCGGTCAAAGTAAACCCGTGCATCGTCCGGGACTTTAAAAAAAACAAACACCTACCGCAGGAATACCCGTGAATCCAAAACAGACTTCCCCATCTCTAGGCCGTCGTCTTTTTCTTCGTAGCACTAGCGCATTGGTCGCGTTGCCCTTTTTTGAATCACTGGGGGTACCGAAAGTTGCGTCAGCAGCCGTTGGAACCGCAGCAGCCCCTCCCAAGCGGATGGTTTTTTTAGGGATGGGTTTCGGCGTCACCGCTGACACTTGGTACCCGGATGTCAACCAAACCGGACGGGATTACCAACTGCCCCATGTTCTTAAACCGCTCGCCAAGCATCAAAAAGATTTGACAATCATTCAAAACTTGATGCACAAGTATTCCGCCGATGGTCACAGCGGCAGCACCTTCTGGCTGACCGGAGCAAATCGCTACGCCGTGCCAGGACAAAGCTTTTTTAATTCTGTGTCCGTTGACCAAGTTGCCGCCGAAGTTTTAGGAGAAAAAACGCGTTTCACTTCGCTTCAATTGGCTGCGCGGGGCGCGAAAAATGACGGTCATGGGCCCGGCGGATCGCTGGCATGGAATCGCTCCGGGAAACCCATCGCGGGAATCGAAACACCCGTCGCCGCATTTCACAAGTTATTTTCTGCTGAAAAAACCCCGCTAGCCCAACGACAAAAACTGTTGGCCGACCAACGCAGTGTACTCGACGCGGTGATGACCGACGCCAAAGCGCTCAATCTTAAACTCAGCAAATCGGACAATCGAAAACTGGACGAATACTTTCAATCGGTGCGAGAAATCGAAGTTCGATTGGCGAAAGAAGAAAAATGGCTGGCAATTAAAAAGAAAGTTCCCAAAGACCCTGTCAAGCAACCGGGGGAACTCGAAGGGGTCGCTGAAATCAGGATGATGTATGACATCATGGTCGCGGCAATGCAAGTTGACGCCTCGCGCGTGTTCACCTATCGCTTACCCGTAAATTCTATGATCGCAAGTTTAGGTGCGACAATGAGCGCTCATAGCATGAGCCACTACTCCGAAGGCGAGCGGCGGAACGTTTCAGAATCGCGCGATAAAGCACACGCAAAATTGTTGTCAGACTTTTTTGATAAACTTAAGTCATCCAAAGAGCCCGATGGTTCAAGCCTCTACGATAACTGCACCATTGCTTTCGGAACAAACTTGAGTTCCGTACATACGCTCAAGAATTGCCCAACACTTGTCGCTGGTGGTGGATCGGGATTCGCGCAAGGCAAACACTTGGTCATGAAAGATCCCAAAACGCCGCTGTGTAACTTATGGCTGAGCACGTTACGCGGGTCTGGTATCGAAGTGGACTCCTTTGGCGATTCAACGGGTGTAATCGATGAACTGTTCGAAGCTTAATCCCTGCTAACGATTCGTTTTAACCCTTGTGTAACTTTTCGGCGTGTGTCAATGCTCAATAATACTGGCAGTTGCTTCTCCTTGACCTTGTGTTTTTCTTGCGTCATTGGGTTTTTGAACGTCAATCACGCGATTGCTGACGAAGCCAAAAACGATGTGGGAAAGAGCCCGAACATCGTTCTAATCATCGCCGACGATATGAACTGGGACGACTGTGGAGCCTACGGTCACCCCGCGATTCGCACCCCCAACATTGACCGCTTGGCTAACGAAGGCCTACGATTTAAACACGCTTGGCTGACAACAAATTCATGCAGCCCTTCACGGTCAAGCATTTTGACCGGAAAGTACCCGCACAACACAGGGGCTGAACAGTTGCATTGGCCATTGCCGGCAGAAAGCACCACGTTTGCTCAGAAGTTAAAGCTGGCCGGTTACTACACCGCAGCGGCAGGCAAGTGGCACTTGGGCGAAAACGTCCGCGATCATTTCGATCGAATCTACGAAGCATCAGCGGCCGGGTTTGTCTTGCCTTCAGGAAAAGATGGACAATCGGGAAAAATGGTAGCGGCCCAACCAAGTGGCTGCGAGGACTGGGAAAACGCCCTCAACGACCGGCCTCGTGATAAACCGTTTTTTCTCTGGCTGGCGGCGCTCGATCCGCATCGCGAGTATACCCCGGGATCACTTGATCCTCCACACCGGCACTCCGATGTAATTGTGCCTCGACATCTGCCCGACACCCCAGAAGTGCGCGAAGATCTAAGACTGTACTACGACGAAATCGGTCGGCTCGACCTTTACGTTGGGAAAGTAATCGAAAAACTTGAATCCCAAGGCGTCGCTGACAACACGATGATCCTGTTCATCAGCGATAACGGGCGACCTTTCCCGCGCGATAAAACTTCACTATACGACGGTGGCATTCGCACCCCTTGGATCGTCAGGTGGCCTGCAAAAGTAAAGGCTGGGCAAACCACTGATGCCTTGGTCAGCGCGGTCGACATTGCTTCAACGTTTTTGGATGTAGCATCGATAAGCCTTGACCAACTTCCTGGAGACGGAAACAGCTTCGCAAAAGTTCTTCAAGAATCGACCCTTGCACATCGAAAATACGCATTCGCAGAAGACCATTGGCACGACTATGAAGATCACGCGCGGTGTGTGGTGACCCCGCAGTACAAATTGATTCGCAATGACTATGTCGATTTGCCGCCCACACCGTCGGCTGACGCCGGCCGCGGGTTAACTTGGCAAGCGATGTTGAAGTTGGAGTCGGCCGGTAAATTGCCAGCAGCCCAGAGAACCTGTTTCATTACCCCACGTGCCCCGTGGGAGCTGTTTGATTTGCAGCGCGATCCGGGTGAACTACACAATCTCTTTGATGACCCCGCCTACCAAAGCGTCCGGACTAAACTGACCGACGCGCTTTCGCGCTGGACAATAGAAACGGACGATTACCTTCCCAGCAAACGCACTCCCGACGAATTCGATCGTGTCACCGGCGAACCAGACCACTCGGTGCGCGTCCGGCCCCGCCCATCTAAAAAAGAAATGTTTGGTACCAACAGCCGTTATTGATAATAGGTATTTAACCGTACACGTTGACCATCGTGTCATGTGGGGTTGACTATTTTCTTGACTTTCGTCTTCGTGCCCGGCGGACTCGTTTTCGGTCGGCGGCTTGACGACGCTCGTCTTTTCGATAAACGCGGATCGCCTCGGGGTGCTCAGCCTTCCAAGCATGCGGGGCCAGCGATGCCCAATCGGTCTCGCCGGCAAGGGCGCGACGTAAGACATCTTCTAAATGTAACCGTACACGATAGCCATTGTAGGCGCGTATTTTAGATTTGTGGTTTTTGTCTCGTTCCTCAACGGAGAATTTCCATGACTCGATCTGAAACCGCTGCCCTCTGGGCTCAACGGCTTGCCCGTTTTGCTCAGTCCCAACTGA
>CALDYR010000049.1 GCA_937944405.1 uncultured Pirellulaceae bacterium
CAGTTGGTGACTTGGTAACTATCTTTTTGACGGCTCTTTTTCGCCATGATACGCTCCTTTTTGAGGGTCAAATCCTTCAGACCTCGCTAATACGCAAAGAGTTTCACTTTTGTTCGACAAGGCCCTTTGCGATTGCCGTCCACGTTCGTTCATTATATCGCTGGCCCGCTTGGCCACGTGTACCTTGCGTGATCCGACGGGCAATGACCACGTGGCGAATCTGTTGCTCGCTGTGGTTTTTGGTTGGCTCAACCCCAGTAGCTTCGGCGAAACGAAAGTAGTCCTGTGGCATGTCGTAAGGGCTGCCATCGGTCATATCGACCACCGCGAACCGCGATTCGTTGCACTTTGGTCTGGGGAAGCTTGCGCACGACTTCCAGAAACCGGTCGCGCTGTAGGCCCATCGAACGCTCGAAGCCATTCTCAGTCATCTCCGCGCGGCAGTGCCAAGCCGAAAACAGCCGCCGCGAACGATCCAAAAGCTGTTCGGCCCACGCCCGAGTTTTTTGTCAGGGTGTTTCAATAGAAATCGCATGTCCCGAATCAGTTAAGCCCAGCAATACAGGGCTTTAATATCGTAGTTCCGAGCGCAAGAGCAATTGGCTGAAAAGTAATCGAAGTTCATTCAAATAGCCTTCGAGATCTTCGCCAACAAGTTCCTCAAGCACCTTCCGAGAGCGGCGGGTGGCGATGTGAAAAACCGTTAATAAGGCCGAACTGATACACCACACCCAATTCCTTTTGCCGTTATTTTTGAAGCTTGTTTCGTCGTTGCCAAGTTGATCCTGAGAAGGAATTGCCGCATTGGCCTCGTTGTAGGCGGTGGCCAACGAATCTGAAACCAAGCCGGTGTACAGTTTCGACAAATAGCCACGAGAGGTGACGGCGAGCATGACCAATTCCCTTCAGTTGCGGGGGGAATCACCGGAATGTCGCGCCGCCTAGGGCCCATAAAAAAATGGTGAGGAGGAGTACGTCGCCGAGACAAGTCTCGTTGACGTACCCTCCAACCACCATTGACCACATCGTTCGTTCAGGCGAAGGACCCTTTTACTATCCCGCTAGAACGTGTTTTGAACGTATGCTCTTAGCCCCCGTATGAGTATGCTTGAAGGCCGTGTTCGCCAAGGTCGAGACCTTCCATTTCTTCTTCGGGGCTGACGCGTAGCCCCATGGTGAACTTAAGGATTAGTCCAACGACCAAGCAAAATGCGACGGTGAAGACACCAATTGCGGCGATTCCGATCAGTTGAGCTTGTATCTGGTCCATCCCAGCTTTCACACCGAACAGACCAACGGCCAAAGTTCCCCAGATGCCACAGACCAAGTGAACGCTAATTGCGCCGACCGGGTCATCGATCTTGACAACCGAATCGATAAAGATGACAGCGAAGTAGACGATTAGACCAGCAATCGCACCAATGATGATCGCTTCGATCGGATTCATCAGATCGGCGCCGGCGGTGATGCCGACCAAACCAGCTAAAACACCGTTAAGCGACATTGAAAGGTCGGGTTTGCCGCCGTGAACAGTCGAGATTAATGCGGCCGCCAAACCGCCAGCAGCAGCCGCCATTGAAGTCGTGACAAGAACCAAAGAGACCAGGCCAGGATCAGCACTCAACACCGAACCGCCGTTGAATCCGAACCAGCCGAACCAGAGCAGGAACACACCGATCGCAGCCAGTGGCATGTTACTTGGAGCAATCGCTTTGGGGCGTCCATCGACGTACTTACCGTGCCGAGCCCCCAAGAGCCCTGCCATCACCAAGGCACCCCAACCGCCAACTGAGTGAACTAAGGTCGAACCGGCGAAGTCATAGAAATCGAGTCGATACAGGACGCCGTATCCCCAATGCCAGGATCCAGTAATCGGATAACTGATAGAAACAAACAGAAGACAGAACACCAAAAAGGTTCCTAGTTTGACGCGTCCCGCAACGGCACCTGAAACGATCGTGCAACATGTTGCCGCAAACATGGCTTGGAAAAAGAAGTCGGTGAACAATGTGTAGTCACCATAACCAGCGGTATTCTCGTTGAAGGCCGTGATTTGTTCGGGAGTAGCATCGTCATCGATCGCTGCGATTTCCGGTCCGTTGGTTAGGAACCCGAATCCTGCAAATTTGAAGAATCCCGAATCCACGAATTCGTATTGCCCCTGGGTGTCGGCGTCCCACTCATCGGGGACGGTATCAAACCCGGGGTACATAATGTTGAACCCACAAATGCCGTAGGTGATCAGTCCGATGCAAACAATCATCGTGTTTTTGAATAGGATGTTGACGGTGTTTTTAGACCGTGTGAGTCCACTTTCGAGCGTCGCAAACCCGAGGTGCATGACGAACACCAACATACCGGCCAGCATGATCCATAGGTTATTAACGACGAACATCGCGTCGTACTCAATTTTCTCAACAGTCCCGCCGTCAACTGTAGCCTCTTGGGCACCAGTCTCGGTTGCCGCCGCAACATCTGCCGCTACTTCTTGAAAGGCGTAGGTCATATCTGGCAGAAATGCCACGGTTGTTATTGCGAATAACGCAAACGCTAAATAGGGTCTTTTTTGTTTCACAGTTTCCTCTCGGAGTATTCAATGGAGGTGAAAGTTTGGATAAGTTTCAGTTTTGTGTGATAGCATCGTCTGTGCCAAATATTCGCGTATATTCCAGAATTTGTCTTATGGAACGATAATGTCCGCAAATTGCAGAGTGAATCTTTTTTGAAATTCGCGGGAAAAACTCTAATGCTGCTGGTCAGATGGGGAATTGCAACGAATTTAAGCACGAAGATCGATACGAAAACACATTCATTTTCTTCACAGAAAACAAACAATGGAGCGATAGCACCCGTTGGCACTGTTTCAGTGTCGGGTAATTTCCGTTACTGCGGTTGCAAGCTATTTGCACATCATTTGTGCACTTTTTTTCAGGTGTTTCCCAGTTTCGGAGCTCCGATTCAGCTCTACTCTTCAACCATATCTGGCAAAATGGGCTTAAAATTGCGTTCAAAGAAATCAGCCAATAGTGCCGCCCCTTAGATGCGGCCCCTAAGCGCTTGGGCCCTTGCAGTCTGCCGCTGAAAAATTTCAGGGCCGCGTCAAGGTCATCATGAACAGCGGAATTCGCACCTGCCGGACAACGCCCGCACGATCGCCACTGGTGCGGAGTTCATCCTCAATGGGATGTTAAGCCATGCAAGGATTGGACAATCCTAGCTACGTTAAATCCAAGCTACGTTAAATCCAAGACGTTCAAAGAACCATCAGCGCACCAATTCCCCACCGTTGCCCCGAGTACCGATGGCCGACGGCGATACTCAAGTCGCTGTCTCAGCTACTTCGGCAGCAGTATCAGAACGCAGCCGCGAGAACCTTCTTGATCACATGCTCGAAATCTGCAACGCTCACGCGCCACGATGGCCGATTTGGGAAACGATGCTTTAAACGGCGCGTTCTCTACAACAGACACTTAACCCGCAGCGGCAAGAAATTGAAATTGGCCATCTACCCCGTGATAGTCTTGACTCGTGGCCTAGGGCACCATTGACAGTTCGCCGAACCGACGAAGTGAAGGCATAACGCCCTCACTCGGTAAGTACTGATAGCCAAATGATGAATTCATCACTGCGATTGGTTTCTCATTTTCGGTGTTGTCCGCCCCGCTCGATTCGGTCAGTGCGAACTATTCGGTAACGGCTTCTTTCACTGTTTCAGCCGCTTCTTGAGCTTCTTGAGCAGCTTCGTCGATGTCGGTCATGACCTCATCAGCGTTTACTTCATCAGATTCTTGCTCTGTTGATTTATTCTCAGATTCGTCGGCTTCGTTTTGAGCCGAATCGGTTGCGGGTTTGGCAACCTCATCAGTCGACTTCATGTCGTCGGACTTCATGCCGTTGTCGACGGGGTCAGTTTCTGGCAAATCAATTTCAGGGAAGTCGATTACTGGAGCTTCTGGAACGGCAACCCCGGGGGCGTCTTCCGAAGCGGGTTTATACGATGCGAAGTCGTCGTAAAGTTTCTTGAATTCTGGATTGCTGGCGCGAGCGAGTCCCCGTGTCGCCGAATCGACAAAGATTGAATCCGGAGCATCGTCGAGCACGCGTTGGTACAACGTTTTGGCAGCATCAAAATTCCCCAACGACTCGTTCGCATACGCTAGGGAATACAACGATCGGCGTTGTTGCATGGTCGTCTTGGCCGTACTCGGTGAATCGACGATACCTTGGAAAGTCTCTTTCGCACGTTCAATTAACCGTCTGGCTTCTTCGCGATCGCTGGCGAATTGCCTCAGCCCACGATTGAGTTCGTAGTCACCGGCCACTACCATCGCCCAATTGGTTGCGACTTCGTTGGGATAGTCGGTCTTCATTTGCTTCAACGAATCTACGTTGTTGGTGATTCTGAACTGCTGAATGGCGTCTGCGAGTTGACGAGACGGCTCTGCGGCCGCTTCGCGACTGGCTTGCGTCAGGTAACTAATGATTACCCATGCCAAAATACTTACCAACACCCCCAAGATAATTTGAGTCCAATAAGGCTGTGATGCCATCAACAACTTTTCGGCACTTGTTTGTTCTTCAGCTTCCACAGGAGCTTCGGATTGTGCGTTGGGTGGCAATTCAATATCGCGACGGTTGTCGCGATTATTCTCGGTTTTGATTTTTGACATAAAATGAGCCGGAAATCGGATCGCGTTAAAGGTGTTGGCGCGGATAGAGTAAGACGCCCGCTGACTGAGCGCACAAACAGAGCCCTGAAAACCATAAAGTATCGAGAATGATCCTTGACCGGTCAATAGCGACCGGTATTAGGTCGGCTCTTTATTTTGCTTTTGCCGACGCGCGGGCGTCATTACCGGAGCGGCAAGGCGGCGTTGCATTACCGGGGATTTGCGTTTGACAAGGAAACCCCGTCGTAGATACTACGCCCTCTCAAGCAGGATTTGGCAGATCTTCGATTTGTACCGCCAACGTGAACCTGGCGGTCCTGTCTAATCTCACTATTGCTTTCTTCGGTTGTCTTCTACTTGCGGTTATGCACGGACTTAATCCCGAACAACTTGACGCCGTCAACACGCTCAATGGCCCTCTCTTGGTCCTCGCCGGCGCAGGTACCGGGAAGACGCGCGTCATCACATATCGCATTGTCAAACTGATACAAACCGGTACACCGCGCGAACGAATTTTAGCGGTGACGTTTACCAACAAAGCGGCCAATGAGATGCGTGAGCGTCTGATGCCGATGATCGAGGTCAAGAAAAAACCGCAGTCGCACCAAGACAAATTTAAACCCAAATACGCCAAAAACAAATTCGCCGAAGACGAAAAACAGCCCACCGTATCCACCTTTCACTCGTTGTGCGTAAAAATTCTTCGCCGCCGCATCGACTGTTTGGGGTACCCCTTGAAATTCGCAATTTACAACCGAGGCGACCAAGAAAGTTTGGCGCGGACAGTGCTCCGTGAGATCAGCGTTAATGATAAAATTTTGGCCCCCAACCAGTTGCTGTATTCTATCGGCAATTGGAAATGTAAATCGATTAACCCGACTGACGCGATTCTGCAAAGCGAAAACGACATGCAGCATCTTGCTGCGATCGCGTACCAAAAGTACCAACGCCAATTGAAGAATTCCGGTGCGGTGGATTTTGATGACCTATTGCTGCTAACTGAGCGACTTTTTCACGAACACGAAAACGTCCGGCAGGAAGAAGCCAATCGATTCGACCATCTTTTGATCGACGAGTACCAAGATACCAACACCAGCCAATATCGGATCGTCAAAGCGCTTGCCTCCCACCATCGCAATCTTTGCGTTGTCGGCGATGACGATCAATCGATTTACGGTTGGCGCGGGGCGGAAGTTGAACACATTCTTTCCTTCAAAAAGGACTGGACTGACGCGAAGGTCGTCAGGTTAGAAGACAACTACCGATCGACCGCTGCGATTATTGATTATGCCAATACGTTGATCAAATTTAATTCGACTCGGCACGATAAAATCCTCCGTGCAGCGCGTCCCGGCGGAGACCGACCGACCATCGTTCAGTACGAAAATGAAACGGTTGAAGCCGAAGAGGTCGTTCGTTCAATTGCCAAACGTTTGAGAGACAAAGGCCGTGAGCCGCGCGATTTCGCGATCCTTTTCCGCACCAATGAGCAACCCCGTCCGTTCGAAACAGAACTCCGGAAAGCCAAACTGCCCTATGTGCTGGTTGGAGGAATGTCGTTTTTTGATCGTAAAGAAGTCAAAGATGTGTTGGCTTACCTGCGTCTGCTAGAAGATGAACCCGATGAGATTTCGATTTTGCGAATCATCAACACGCCCGCCCGCGGGATTGGTCAAAAATCAATCGAAACATTGCTGGACTACTGCGTGAAGAAAAAAATTCCGCTGTGGGATTTAGTCACCGGTAAAGCCGCACGTCCCAAACTCACGTCCACCGTTATTCGCGGACTTGATTCAATGGTCGCGGCGGTCGGTGAAGTAAAATCAGCGGTAGGACGACGATCCCTGGTGGATGTAGCGCGGCTGATGATTGACCGCATCAATTACAAATCGGAAATCGGGAGGATCTACCCCACCCCTGAAGACCGCGAGTCGCGTTGGGCGGTCGTCGAACAGATCGTCAATGCGTTGGGCGAATACGAACGTGGCGCTCGCAAGCCGACGATGACGAAGTTCTTAGACAAACTGCTGCTTGGCGATCAAAGCACCGACGACGACAAGGAAAAACAACTAAAGAAGAACGCGATCGCGCTGATGACCATGCACGCGGCCAAAGGTCTGGAGTTCCCGGAAGTCTACATGGTGGGGCTGGAAGAAGGTATCCTGCCGCACCGACGATCACTGGAGGACGGCGACGCTGGAGTGCCCGAAGAGAGGCGATTGTGTTACGTCGGCGTCACGCGTGCCGAGGAATTGTTGACGCTGTCGATGTCGCTGACCAGGATGAAGTGGGGCAAAGCGCGCGATACCCAACCCAGCCGTTTTCTCTACGAATTGACCGGGCAAGCCGATCATCCAAACTACGCACGGCGCCGGTAACCAGACTGACCTTGGAGGCGACGAGAAAGAGCGGGCCCGGGAGATGGACCTTGGGGACAGACGAAGGAGGCCCCCCGGAGCGAGGTATAGTCGGTTCAAACGGGGTTTTATCGTGGTTTACACGAGTGCCGTTACTGAAATTGCCTCAGCTATCTCGGGCAAGGTGCGAAAGTCGCCGCGCCCAAACTTCCAAAACTTATCCCAAATCCCACTGCGGCACGCAGTTCTCAAATCAATAATCCACTGGCCACTTGTTCTTTTCCAACGCATCCCGGATTGTTTCATGCGTTGATTAAAGATCACTTTGCGACCTGCTTCGGTAACACCGCCCCCTATCGGCTCCCATCGGCACGCCGCACGGCATAGTCAATAAACAAACGATCACGATTCTAAGTATACCCCGCCACGCAGATAGTCAGACTCATTGCCCTTCAACCCCAGAACGCCATTGCTTTCGACGTTCGCTTACGTGCTGATGGACACTTTGCGGCGGGACTATCGCGCGCGGGCACCGAACTTGAACGGGCACAGTGCAGCAAGATTCGGTTAAAACTGTTTAAAGATCGCAGCCCATGTTAAAGTCTCATTGCGCCGCGTGGGGCTGCAGTTGTCCAGCAGCTATCTTCACCAATGGGTATTCCAAACGCTTTCTTCCCGACTGATACAGGATACAGGTTGACATTCTGACAGCCTGAAACGCAAGTGACTCAGCTTGGGGGTGGGGGCCTTGCACGCGCGACGTCAGAAAACTGAAAATTTGGGCTGCGAAAACGGATCGCGCGGAAGTTCTACAGGAACACCACCCCCACAAAATATCCGAGCTTAATGGTTTCGATTTGATTTACGGGCTGCTCTAAGAACAGCCGGGCAAGTTTCTCTGCAAATCGTTTCTAAAAGACGCGCCAGTCGTTCGAACGCTGGGGGGATTAATTTCATTGCGGTCAAAGGCTCTTACCGACGCAATGATTCGCTGTAGCGTCCAAAGAACCGCGGCGACAAATGAATCGTCCAGCGATAACAGCAGGGATACAGAAAGGTGGATGCTGCGGGTGAGCTCTTTTATGGCGTCCGCTCCACAAGGCACTGAAAATAATTTCGCAAAACCCTTCCAGTTTCAGGCTGGACGCCAACTTTCTCCAATACCGGTTTCACAACAGGGCTGCCATCAAAGCTCCAAGAAAAAAAACGCTTTCCGCCGACCATCCCCGATAAGATTCGGAAGTTTGGGATCGACGAATTTCGCACCTTGCACCTTACCAGAGCTAGCTGGGGCAATTTCAGTAACGGCACTCGTGTAAACCGCGATGAAGCCCCGTTTGAACCAGCTACCACCTGCGAAACAGTTGTAGTTTTGGATGAATTATGTTACGATAAAGGCCTCGTCGCAGTTGTTCTGGCTTCGTTTTCTTAGAATTCAGACAGTGAGCTTTCAGGGTGATGGTCGTTGCATCACTTTGTTTTAGCTCAGACTGCACATTCACTTTTTTTGAGAGTTCGTTTCTTTTGAGAGGTTAAAGTTTATGTTTAACAAAGCTCTGAAGTCGGTGTGTTTCACCGCTGTTTTAGCAATCGCGTTGCCGGTTGTCGGCACACAAGATTGTAATGCTCAGCGTCTTAGCAGCATTGAGTCGCAGTTAGCGCGGAGATTGGCGCTTGCTGAAATTTCCC
>CALDYR010000050.1 GCA_937944405.1 uncultured Pirellulaceae bacterium
AATAATATTGGTAAAAAAAATACCTGGCTTTATTGGCTTAATTGGCTGTATCAAATTTAAGAGGTACAGGGGCCGAGACTCATTTTTCCATGGTTGAGGAAAGTTTAGCACTTGAGATCTGAAAATAAATCATAACTGTACTATACCGATGCATAAAAATTCTCATGATCCAGACTAATGTTGGGCGAAATTAAAGCCCTCATAATCTACGGGCGGCGGGTTCTGCCGCTGGAAGTTGTTGCGTTGGTGCGAGAAAAACAACGTTTCTTACTGCATTGGAGCTTGCTGCAACAAAGTTCTGGAGCGTCATGCCGCTGCATTGATGGAGCAGGCTGAAGCGCAGTTCAAAGAGACCGGCGAGAAATCGCGCTTGTTTGGCGAAACGAATTATTCAGCCAAGACATGGGACAAAGAGCGTCGGGTGATCATCAAGTCTGAGCGTTTGGATCAAGGGCTCAACACGCGTTTGGTGGTCACCAATTTACCGCATCGGCCGCAAGAGCTTTATGACGACGTTTACGCGATGCGAGGCGACATGGAAAACCGAATCAAAGAGCAGCAGTTGATGTTATTCGCTGACCAAACGAGCTGCCATGGCTTTCAGGCCAATCAGTTTCGGTTGCTGTTTTCTACTTTCGCTTACGTGCTGATGGACGCTTTGCGGCGGGACTATCTTGTCGGCACCGAACTTGAGCGCGCTCAGTGCAGCACGATTCGATTGAAGCTGTTCAAGATCGCGGCGCGCGTTAAAGTCTTATAGGTTCACTTATTGAGAAGCTCTGGCGTTACCAAGATCGCCCTCGCGAGTCGGATTCTCTTCCCCGTGAACGGGGCGCGGTCGGTGACAAAACACCGACTGGGTTTGCCAGCTTCGCTGGGCAAACAAAAAAACCGGGCAGATTAAGCTGCCCGGTTTTTAGTTATTAGATCCAATCCTTTGCTGTAACGCCCCAGTCGCGTTAGCAAAAGACTTTTAGTACACGACTACTGTGCAGTCGTGGCGTCAGAACGCAGGAAGTACTCATCTGCATCGGTAAGCCCGTCGCCGTCAAAGTCGGTGTTCGACGTGAAGATGCTTTCATCAAACGTAGTCAAATCACCGGAGCCTCTTCTTTCCCAGTAATCAAACAAACCGTCTCCATCGAGATCTTGAGGACGCGTTGATCTGCCCAAGGGATTTGGCCCCCGAGGCAGGAGACGTCTGCCAAGAACCGTTAGTAGCCTTTCTTGCTGTTCTGCAGGAATGGACCCTACAAGGTCATCGGTTTCTGAAACGTCATTGTCGAGGTCGAAGATTGATTCGATCTCATCGGGTATAACCAGATTCGCGAGCGGTCCACCGTTAATGCTGTCACTGACCGTGGGTGGGTCGATCCGACCGATGATTTTCAAACCATTTGAGACAACTCTTAGACCATATGCGTTGCGCGTGCCGACGATCAAATTACGACGCAGGGTTGAATCGAAGTCTCCGAACAGGTAGGGCAGGATGCTGGTTGAGTCCAACCCTTGGCTTCGATCTTGCGGAGCGTCCAACAGATCAGCGAACGTAGCAAATAGATCCATCTGCGATACCGCTTCATCGCATCGCGATCCGGCCGGTGTCACAGCTCGGCCTCGGGGACCGGTCCAACGCACGATAAACGGAACGCGGTGGCCACCTTCAAGCACGTTACCCTTGCGACCATTGTAAATTCCAGAGGTTTCGTGCCCCGTTTGCTCGCTGAAGCGCAAACCACCGTTGTCGCTGGTAAAAATAAAGATCGTATTGTTCATCAGGTCACGACTTCTTAATTCGTCGATGATGGCTTTGACCTGAAGATCCATCTCTCGAATCATATCTAGGTGAGGAGTCTCTTCGACCCCAGCAACAGGTTGACCGAAAAATTCGTCATCGGGTGTGTGTGGGATATGAACCGCTTGAGAAGCAAACTGAAGGAAAAAAGGTTGGCCCGCATTTTTCCTCTGATGACGTCGGATAAAGTTAAGCGCCGCTTGGGTGTAGACCTCACCAGTTTTTGTAGAATTCCAATAAGGCCATCCGACGATTCGATTGCGGCCACGATCAACATCCATGACTTCACCGCCTAAAAGCCGGTTATCAATAAAGTCTTGGTTAAATGGCACAGCTCGATTGCGCGTGGCTAGCCCCCAGCGCCAACGCCCACGCTCAAACCTCAAGCGACCAATCGGACGGTTGTTCTCAAAGTAGATATACGGAGACGCTTGAATTCCGCTGTGTGTGATGAAAGAGTAATCAAAACCTACGTCGTTGATGCTGGTGCGAAACCCTCTCATCCAGTCCACAAATTGGAAGCCCGGATTACGACCGCCGGGCGTGACGAAATTAGCAGCATCATAGGGGTTTCCGTCGCTATCCTGAAAGCCACCACCCAAGTGAAGTTTGCCAACGTAGCCGGTGTTGTAACCCATGTCTTTGAGAATGTTGGCCGTTGTCCGCTGACCTGGCAACACTTGAAAGTCGCCGCTAGCTGAGAATTGACCGTTGTAAAAACGACCTCGTGCCGGCAGGTTGCCTGTTAAAAGACTATATCGAGATGGAGCACATAGCCCCGCCGCACTGTGAGCATCGGTGAACAACATTCCCCGGTTAGCCAAAGCATCAATATTGGGCGTATTACTACGGGTTACTGTCCCGCCCGCATTTCGATATGCAGTAATGTCACCAATCCCAACATCATCTGCGTAAAATATCACGATATTCGGAGGGGCGTCCGCAATCGCTAAATTGTTGATCAACACTACCGCGAAAAAGGCGGACGTGAATACGCCCAGAATCCTAAGGTAACTCATGTTTTGCTACTCGGGGTTTAAGAAAAGAACTAGATGTTTTACAAGGATTTTTAACGTGACACACACATTTAAGTCGACGTTGCGACGATCGAGAAAAATTCTCCCCAAAGGGCGTCCCGTGTGAAAGTGTTTCCCTCGCCGACTCCCAAATTGTAGTCGCCGAGCTACGGAATTTAAGAGGACTAGCGCGAAAAACTAGCCCTTAACCAAACGCTGTTCCCCTCAGTTTAGGAATAAAAGTCCCAAAACTTCCTTTCATGACTGGGCGTTTTAGAGTTTATATGAATTCTTGACGACCTAACACGGAAAATTCCGTTATTGAAAAAACCGCGCGGAACTTACCCCGAAACTTCGCCCGCCATCGGGGCACAAAACCCCAAGCCTTCGGTGCTTCCGAACGCTTGGAGGATTTTTGTTTTGAAACTGCCCCGGTGTTTACTTGGTCGCAGGACTTTCCACCGAATTCGCGATTCGCCCGAAGTCCGGCCTTTAACTCGTCGCTTACTCCAAAAATATCGGGCTGGTGCAAATTTTCTCGATCAGCTCCAACACCTTGTTTCCGCCCTTGCTGTTTTGCTCAACAATTTCATCAAGGGCTAACTTTGCACTGACCGAGGTCGGTTGACCGGTTGCGTGGGTCAACAACTTTGCCGCCAACGCATGGGTCAGTTTGGGTTCGCGTTTTAGCAAACCTTTTCGTAAATCCGCAACACCGTCGAAAGGTTCTCCGTCGGGCATTTTACCGCTGGCATCAACGGGTTTACTTTTGCGTCGGTTGCCATAACGCGTTCTCCATTGGCCAACAGGATCAAAATTTTCCAAGCCAAATCCCCAAGGATCAATGCGGCGATGGCACTGATTGCAGGTTTCCACATTTCGATGTTTTGCAAGCAGTTCCCGTATCGTGGTCGCGCCCCGCACGTCCGGTTCGATCGCCGGTGTGTCTGGCGGCGGCGGCGATGGAGGCGAATCCAATAGATTTTCCAAGACCCAAACGCCACGAACCACTGGCGATGTTGACGTTCCATTGGACGTGATCGTTAGTACACTCGCATGCCCCAAGAGCCCGCCCCGCGGGTGTCGTTTGGAGAGTTTCACCTTCCGAATTTCACCACCTTTGACACCCGGGATTCCGTAATGGTCCGCCAGCCTTTCATTGATCATCGCGTACCCCGGAGCAATGAGTTCTTTCACCGGTCGATTCTCGCGGACGATGTATCCAAAGAAGGATTCGGTCTCTTGCCGCATCGAAGTTTCCAACGAAGATTCATAGTTGGGAAATAGTTTTGGATCGGGGATCATCGCACCAACTTTCCTAAGTCCCAACCACTGACCGGTGAAGTCTTTTATAAAATGTTCACTGCGCCGATCGGCGATCATACGCCGGACCTGTTCGACCATCGTTTGAGGATCTTTCAATAGTCCCTTGTCGGCGATTTTCAGCAGTGTGTCATCCGGCAGAGAATTCCAAAGAAAGAAGCTCAATCGCGAGGCGATCGCGAAACCATCGTCGCTGTCTTGCGGAGAACGAGCGTACAAAAAACGAGGCGAACACAACGTCGCTTCGACCAGTTGGTAACTGGCCTCCAGTGACGACTTGGTCCGTTTGAGCACCGAGTCATACAAATCTGAATATAATTTTACGATCTGAGCATCGACTCGGCCTCGGAATGCTCTGGCCAAAAAGAACCCTAACCGTTTGTGAGAAAGCGCGGTGTCAAGGCCTTTGGGAAAAAGCCTTTCGGTAGCTTTGGGGGGCCATTGTTCGACCAGCGGACCTTCAATTTCGATCTGGTGAATGTGCAGTTGTTCGCCCAGCACCAATTTACCGTCAAACACCAAGTCACGCCCCGAAAATGACCGAGACTTCAAAGCCGATGCTCCCTGCTTCACCTCCGCCAGAGGAATTCCCTGGACACGCGGGCAGTCACTGGCGAACACGTAAAAACTTTCGCCCTCTTTTAAGTCGATGATAACTTCCGTCTTTCCCAGTTCCGGATTAACGTCGAACTTGCCCAACAACCGACCGGTGACACTCTTACCATTTTCTGCTTCTTCAGCAGATTCGGTGGCAAACAAGCTGCCTTGCCGCCGACGTTCCTCCGGCAGACGCACTTTGAGAACTCGTTTCAGTTGAGCAAGATACTTGGCCCGTTTCTGTTCGGTGATGTCGTACTTGATCTTGCTGCGATCCAAATCGTACAAGCTATTGCGTCCAAAACCCTTCACCTTGACGCGATAGCGCCCCGGAAAAGGGGCTTCAAACTTCTTAGGCCACACGGTGTAGTCACGAAACCTGCTGCCGTATAGCACGAAGCCATTTTGGGATCGCAAAACATTCTCTCCACCGACCAAACGTTTGCCCGAGTACGACAACTTCTTCCTTGGATCTTTGCGGTTGGTCATGACCGTTTCTGCGATCGACCGGGCGTTGCGTTGCAAGACTTCGATAAATTCTTTGGAGTGCACGACTGTTGCACTAAGATTGTCGAAGCCCGCAACTTCAGGATCGGCTGGTAAACCTTCGCTCAGTTTCAAATCACTACCGAGCAAATCATAAACCGCGCGGTCAAGGGCAGTGTGGCTCAACCGTCGCAGACGAGGCCCGTTGGCCGCTGATTTCTGAGAACTGGCTCTGAGCGCTTTATCGATCGCTTCGGTAAATTGTTTTAACTCGCTGGCACTGGGGCGGTCCTGTTCTGGCGGCGGCATCTCGCCAAGCTGCACTAAGTCAAGCGCATCCCGCCAAGCGACCGCCGTCTCGGCCGAACTGAAATCGCGCGAAAGATTATCGATCTGAAAATCGCCCTCATCAGCCCCATCACCATGGCACTCAAAACAGTGCTTTTTAATGAAACGTTCGGCCCCGTTACCCAATTTGATTTCTTGTGCACCGCTCTGAGACGCGGCCGCAAATAGCATTAATAGTATGTACACACCGTGCGAAAAAATATGCTTCATGTCTATGCCAACCAATGGTCAAAATCTCCGTTACTATCAGCGAACGAATCCACTTGGATCTCCATCTTTCGCAGCATCGAAACAAACATGTTCGTCAACCGAGTCCCATCTTTAACGCTCACGTGCCCTTGGTGCTTGTGACCACCACCGGCAAGAAGCACCGGCAAATCTCGATTGGAATGTGAACTGGCGTTGCCCAAGCCACTACCGAACAACACCTGAGTGCAGTCAAGCAGGTTTCCTTTATCAGTTTTGACATCTTTCAAACGCTTTAAAAACTTGCTCAACGCCGTCGTGTGCAGCGTTTCGATATCGATCAACTGAGCCAACACCGTCGGGTCTTTGCCATGATGCGATTGGCTGTGGTAGTCACCGATCCGCTTGTTGTTGGCCATGATCGGTAAACCGCCGCTGGGCATCATGATCGAAGCCACGCGTGTACTGTCGGTCTGGAGCGCCAAAGCGGTCAGTTCGTACATCAAATCGAGGTTCTCGTGGTAACTTGTGGGACGCCGATTCACTGGAGGAACCCTCGGTTTGGGCGTCGACAACCATTCCAACTGCCGCGCGATGCCGCGTTCGACGCCCCGCACAGAAGTCATATACTGATCCATTACTGCCCGATCAGATTTCGAAAGCTTTTTCGTCAGCGCTTTTGCATCTTCGTTGACGACGTCTAAAACGCTGCGTCCGTCGTTCATCGCGCGAGCGACTTTTTTGGGGTTTTTCTCTTTGGCAAACAATTGCTGGTAAACGGTCAATGGATCGTGGGTGCTGGGCAGGGCGACTCCCCTCTGGCTCCAAGAAAGCAAATCGTTCGCCTTAGTCGGGGCCGAACTCAGCTGGATCGACGCATACCGCGTCCTATCCCCGATTCGATCCGCCGCGAATTGATCGACCGTGATCTGATTACGAATCACGATCGATTGCCCCACCTGTTCCGGTTGATAAACGCCCGACAGAAACGCTGGCACGCCTTTATGACCGCCGGTGACGTTGGGGTGATCGACGTTGGAGAACAACGTGAACTGGCCACGTAAATCTTCTAAAGGCGCGATCAGTTTGGGCGCGGTGAACTTCGGCCCCGTCGAACTGGGCGTCCACTCACCAGCATACATTCCTAACGCAACCGCGATGCACACCAGACGCGGTTGAGCAGACGTTTTCTCTGCTGCGGCGGGCGACGCCGACCAAACCGCCCCGCTATTGAGCGACGGAAGTAACGGTAACGCAATACATGCCCCTGCTGCCCTTAAATAATGACGCCGGTCAACCTTCGACAGACCGGTGTAGAATTGCTCCGCTTCCATTGAATTCTCCTTAATTGTCGTTTATTCAGATTGTAACTTATTACCACGTCACAAGCCTCTCCGCCGCCTGTCTTTTACCCCAAACTGTATACCATCGTTCAACTGTATACCGTCGTTAAACTGTTTTCTCCATACAGTTTCGGGTTACCGCTTTTACCGGACTCACCCGCGGTTTGGCTGCACTGATAGACACGTTGAGCGTACGCTTTCTCCACCGAACCCGCGAAAGTTGACATAAAATCCCAAGGCTCACGCTCACCATCTCACGTCGTTAAAGGACGTTGTCTTACCAACGCACCGGTGGTCCGGACGTTGTTTAACTGATCAAAACCTTCGCGGTGTTGGTGATAATGATCAAGAGGCCGCTTTCGGATAATTGGTTACAGAAATTGAGTCACTTTGACTTTTGAGATGTCAAGTTGATGTCAGGCCGGCTTAGGAAATTCACAAAAACCCATGTTTTTTGAACATTTAAGGTTTGGCCCACCGTTTGCTCTCTGATGCTGTCAATTACCTTTTCACCACTCTCCGTTTCAAGAAAACAGGACAACACAATGAGCAACATCAAATTCTTAGTCGCAGCTTTGGCCTTGATCGCAGTATCAGCCCCAAACATGGTTCAAGCCCAATCCTTTTCTCAAATTGCTGGTCGTCGGGGGGCGGTCGCCGGGGCGGTGATCGGAGCGGTCATAGGTGATCAAAACAATCGAGCCTTGGCCGGCGCAGCGATCGGCGGACTTGTAGGCAACGTTGCCGGTCGTGCCATCGGAAGTTCAAGAGATATCGGCGGTTACGGAGGATACTCAAACCCTGTGTACCGCAACAACAACAACTACCGTGGCAACAATTTCGTCGGAGGGTACGGCGGCGGAAGTTACGGCCGGGGGTACGGCGGAAGCTATGGTGGCGGTTTCAACGCGGGATACCGAGGCGGCAGTTACGGCGGAGCGGCGTGTCCTTTGGGCGGCCGTTATTAACCCCAATTAGCCCTTAACCAGGCGCTGTTCTTCTCAGCTTGGGAATAAAAGTCCCGAAACTTCCGTGCATGACTGGGCGTTTGAGAGTTAATATGAATTCTTGACGACCTAACACGGAAGGTTTCGGGGGAAGAAAAACATCTCAAAAAACTCAGTCGACGCAAGCGGCGGATTAAAAAGCGGTTGGCCAAAGCCAGTCGAACCGAATATCGCAAAGCGGCCGCCGGGGCCGGTCCAGAGCTTGCTCAAGGCGGGCTGAAATACGAACTGTCTGACAAAGTTCAAGGGACTACCCATGGCGGGGCTTCCTTGATGGTCGCGCTGGCCCAAAAACTTGGGCTCACCGAAGCCATTGATCGCAGACTTAACCTGCTCAAGTTTCATCTGCCGTATCACGAATCCGATCACTTGATGAACCTTGCGATCAACGCATTGTGTGGCGGGACCTGCCTAGAAGACATGAAAATTCGCCGAAACGACGAAAACTTCCTCAACGCTGTTGGGGCCGATGCGATTCCCGCCCCGACGATGGCCGGTGATTTCTGTCGGCGTTTTGGCGTAGAAGATATTGACGACTTGCACCGCGCGATCGACGATGCGCGAATCAAACCCGGGCAACCGATGGACGAATCGTTCTTCAAAGAATCAATCATCAAGATCGATGGAACGCAGGTCGGCACGACAGGGCAAACCAAAGGTGGCGTGAATACTTCTTACAAAGGCATCTGGTGCTACCATCCGCTGCTGGTACGCGGAGCACACAAGGGCAGAGGAGCATACAAGGACAGGCGTTTTACTCCTAAGTTTCAGGATGGAGGAACGCAAAAGGTACTGCCAGCCATTTCTGATTCGACGATATGCAGTCGGTGAGAGAATCTGTTCGAACGAGTCAAACAGTTCGTTTTGTCCAAGGTCTTCCATATAGCGCGTTCAAATTCTCCTTACGAGAATCTTAGCGCCACCTCGTAATTACGCCAGTTGAAAATGGCCTTCAGCGGTGAAAATCCAATCGACTTTTGTCACGCGCGTCGCAAGTGACTCAGATTGGGGGCATGGGGGGCTTAGCGCACAAGCTGCCAGCAAAATGGAGATTTGGGCTTCAGTTTCGGCGCCTGCGAAAATTTCAGCCGTACCAGCAGGCTGGTGAAATATTCGGCTTAGCTTGTTGATTTAGGGTTCGTTATCCGTCCATTGCTGTCGTTTTGTGTGCTTTAGGCTCACAGTGTTGGATTGCTAACAGTTTTTGTGTATGGTTGTAATGCTCGTTAGGCGGCTTTAAGGGTGGTTTGTTTCACTTGCCGTTTTTGGCTTTTTACAACTCGTTACAACATTAAGAGGAATTCGCAATGCAATCTTGGAGTCGTATTTCATCGTTTGTTTTCGTTTTTGTGGTGTCAGTTAGCCAGTGCCTTTCAGTTCATGGCCAAGCGTTAAGCACGAAGGAAGTGGATTATTACACTAATAGAATCGGTCCCCTACGGAGGGTGGTGTCGCTTACCGGAGCTAACAGTGGGGCCGATTCGGATACGCTTAATCGAATTATTCGCAACGTGTACCACGGCGGTGGTGGGATCATCACTGTAGGTGTTAGTACTAGTCAGAATATTGCTTACCTCCGCGAGGTGGACATGCGGAATAAAGTTCAACTGCGATTTAGGTCTAACGTGCGGCTGCGCCCCTATACCAATGGCCGTGGCGCGACTGCGAATATCACCATGATCAGGATGGGTACGATTGGGGGCCGTGTTCGAGACGTTGCCATTACCAGTGTGAACGAAAATAGCACAAGACGCAGTGATTGGTTTACCGTTCAGTTAAACGGTGGTAGCCGCGCTAGGCAGAAGTTCATCGATGTACAACGTGCGCGCAACTTCAAAATTTCCGGTATCAGGATTACCGACTCTAATACTGTCTTCTCCAATATCGAACTCAACCCGTCACCAAGTGTCAGACTTAGCCGCGCAGACGGCGACATTCCAACCGATGGAGTTATTAAAAATATCGTCTCAACCGATAATTACGTTGGATATGGAATAGTTCAAGCTCGTGCCGGTCGAAGGGTTTTGTTTCGAAACCTAGACGGCGAGGGCGGTGTCACGCTTCGTTTGGAGTCAGGAATATCAGGTCTTAGGAGCAAGGCGGCGACGATTGAGAATCTTGTCGGGCGTGACATCGTCATCCGTAATGGAGATGCGGCGGTCAACCTATCTCCTCACAGGATTGATCAAGGTCGAGTCGACGTGAGAGCTATTTCTGCCTACAACTCGGGGTTTGCTGTCCAAATAGCTCCTGGTTTCCTCGACAGTAAGCCCAGCACGGTTAACAACATTGGCGTCTTTGACAGTAGATCAGTGATTGATAACATTCGCATTGTCAAAGGTGGTACAGGCGCGCAAATAAAAGAGAAGGATTTTGTTTTGTATCCATGCCAAGCCCAGAGAGCGATAAGGAACCGCTTCCGGACATCCACTGGCACTAGCGCACCTGGGCGGTCAATCGCGACTGTTCGAGGCGATGCAAATTATGCCATTGAATTAACGCTTCCTCCAAACCGGCTTGTAACCGGCACGGTGCACGGAAATGAAGAAGTGTCAGTACTTAATGACTCATTCACGTGCCGCTAATTGCCTAAATGTTACTTGATCCGGCATGTCTTGGTTCACTGGTAATTGGGATTTTGGCAAGACCTGTCTCTGATTGAAGTGCCAACGAATTTTTAGTTTTCTCGTTTGGCGACGGAAGGTTTTTCGCATTACGGAATGTGTCAACGATAGTGAGACAACTTTTTTTGTAGCTTAGCCTCTTGCCGCTTCCATAACGATGGCCAATACCGGTGCGCTCGGGATGTTGTCTGGCATGACTCGGGGGTTCAAAGGTGTTTGATCCGGTAGTTTACTCCCGTCTGGTGAAACAGAAGTTGGTTCTGCGGGGACGCAACCATCCGAGGGAGGCCAGATCAAGGGTGCGTCAAAGGCGTGTCATGAGCAGCCCCGGGGCAATTGTCCTTCGGGGCTGCTCTTTTATCTTCCTTCACGCGCTGCGGAGGATAAATCGACTTACCCCAAGAGGTCTGGCGTGTGTTTGAGCACTGCTTCTTGAAACGACTTAAACTGATGTCATTTTGCGCCTGAAACAGTACCACCTGTTTGCGCCCCAAACGGTACCACTTCCTTCAATCTTCACGTGTTTTAGGGAACTGGTACTGTTTGAATTTTTCTTGGATTTATCCTTGAATAATTTGGTGAACAAACTCTTCATACTCACTGACCGGTCGGATGATCGGATGCGAGTCCATGAACTCCATGGTTTCCTAACGCGCTTCCTTGTCGGACTCAAGGAACTTTTTGAGAACGCGGTAATTGAGCGTGTTGCTGCGTTATGCTTTGTCGCAAGCGGACTCGAACGCAGCGGCCTCGTATTTTTTGCAAAGGCTCAACAAGCCTTGCAGAACACGGCAAAATTCAATGCCGCGACTGGCCACAACGGCTTCCGCCCCGCGCGTCGCCGCTGGCCCGATTCGCCTTGTTTTTTCGAGGGAAATACTCGATTCCTTTCTCGACCGAGCTGATCTTGTGGGAATGAATATGAGCCCCGGCGGTGCTGAACTTTCCGGGGTCTTGAATACGGCCAACTCGCACTTTGGGCTGTCTGGACTGACTGTGTGGTGTTGCGCATGATCGGGTTTGGAGGGGATGATTGGTGACTTGTGCGACTTGCAGCCCGTCACCCCCGGCAACGTAATTACCATGGCAGAAATTCAATTCGATAACGTCGATTCTATCCTTTCGCAGTTCAGTGAACTCACCGATCCACGGTCCCATGTCGACCGGATTCATGTCTTTGGTGACCGTGATTGTCATCTGCATCATGGCGGTCATTGCTGGGGCCGATGGACCGCAAGCAATTGGTAACTGGGCAGCGCACAACGAGGCATGGTTGAGGAAGCATTTGAAGTTGCCGGGCGGCATCCCTTCGCACGACACGCTGGGGCGTTTGCTTGTGGCTTTCAGGCCGGTCGCTTTTCAGAAGTGCTTTGAAGCGTGGGTTGCGTCTATCACCTTATCGGATGAGGGCACCGACTTGAATCAAATTGCGATTAACGGAAAAGTGCTACGGCGCAAACTGACACAGCCATGATCGGCGTCTCGGGCGCGGTCCGCTGTGGTTGGTGAGTGCTTGGGAAGTGGATCGCTCGGTCAGCTTGGGGCAACTGGCCACGGATGAACAGTCTAACGAAGTTACCGCGCTCCCCAAGCTTTAGATAATCTCGAACTCAAAGGAACAGTCGTCAAGATCGACGCCGCGGGATGCCAACGCGCGATTGCCAAAAAGATTGTTGGCGGCAAAGGTCAGTATGTTTTGTCGCTCAAAGGAAACCAGGGCAAGCTGCATGAGGGCGTGTCCAATTACATCCCCTCCAATTACATCACCGAGCAGATGGAAAACGACTTTGCGGATATCCCGGCGCGGTGCCATGTCGAGCCACTTAAAGGTCACCGGCGAGAGGACAAAATCACCTACTATCAGATGCCAGTTCCAAAGGATCTTGTCAACTTAGAAAAATGGGCAGGCTTGCGGACGATCGGTGTCGCGATCGGTCAAAGGTCAAGCAGCTCAAAATCGTCCACCGAAGTTCGATTCTATATCGCTTCGATTCCCATGGGTATGAAACGTTGCGCTCGTTACGTCCGTGGTCATTGGGCGATAGAAAATACGCTTCATTGGTGTTTGGCTATTACGTTTCACGAAGACGAGAATCGGGTGCGTGACCGAACGACCGCGAGCAACTTAGCGTGGCTCAAACGCTTCGCGCTGATCATGCTGGAGCAGCAGCATGATCAGCACAGCATCGCCATGCGACGTCGAGTCGTTGGGTGGAACACAGACTACCTAGCAAAAGCACTAGGCGTTGCAACGATATAGCATGCGTTTGCCGTGGCTGCTTTCGCCACCGCGTAACCAACGAAACTGCCGAGGGATTCAACAGCAGAATTCAAACGATCAATTCTGCTGCACGAGGATTCAGGAGCTTCAAAAACTACAGGCTGCGAATTCTCTTTTACTGCGGGAAGCTCGATCTCATGCCAAAACGCCCCACTAAATTCCCGGAAGAACCCAAAATAAAGCAAAGTTTTGACGGTAAACCCTGAAAAGACAACGTAGGTTTCCGTAATCGCGTGAAGGCAACTTCGCGAGTTTTACCCTTTCCAAGTCGTTTTACGAAAGATGATTGAACTGCAGGGCCAGTAGTTCAGCAGCTTCTTGCAGACGTGTAAGTCGTAATACCTCTTGGTATGGAAAGTTCATTTAAGGAAAAAAACAAATTCAAAAACACAACATTCCCTTACTAATATCTTAAGGATTATTCGAGTGACTCCCTCCAAAACAACACATTTACACCGCGACAGCAGCATAGGCTGTCATCAAGGTGCCCGCCACATCAATAACAATTCGTTTAATCGAACCCTGCGTTCATCAGTTTGGATGACTGTAACCTTGCTCGCTGTTTGCGCTTCTTCGCTGTTACAGCGCGTTGACGCGGCGACCGTGCCGGTCACTGGTTTGACATCATCGACTGCCGATGGAGACTGGAATGACCCCTCGATTTGGGACAACGGCGTTCCCGACTCAAACCTGCGAGTCATTGTCAGCGAAGGCACGACCGTCAATCTAGGCGGGATTGACCACGTTGCCGGAGAACTGATCGTTCACGGCACGCTAAACGTGCCTGAAGGGGTTGCCGATACCGCATTGGTTCGAACCCATAGAGTTCGGGCCCGCCGCAGCGGCGTTGCAATTAGTGATTCGGCCTCCGGGGCCGGTTACCTAATGCACTCTAAACAAAACGTGCAAAGGCGCTTTGGAATCGCCCGCAACACCAACTCAAACGTAGTCGCAGTAAGGTACAGCGGGCTTAGTTGGCAATTCAATAACAATTCTGATTGGGTCGATTTCACTGCAAGGAAAACTGATCGTTTGATTGCCACCGTTGACTTTGACTCTGGTACGGTAAGCTCGATGTCGGGGCAGTTTGGTATAACGCAGGGAATTCCTCGCGGATACTTGTTTGGAAATTTGAGTTTTGAGGCTAATAAATTTGGCAACAGGGTTAGTGCGGGAGATGTATGGGTTGACGGAGATATGTTCGTCTCAGCAACCCGACGAGCGTTGGAAAAGCGTGTCATTGAAAATCTGGGTGATGGGGTAAGACTCGAAGGCGGGAAATCTGGCGTTGGGTTCTTACTGCACTCGATCGAAACGTTGCAAAGCCGATTGGGTATGTCCGATGAAGTAAACTCCAACGTGGTAGCAGTCCGTTTCGTTGAAGGTCGGTGGCAGCACTGCGGTAACGGCGGATGGCAAAGCTTCAAAAGAACCGCCACTGATCGACTGGTTGCGGCGGTTGATTTTTCCAATTCCAGAATCACGTCTTTGTGTGGCAGCACCGGCGTAGTCAATGATATTCAGGCGGGATTTGTAGGCGGCGGCCTCAGTTTCAGATCCGAACCTGGCAGCATAAACGTGCAAGTCTTTGGCGATACATTTGTGGCCGGGCGTCACTTGCGCCGTGCTGAATTCGGGTGGGCGGTCGACAAAACGCTGACAGCGCGATTTATTCATGTCAACGGAGAGGGAATTTTCAGCATCGGTTCCGATCAACATCGATACGATGACGGAACCTTTACCCTTACGCTAACTGGAGTAGAGTCCGAAGCGAACCACACCATTCCGATGGCCAATGGAAAGACATTTGAGATTGAACATTACGATGGTTTCATCGTCGCTGAAAAAGGTGGACGATTACAGTTTTTCGGGGAACATCGTTTAAGCTTCACAAAGTTGGCGGCAACAGCACCTGCAGGCAGTTCGTCGATCCGAGTGGCTAATGTGATCGAACGAAACTTTGACGGCGTCACCTCAGCGTTCTCAGACGGCCAAATGGTATTTAAAGTCGGTGACGAAATCGTCATCGCCAGTAGCAGCCGTGACTACCACGAAGAGGACGTGCGAACAGTCGTTGCAGTTACAGAAAATGACGGAACGACCGAGCTGGAACTGGACTTTCCACTTTCAAACTTTCACTACGGAGAAATCGAGTCCTATGGCAATGCTGCGGCCCCCGGCACTCGCCCACGGGAAGAACCGATTGAAATCGATCTTCGTGCCGAAGTCGCCCTGTTAAGCCGCAACGTGGTCATCAAAGGATTAGATTCGCAAGATACTGACATCGAATTCGGTGACCGACGCTTGCTCGAAACAGCGACTGAAGGTAATCGCGAAGTCACCACCAATGGCATCGGTGGCCACATCATTATTTTCGGAAGTGCCAGACAAACAGGGATCGATGGCGTTCAGTTTGACCTGATGGGACAGGCTGGACGATCGGGGCGGTACCCGGTCCACTGGTACCACGGTGGTGATAAAGAAGGCGACTTCCTTATTAACTGCAGTGTCACCAATTCGCACAACCGTGGCGTTGTTGTACACGGAACCGACAATCTCCTCATTCAAGGCGTCGCGCTCCACGACATCCATGGTCACGGATTTTTCACTCAAAGTGGCGTCGAGGTAGGGAATCGTTTCTACAACAATATCGCTTTAGGGATTCACCGCGTCGGTACATCTCGAGATCGGGACGATCCATTCATCGTTGACGTGCACGACTGGACCGTGAATCAAAATCGTCAATTTGGTTCTTCTTCAGCATTCTGGATTACCAGTGCAGACAACATCTATGTTGGTAACGTCGCCGCGGGTGCCGAGGGTTCAGGGTACTGGTTTGCTCCCGTGGCCGAAGCCGAACGCGCTCCGAGCCCCGAAGAATTCGCCAAGGGGCCACCCGAGTTGCACGAAATCTACGGGCGGGACCCACTGGCCCTTACCATCGATCTTTTCGAGTACAACACAGTACATTCGGCTGAGACCGGATTGGTGTTTAGGGAAATCGTACAGACTGGATTCCGAGGTCCCAACGATATTGCCGATCGCCTCTTTAGCGGTGATGAATCAGTGCTTGGGGATGTCGGTGAGATCAAAGATTTGACGATATACAAAACCGATACTGGTGTCTATTCACGAATTGATGAAGCAATTTTTAACTACACAAACATTCGTGCTGCCGACAACCAAGTTTCATTCTGGGATACTTGCCCCACAAACATTACCAATGGTCTGTTTGTAGGTCATTCTTTGGGAAATAGCCAATTTCTACACCGTCAAAATCCCGTCGCGTTTTTTAGGTACTTCGACCAGATGGACCTTAGAGGCCTTCACTTCGCCAACTTTGGTGTACCTCAATACGGGGTGATTCCACAGATCTTCCGAAACGGCGGCTTCCAAAATCAAATGGGAAGCACCATTACGGGAACTTCATTTGAAGATGAAGCGTCAGCAGAGAGTGTTCGATTTATTGAAGGCGGACCGGTTGCTGTTCCTTCGACCCGTCCCCTGCTTGATCTTGACGGCAGCTTGACAGAACACGTCGGTGGTGGAGCGGGATACAGTCTGCTGCGAAAACACGATTTTTGGTTCGACGGTCTAAACGGCGATAGAGTGATTGCTCCGCAAGGCGATGCCAATCAAGCGTCATTAACCCGGAAACAGTTCGCCAGCTTCCACTTGACGACACGGGGGGAAGGCGGCGGCGGTCCCAATGTTCGATTACGAATCACCTCACCTGCGGGGAATGCTTATGAGTTCGGCGGAGTTCGAGGCGATGAAGCGACGAATTCTGTAGGGAGATCACCATTTGTTGATGATCCACGATCCATCACGATCATTGGCGACGAATACACGATTGAACCCGTGCGTCCTTACGACCTGGGGACAAACACTTTTCGATTCGCGTACTTTGACTGGAGTTCGCCTGAAAACTCAGTTTCTAACGTCTTCCGTCTTGTTGACGCGGCGAATGAAATGACGCCAACTTACAGCCAAACCGGCCAAGAATTGCCAAGCGTAAACAGTCTTCCCAGACTCAGAGCTGCCACGGAAAATACATTTTTCCGCGATAGCAACGGAGATTTATATTTGAAACTGTTTAATGCAACGGCAAACACTCCGGGCGCGATCGATCGCGATATCTTCAAGATGGTTCCTTTTTAATCGTGAACCGATAAGAGATGCGAAGCCGTCGGGGCTTCCGTTGTCAGCCTGTCAAACGCAGGCAGACGGCACTGCACCGGCGGCGTTTTATTCGTTTCTGAAATACCAAATCGAACCTAAGTTTGTCATTCGCAGTTATGCAGCGAGAGTAATCAGGTATTGCCAGAGGTTTGAGTATTTTATGAAACGCCCTTGAAATGGCGGGTGTTGATAAATGTTTTGTCCGGAAATCCGTTAAAGAGTCGGTCCTCAACGCGGCCGCTATCTCGGCGAAAGAAGCATGCTCTTTCCCGCGCCATTTGCGAAGTGAGGGCGCGGGTTTTTTGCGAATGCATTCGTGCCGCAAGACGATCAGCGCGTGAATTGGAAGCTCCGTTGGAACTGTGCGACGAACTGCTTTCGTTTTTCGATTCTCTGCTTGTGCGGTGGAGCCGGAGCATGGATTGGCGCGTTGGTTCCGATCCTGCCAGTGATTGCAATCTCTGGCGGTATCTTGCTGAGCATCGAAGCCGATGTGAACGCGGAATCGCCAAGAAAATACAAGGCTTGCTCGCGATCATGGGCCTGAACAAGCTTAAGCATTTCGAGCATCAATTCGGGCTTGGTACGACTGACACGATTCCATTTCTGGCAGGCTTTCTTGTTGCGATACAACCGCGCCAGAATTGGCAAGGCAAAATATCGTCCCGGATTTCGCGCGCTTTCAATGACCACGCAAAGCACAACCCAACAATGCCCCCAGCGAACGACCGCGAATCCGCGACTCGATGGCTCGATAGAAGTGGGGCGCGATGCATACCGGCTCCGAACATTTCCAAGCCGTGCCGACTCAGCAGCGTGTCATCTCCAGCCCAAAAAAAACGTCTCTTGTGGCAGCAGCTTCCGAATCAGATCGTAAGCCGACAGTAAACGGCCAGTCCAATAACGTCGATTGACCAAACGGCTGTCGCGAAGATTCGATGAAACGCCGAGTGATGGCGCTCAACACTGCCAACACGTAGCATGCCCATGATGGTTCGCCGCGGAACGCATACCCAACCGGTCATCAGTTCCATCAAGCTTGCATAAGTCGGCGCCGTCATCGCCGCTGAAAAGGCATGAAGCATTGGCAAAAATGGCTACAGATTTTTCATGGTCGTCGCCTTTCTGGTGAAGCGTTTTATTATCATTAACCTTTGTCGAAGAGACGCGGCCATCTTCTTTGATAGCAAACCGACGCTAACCGGTGAACGTTTCTGCGAAAGACGAACTAAGTACCGGGATGAACCATCGATGTTGAGTCTGTTGGCGCCGTCGATCGAATTCAGCGCAACAGAGACTTCGTCTTGATCGGTCCGCCGGTGACGTGACCATGCTGGAGTGGATTTGTTTTAGCGCTCGTTACCAATGGTGTTTTCATTTTGGCCGGGATACAGTTTTGGCAACCGTTGACGGATTGGCATTGTTGGCAAATTTGGCTTGTGATGGCGGTCGAATGCTCCATACAAGCTCCGTCGGCGATGCGTTGTTTGATCGCGCTGGCGGTCTGGCTGATATGCTGCCACCAACCGGTCCGTTGCGGGAGATCGTTTTCGTGATGCGTTTTCCAGTAAATGTACGGAGAGTTCCGTTTGCATTCTTCGCCGTCGCAGTTGTACGTTAGCCCGTAGTGCTTGGTGTGGCGATGAAACAGGTTGCTGCGCGTCCACGGATCGTTGGGTGCGTATTGAAAAGGCCGGTCGTGTTTGTAGTCCTTGAAAACTTGGGTGAGTTGGCCGTGGGCGGACGGGAGTTGGTGAAGGCAGCAGGCGACCACCGAAATCCAAGCCGCCAAACAGATGGGTAACGTGGGCATAAACTTTGTCCCGAGATTCCGAAAAATTGACGTCAGGCCGAACACGGATGGTTTCTGAATCCCCAGAACAAAGGGAAAAAACCCGATCCCGTGTTCAATCGGCGCGTGCCGGTCGGCAGGGACAGGCCATGGATCAGCCGGTATGAGGAGAATTCGGCGTTTCAAAATCCGTCTTTTCACTATTTTTCCTACAGCCCACACTGAGCACCCTGCCGCTACATTTTGACATCGTTAAAATAGTGACCGATTGACGGAGCCTGCGGTTATTCACAGAGAAGACTATATTTATAGGTGACGCACCGGCGACGTTTGGGAAAGTGAGCCTGTAATACAATCCACCGCAACCGGAGCGGTTCCGGTCAGTGGATTGCTGGTCAGTAGATTGCCGGTCAGTAGATTGCCGGTTAAATAATCAAGAAAAAGAAACAACGAATATGGATCGATTGCGCATCGGAGCGGTTTCTTACCTGAACACCAAACCTTTGGTGTACGGTTTGGAGTTGTGCGCCGATGAGATCGATTTGGTGTTCGATTTGCCGAGTCGATTGGCCGATCGCTTGGCGGCGGGCGATTTGGATGTGGCGCTTATTCCGTCCATCGAAGCGATTATGGATCCGTCTTACACCGTTGTATCGGACGCGTGTATTGGTTGCCGAGGCCCCGTGTGGAGCGTGAAATTGCTCAGCCGGGTCTCACCAGAAAAGATCAGCACACTGGCCCTTGATGAGGGCAGTCGGACCAGTCGAGTGCTTTCGCGGATTATCTTGCAAAAACAGTCTAGCGTTTCGCCGACGCTAGAGCCGTTGATGATGAACGCCAATTGGCAGCAGGCTGCGACCGACGCGGTGTTGATCATCGGGGATCGGGCGATGGCCCCCGATCCGCCACAGTTCCCGTTTGTCTGGGATTTGGGGCAGGCGTGGCATCAGTGGACGGGGCTGCCGTTTGTCTTTGCCGTTTGGGCGGCACGAACGGGTGAATGTCTTGATCGATTGGACGGTGTGCTTTCTCGTGCGCGCGATCAGGGGGTGGCTAACATTGCTGAAATCGCCGGCGCACAAGCTCAGAAGTACGGTTTAACCGTTTCCCAGTGCCGGCAGTATCTCGAACACAATTTACATTTTCATCTGGGACGCGCTGAAAAACAGGGGCTGGATCTCTATTTTAAATATGCGGCGGACCTCAAACTTATTGAACCCAACCTCGAGCTCCAATTTCATGATTGCCAAACTACTGGATAAAGCCGTCGCCGGACAACGGCTAACGTTTGACGAAGCGCTGCAACTGACCCAATGTGATGATTTGGCGGCTCTTGGCGCGGCGGCCAACGCCGTCACCGAGCGTCTGCACCCGGAGCGTTATCGGACTTATAACATTGATCGAAATATCAATTACACTAATGTTTGTACCGCCGTTTGCGATTTCTGTGCGTTCTATCGAGGCCCGAAACACGAAGAAGGTTACGTCCTAGACCGTGCTCAACTGCTTGATAAGATCGGTGAAACGGTAGAACTAGGCGGCGAACAAATCCTGCTTCAGGGCGGCCTGCACCCGAAATTTAAGCTCGACTGGTACGAGCAAATGTTGCGTGAGATCAAGGAAAAGTATCCGATGGTCAACGTGCATGGTTTTAGCCCCCCCGAGATTCATCACTTCACCAAGGTCAACAATCTGCCGTTGGAGGAAGTTTTGACGCGATTGAAAGCGGCCGGATTAGGCAGCCTTCCAGGCGGCGGTGCCGAAATTCTGGTCGATCGGGTGCGCGATGAGATCACCCGTGGCAAAGTGATGACCGACGATTGGCTTAACGTGATGCGCGTCTGGCACAAGCTTGGTGGACGGAGTAGCGCCACGATGATGTTTGGCCACGTGGAGACACCGGCTGAACGGATCGAGCATCTGCAGCGGCTGCGAGATCTTCAAGACGAAACGGGCGGGTTCACGGCTTTTATTTGCTGGACGTTTCAGCCCGACAACACGCAAATGTCGGACATCAAACCGTTGGGGGCGTTTGCGTACTTGAAAATGCAGGCCATTGCGAGACTGTTTTTGGACAACATTGCCAACATTCAATCTAGCTGGGTGACGCAAGGTTTGAAGGTCGGGCAGTTGTCGTTGGTTTACGGAGCCAACGACATGGGCAGTTTGATGATCGAAGAGAACGTCGTCGCCGAAGCTGGCACTGTTCACTATCTTACGCTTGATCAGATTCGTGACGCGATTTCAGAGATCGGGTTTGAGCCTCGGCAGCGCGATGTGCATTACCGGTTGTTGGATGAAACGCACTGTAACAATGCCGTTGAAGCCAACCGACAGTGGATCGAAAAACAAAAAGCGCGAGACGCTGCCGGCGGAGTCTATCAACTGGCGTAGTGAAATTTCATCGTAGCTGGCTTCGCCAGAATTCAGGCCGTGGCATGTTGAAGACCGGTTGCGGAGAGCGCTTGTTTTGAATCGACGCTTTCGGGCTCGGGCGGTTGCGCGTTGCAGATTTCGCGCGGGTGATTGGGCAGCCCTATTCTCACCGCCGCTGGGACTACCGCTGAAGTGGCTGGCACAGCGACTTGACTGTCGTGGTCGGCGTTGGTGCGTTGGGTGTTTCGTTTCAGAAGCGGCGCAGAAAAAAACGCGGCGCCGTGGGAATTTCGGCGCCACGTTGCTGCGTTGTCGATAGCGGTTGAAAGACGGCTTATTCGTCGCCCGCACGGCACCAAGAAACCATGCAGGAGTCAAAGTCGCAGATTTCTGCGCCCGTGAAGTAGAGTTCGATTTCACGTTTGGCGGCTTCGGCACCGTCCGAAGCGTGGACCAAGTTCATCTGGCGGCTGCTGCTGAAGTCGCCTCGAATGGTGCCCGGGGCAGCGTTGAGCCCGTTGGTTGCGCCCAGCATTTCGCGAATCACGCGAATCACGTCGAGCCCTTGGGCCACAATCGCAACGACCGGTGCGGCGGTAATAAATTCCTCCAATCCCGGGTAAAAAGGTTTTTCAACGTGTTCGGCGTAGTGCTGTTTGGCCAAATCGGGCGTGACCCGAATCATTTTCATCGCGATGATTTCGATGGCTTTGTCTTCGAAACGGGTAATGATTTTCCCCATCAAGCGGCGTTGAACGCAATCGGGCTTCAGCAGAACTAGAGACCTTTCCATTACAGGAAATCCTTTATTAACAAATTGTGGCGTTATCGTCTTAAAATCACGTGGCAAACGTAGTCTAACAAAGGATTCCCCCTTTCGAAATTGGGGGCGATGAGTGAAAATGGCCCACTTTTATCGGGCTATGTTTTATTGCGACAAACACCGAACCAGAAAATGGCTGGTTGAGGTTGGACTGGCGTTGTTGAACCCATAAGTTTTCAGTATTTAAACAGCCCCATAGGTTGCTCTTTGCCCCAACGACCCCTTGGCCCTATCGCAAGCACCGGCATTTTTTTCGGCGTTTTCGGCACGACCTTTTTACCTGATGAGACAAGCATGAGTAGTTCGACGGTCTTTCCGCCAACATCTAAACCTTCCGAATCTGTTTCCGGCGTCACGGTGCGTCTGTGCGGAGACTCCGGCGACGGCATGCAGTTGCTGGGCACTCAGTTGACCAATACGTCGGCCCTTTCGGGTAACGACGTGGCGACCTTCCCTGACTTCCCGGCTGAGATCCGTGCGCCGCGCGGGACACGGGCCGGGGTCAGCGGTTTCCAGGTCCAGTTTTCGGCCGAAGAAATTTTCACTCCCGGTGACGGCGTCGATGCGTTGGTTTGCATGAACCCTGCGGCACTGGTCACCAATCTGGTTGATTTGAAAAAGACAGGGATCTTGATCGTCAATTCAGACGGTTTTGAAGCCAAGGATCTTAAGTTGGCGAAGTTGGATTCTAATCCGCTGACCGACGGTATGTTGGAGCATTACCGCACGATCGAAGTTCCGATGACTTCGATGACTCGGACTGCGGTTGAACCGACGGGGCTGTCAACAAAATTCGCTGATCGGTGTAAGAACTTTTTTGCGATGGGGTTGGTGTTTTGGCTGTATGGGCGCGACGTCGAACCGACGCTGCGTTTCATCGACGATAAATTCTCAAAGAAACCAGACGTCGCCGAAGCTAACCGACTTGCCCTAAAAGCCGGTTGGAATTACGGCGAAACAACGGAGCACTTCGCATCCACATTTTCCGTTCCCGCAGCAGAATTACAGCCCGGCACCTATCGCAACGTGATGGGGAATCAAGCGCTGGCTTGGGGGTTGATCGCTGCGGCGAAACTCAGTGGAAAAGAGTTGTTCCTAGGGTCGTATCCCATTACCCCTGCCAGTGATATCTTGCACGAGTTAAGCAAGCACAAGAACTTTGGTGTGCGGACGTTTCAGGCCGAAGATGAAATTGCGGCGGTGTGTTCGGCGGTCGGCGCGGCCTTCGGCGGCAGTATGGCGATCACCACCAGCAGCGGACCCGGCATCGCCCTCAAGGGCGAAGGGATCGGGTTGGGGTTAATTCTTGAACTGCCGTTTTTGGTCATCGATGTGCAACGCGGTGGTCCTAGCACTGGGCTTCCCACTAAAACCGAGCAATCGGATTTGCTGATGGTGATGCACGGGAGAAACGGCGAATCACCGTTGCCCGTCATTGCGGCACAAAGCCCGGGGGACTGTTTTGACACGGCGATTGAGGCGTGGCGGATTGCGACCAAATACATGACGCCGGTAATCATTCTTTCTGACGGTTATATCGCCAACGGTGCTGAACCTTGGAGGGTGCCAGAAGTCAGCAGTTTGGAAAAAATCGAAGTCACTCATCCGCCTGCGCGGGCGGATAACGATGAACCCTTCATGCCTTACAGTCGCAATGAAAACTTAGCACGGCCGTGGGCAGTTCCCGGCACGCCGGGATTGATGCACCGTGTCGGCGGTTTGGAAAAACAGGACGGCAGCGGCAACGTCAGCTACGATCCCGATAACCACCAGTACATGGTTCAAACGCGTGCCAAAAAAGTCGACATGGTCGCCGATTCAATCGCAGAGGTGGAAGTGTATGGAAAATCAAAAGGCACCTTGGTGCTCAGTTGGGGCGGGACTTACGGTTCGTGTCGCACTGCGGTAAAGGAATCAGTCGACGCCGGACTGGATGTTGGCCACGTGCACTTGCGTTGGATCAGCCCGTTTCCCAAGAATCTTGAGGCGGTTATGCGAGGGTTTGACAGAGTGCTAATTCCGGAACTCAACACCGGACAACTGAGGTTGCTGATTAAAAGTAAGTATCTGATAGACGCGATCGGATTCAATAAAATCAAAGGTAAACCTTTCAAGGTCTCTGAATTGGTAGCCAAAATTAAAGAAGTCACCGTTTAATCATCACGGTTTTCCCCACACCTTTTTTTCCTTCGACGAATCGCTTGCCATGAGCACTGAATTACCCGTACTAAAAGACAAAGATTTCGCATCCGATCAAGACATCCGTTGGTGTCCCGGTTGTGGCGACTATTCCATTCTCGCGCAGATGAAAAAAGTCTTGGCGTCGTTAGGGAAAAACAAGGAAGAGACGGTTTTCATTTCGGGAATCGGGTGCTCGAGTCGTTTTCCGTACTACATGGATACCTACGGGATGCACTCGATCCATGGCCGCGCTCCGGCGTTCGCGACGGGGCTGAAATCGACTCGACCGGAGCTGGATATTTGGGTGATCACCGGGGACGGCGACGCGCTGAGCATCGGCGGTAATCACTTTATGCACATGGTTCGCCGCAATGTAGATCTCAACGTGATTCTGTTCAACAACAGCATCTACGGTTTAACCAAAGGTCAGTATTCGCCAACGTCGAAGGTGGGAACGGTCACCAAGAGTACTCCCGTGGGATCGATCGATCAACCGATCAATCCGATTTCGTTGGCGCTGGCGGCGGAGGCTACCTTTGTGGCCCGGTCGGTGGACACGAATATCAAACATCTTCGCGCGATGATGCAACGGGCTTCTGAACATCGTGGCACGTCGTTCCTTGAGGTGTATCAGAACTGCAATGTCTTCAACGACGGTATCTGGGATTATGCCAAAGACAAAGCGACCAAAGATGACACGACGGTGGAGCTAGAGCACAATAAACCTTTGATATTCGCTGGTGGCGACAAAGGCATCCGGTTGAACGGTTTCGCACCTGAGGTGGTCGATTTAAGCGGTGGAAAAGTTGCTCAGGATGATCTGTTGTTTCATGACGAAAAAGCTGTCAGTTCACAGTTGGCGTTTCTTCTCAGTCGCATGCGTCATCCAGAATTCCCAGAACCTATCGGCGTATTTCGTGCCGTCGAACGTCCGACTTACGACTCGATGATCAACCAGCAGGTCGAACAGGCGAAATCTAAGCATGGTGTTGGTGAATTGGAGAAATTATTCGCCGGTGGTGACACTTGGACGGTTGAATAGATCGCGGACTATCCCGTGCAAAACCATCCACCCCACCCTGCCCCGAAACTGCTGATAGTTGCCGAGTTTGATTCGTTGAACGGAGGCGAAAATTCCATGCTGGCGGTGCTGCCGTTGTTGGTTGAAACTGGCTGGCGGATAAAAATAGCGTTTCCTCATCAGGCCGTTGCTGGCGATCATGAGTTGCTGGCGGATCGGATCGTGGGGTTGGATGTGCGGGGCATCGAACTGGCGACGCACCACGAAGACGGGACCAAAAAATCCCAAGCCCAGTATCGCCAAGGGCTAGCGGAAGTCATCGACGCACATCAACCCGACCTCGTGTGGGCCAATAGCCTTTCCATGAGTCGTTTGTGCGGACCGGTGACCGCGAAGCTTGGCGTGGCATCGGTTGGGTATCTGCGCGACATCGTTAAACTGAGCAACAAAGCTGTTGCCGATGTCAATCAATTGGATCAAATGGTCGCGGTGTCGCAAGCGACAAAAGACTTCCACGCGGCCCAAGGGGTGATCGAATCAAAGATGCACGTGATTCATAACGGCGTCGATTTAGATTTGTTTAAACCGGTTGCTGGAAGTGGGGTGGTTAATGTGAAGATGGAGTTAGGAATTCCCAACGACTCCCCTGCCCTGTTGTTCGTTGGGCAAATAGGGATGCGAAAAGGCGTCGACGTATTGTTGGACGTTTTTGAAAAAGTGATTTTGGATTTGCCGGATTGCCATCTTTTAATTGTCGGTCAGCGGCATTCCGCCAAACAAGAGTCGATTGACTATGAATCGGAATTGGTAATGCGGAGTCAAAGGGTTCCTTTGCAAAATAAGGTTCACTGGTTGCACCGGCGCGACGACATGCCTGAGGTTTATAACGGTGCGGACTTGCTTTTGCACCCGGCTCGGCAAGAGCCGTTGGGGCGGGTGATATTAGAATCCATCGCCTGTGGTTTGCCGGTGTTGACGACATTGGTCGGGGGTAGCCCCGAGATTTTAGGCTGCAACGATTCCTGCGATTTGCTGTGCCCTGTGGACGATGCCTCAACCATGGCTCAGCGGGCGGTCGCGATCCTTCAAAACGTAGAATTAAGGGGGGCGATTTCCGAAGAATTGCGGGCCTTGGCGTTGCACCGCTTTGATCGGAAACGTTGCCACGCTCAAACCGAATGTTTACTTGCAAATTTAACTTGCAAATTTAAAGGGAAAGAGATTCGTCGGGAGGAATCGTGGGATGTTAACGGGTAAAACGATGTTGTTTCAAGGCGCGAAAAATCCCGCCAATCGCGGAGTTGCGTTAAAGTGCTCCTAAATTCGCTGAAATGCGGCCCACACGGAACCTATTTATAGCCGCTGACAAATTCGAGAGCGCAGGCTAAGATAAGGGGTCTTACTGCAACCGGAGCGAATTGGATTATCTATGTCGATTGTTAAGCGTATTGTTGTTGCCGGTGGAGCCGGTTTTTTAGGTTCGCATCTTTGCGAGCGATTGGTCGAACAGGAACATGATGTAATCTGTTTGGATAACTTTTACACCAGTCAGAAAACCAACGTAACTCATTTGTTGGGCAAACCAAATTTTGAATTGATCCGGCACGATGTCGTTGATCCCATTCTTTTGGAGGTGGACGAGATTTACAATCTGGCATGTCCGGCGTCTCCGGGGCACTACCAGTATAATCCGATCAAGACGATGAAGATCTCGATCTTGGGTTCGGTGAACTTATTGGGTATGGCCAAACGCTGTAACGCCAAAATTTTCCAAGCCTCCACCAGTGAAGTCTATGGTGATCCCGAAGTCCATCCGCAGCCTGAAAGCTATAAGGGTTCGGTCAATCCGATAGGTATTCGTGCTTGCTACGATGAAGGGAAGCGCGCCGCGGAGACGTTGTTTTTTGACTACCATCGTTACAATAAAACAAACATTCGTGTGTGCCGAATTTTCAACACCTACGGACCGCGTATGCACCCCTTCGACGGGCGCGTGGTCAGTAACTTCATCCGGCAAGCGCTTGCCGGGGACGACATCACGATTTTCGGTGATGGTTCACAGACGCGCTCGTTTTGTTACCGTGACGATTTGGTGGAAGGTTTTCTGCGTTTGATGGCCGCTCCAGACGAAGTCACCGGTCCGGTGAATCTTGGCAATCCTGGTGAATACACCATCAAGGAGCTCGCCGAATTGATCATTGAAATAGTCGGCAGTAAATCCAAATTGTCCTTTCAGCCGCTTCCGCCAGACGATCCGACTCGCCGTCAGCCCGACATTGCCTTGGCCCGCAAGCAGTTGGATTGGGAACCGCACGTCGCGTTGCGAGATGGTTTGGAAAAAACGATTGAATGGTTTAAAACGATTGATGTTGAACGTTATCGACCACCGACGCCAAATTATTGATCGCGGTGGTGAAGGCTTGGGTTGGTATGAAAGTCGCACCGGGGCACACGATAGTTCCTTCAAGTTTTGGTGGTTGAATCACCGACCAAAGGGTGGGGAACTTTCCTTCAACTTGTAACTACATCATACTTGAGAGCAGCTTTCATGGGATTTTTGTCCGGCGGCGTCACCGTTGTTCGTTATCGAATCACCAGCGATCCTTCGGGAGACTTCGGAGAGAGCCATATTGAATCTCTTTCGGGCAACGCGATTGGGTCGAAAACGACGAACATCTACGAAGAGCCCGATGTTGGATTTTTGGGCGGGGCTCATTTGTTGGATACCGATTTTTCGGAGGAAAAAAATATCCTTGGAGACGCGATGCACTTCGGTGTTCGGATCGACAGTTGCCAGATTCCATCACCCATCAAGCGGGCGTGGATGCATCAAGAGTTGGCCGGGATGATGAAGGACAAAGAACCCGGAAGTCGCCCCACGAAGGCTCAGAAGACCGAAGCAAAAGAAGCTGTTGAAGCGCGTTGCGCCGCCCAAGCCGACAAAGGCAACTTCAAGAAGATGGCCGAAACATCGCTGCTTTGGGATGCGAAAACCGATACCCTGATGATCAGCACCGCAAGTGAGAAGACGAGTGACTATTGCTTGGGGTTGATTGAATCGGCCTTTGGGCTTGAACTTCAAAAAGTTACATCCGGCACTTTAGCCCTTGAGTGGGCTGATGAATCCGATCGCAACAGTGACATGTTTGCCACGACGCCGACATCGTTTCATGAACACGCCAACGGCGGCGTGGTCTGGTGGAACGGGATGACAGACAACTACGATTTTTTAGGCAACGAATTTTTATTGTGGTTGTGGTGGAATTGGGAAACCAACTCCAACGTAATCCAGCTAAGTGATGGATCAGAAGTCTCGGGAATGTTTGCGCGGTCACTGAGTTTGGATTGCCCTGACGGTGAACACGGGAAGGAATCTATTTCATCTGAGTCACCCGTTGCGTTGCCGGAGGCGGCGTTGGCGGTGCGGATGGGAAAACTTCCTCGTAAGGCAGGTTTGACGTTGGTGCGAAACGGCGAAAAATACGATTTCACATTGCAGGCCGAAACCTTTACCCTTGGCAGTGCTCGTATCGCGCCGGCAGATGAAAGTGCCTCTGGTTCGCGCGATGTTGTTGACCGCATCGAATCGGTGCGGCAGCTATGTGAGACCGTCGATTTGCTGTACGGTGTTTTCTGTGAAAAAAGAATCGGAAAAAATTGGACCGCAGAGTTGAAAGAGTTGTCTCAATGGCTGGCATTGGAAACCGCGCTCAAACGCCAAAGCGCTGCTTAATAAATCCATTGGGAGGGGATTGTCGTTATAACATCCGGTAGAGTGTGGTCGATTTGGCCACACCGTGCTGCCCACTTTCAGAGGGCTAACGAAAATAACGCCTGGTAGGGTAGGTTTGCATACAGATATGCCGCAGGTCGATGGTAAAAGAAGAAGCGTTTGGTTGATCAAAGTCCTTCACCGATCTAAAATTTCGTTGCCGGTTGTGGCCAGTAAGAAGAACCTTTCCCCTCAGAAAACAAATGAATAAATTGCTAACGATGTTCGGGCTTGCGGCAGTCGCTGCGACCCTGACGCTCGGTTGCGATTCGGCCCCGTCGGTATCCGACGCGGGTGCCAACGGTACGACGTTGGCTTCGATTTCGCCCGAAAACAAAGGGACCGTCGTGTATGGGGTAACCGGAATGACGTGACCGGGCTGAGACAAAGCGGTTGAAAAACTGCTCAAAGAGCTACCGGGTGTAGCTTCCGCCGAGGCCGATATGGCGACACGAACCGCCGCTGTGATCTACGACAAATCAATCTTTGATGTCGCCTCAATTGGCGATGAAGGCCGTTACACTTTCGAAGTCCGACAGGATTCAGCGACTGCTGACGGGAAAACCGCCGATGGTTCGGACGGAAAAGGTATGGCAACCGCTGATGGAGATGAGAAAGACAAACCTTCGATGATTAAGATCGAGGACGCGGCGATCGAAAGTGGTTCTGGAAAAAAGCAGGAATCCAACATCGTGCCATCCTTGGATGGGCCGGCCAGTTAGCGACCACCAGCGCGTGCGACGAGTGATAGTTTCCAGCTGATCATCTTGGATGAATTGATGGAAATGTTCCATCGAAGCAATATTTTTGAAAACTGAATTTTTCCACCAGCGGCATTTCGTGATTTCGAAGTGCCGCTGTTTTTTTTTGAGCGAGTGTTATGCCTGAAAACCAAAACCAAAATCATTTTGATTGTATCGTCATTGGATTCGGTGGCGTAGGCAGCGCGGCGATGCGATATGCCGCAATGTCGGGGCGCTCTGTGCTTGGGATCGACTCCCATGGGCCGGCTCATACCCACGGAAGTTCGCACGGTCAAACGCGCGTGATCCGAAAGGCCTATTTCGAGCATCCCAACTACGTACCGATGTTGCAAGAGTCGTACGATTTGTGGGACGAACTTAACCGCCGCCACCGGACCAGACCCGAAACCAAGGAATTGTTGACCCGGTGCGGTATCTTGCAGATCGGGCCGCCGGAGGGGCAGGTCATTACCGGAGTTTTAAAGAGTGCTGAAACGCATAGTCTGTCAGTAGAACGTTTTACGCGCGAACAGATAATGCGACGGTTGCCAATTCTTAAAGTGCCAGAAAATCACGAAGGCGTTTTCGAGCCAGATGGAGGATTCTTACGGGTCGAACTCTGCATTGCCGCATTTCTTAAACAAGCGATTCATCACGGTGCTGAATTACTTTCTAACACGACGGTCAGTCAAATAAGCTCTGACGATAACGCTCTGATGAACGTTCATACGTCTGCTGGTGAATTTACAGCTGACCAGATTATTGTCAGCGCCGGGGCCTGGGCGAATCAAGTGCTACCTGATTTAGAACTGCCACTGACGGTGTTGGCGAAGCAGCAGCACTGGTATCAAATCGATCGGGTTGACAATAAATTAGTCAACGAATTCCCTTGCACTTTCTTTGAACGCGCCGATGGTAGCAGTTTCTACGTTACGCCGGAGTTGGATACGATAGGCATGAAAGTTTGCGAGCATTCTGGCGGGGACGAGGTACATGACCTGGAGCAGTTTTCCAACGAACTCAACGACGGTCAGAAAGAACGTATCGACCAGTTTCTGGCTGAGAGTTTTCTGTTCACCAAATCGCGTTTGGTTCATCATAGTATGTGCAAGTACACGATGACGCCCGATTCCCACTTCATCGTTGATCGTCATCCGGTTTACCAGCAGGTTGTTTTTGCTGCGGGATTTTCGGGGCATGGTTTCAAGTTTGCTCCGGTAATTGGAAAGCGTTTGGTGGGGATGTTGGACGGCGAGCAAGACGATCGGTTCGATTTTTTAACGCTTCGTCGATTTGATGATTAAGTTGGATCGTTGCATCAAAAGACGGTATGTCGATGGAGGTGCTGGGGGCGTTTCGAACTCCAATGTCGATTTGCCGGATCGCTGGCCTTTGACTGGAGGGGGTTCTTCCCGGATTTTAGTGGCAGGCTTTTAGCGCATTGCCCGCCAAAAAGTTCCCGGAAGAACCTCAGAGAAAATCCAAGTCCTGTTTGCCACGTTGGTTTGTGAAAAATTTGATAGTTATCCTCTGCCTTGATGGCAGAGGCACTATTTTGCCATTGCCGCAATAGGCCTCGTTCGTCCGTCTGCGATGATTTTTTTCAACTGTTGCTTCAAGCGTTCGGCGACTTCGGGGTGATCGGCAATCACATCGACTTGCTCGGCCGGGTCCTCTTTCACGTTGAACAGTTGATATTCAGGTTTTTTGACATTGGCCAGTTTATGTTCGACGGTAACGTTTCGCGCCCGTCTGCGGCCGTAGTTATGCAGCTTCCAATCGCCTACTCGAAGCCCGAACGTTTTGGTGTTGCCGTTGTCCTGTTGCACAATGTGATCCCTGCCGATTGCAGTCGGTTCGCCTGTCAAAGCGTCAAACATGTTGAGGCTGTCGACGCAAGCACCGTCGTCTAAGTGTTGTTGGGTCATCGCGGCCAAGCTGGCGGGGAAATCAATGGTGCAGACAATCTTGTCGCTGACCGTTGGTTTGATCTTTCCGATCCAACGCGTTATCAGCGGTGTGCGGGTGCCGCCCTCGTAGACGCTGTATTTGCCACCGGTGAATGGGCCACCGGCGCGATGATCCCCCAATTGTTCGAGGGCACCATCTTTGTATCCGTCGTCCATCACCGGGCCATTGTCTGAACAGAAAATGACCAATGTCTTTTCGGCCAACTTTAAACGGTCCAGCGTCTTCATCAGTTCGCCTACGCACCAATCCATTTGAACGATGCTGTCACCGCGGAAGCCCAACGACGTGGCGCCCTGGAATCGTTCGTGAGGAATACGTGGCACGTGAATGTCGTGCCCCGAGAAGAATAAAAAGAACGGTTTGCCGACGTTTTGTTCTAAGAACGCGTTCGATTTTTCGACCCATTTATCAGCCAGGTCTTCGTCGCGAAATCGAGCCTTATGTCCGCCGGTGTAATACCCGATACGGCTGATGCCGTTGTGGATCGTCATGTTGTGCCCGCGCGACCAGTCCATCTTTAGGGTCTCCCGGTGGGTCACGCCATCAGGATGATCCTCCGAAGGCTTTTCCATGCCGACCCATAAAGGATCGGCGGGGTCAAGGTTCAATACGTGATGGTCTTCCACGTAAACTTGGGGGACGCGGTCGTTGGTGGTGGGCAGCAAGAAACATGAATCAAAACCGATTTCCAGCGGACCGGGGTTGAGTTCTCCGTTCCAGTCGGGCCCGCCTTCTCCGCCCAAACCAAGATGCCATTTGCCGATGACGGCCGTTTGATAGCCCGCGCGGTTGAGAATCGACGCCATCGTTTCGGTGCCCGGTTTGATCACAGCCGGTGAATTCGGTGGCGCGATGCCAGTACCTTTGGTGCGAAAGGCATAGTTCCCCGTCAGCATGGAATAGCGCGTCGGCGTGCAGGTCGATGCCGAACAATAACCGCTGGTGAAACGGATGCCTTGAGAGGCTAGTTTGTCGATGTTGGGTGTTTGCAGCGACGTGGCACCGTAGCACGACAGGTCGCCATACCCCAAGTCGTCGGCCATGATCACAATCACGTTGGGGGGATCGGCGTTAGGGGAAGACGCAGAGGAGTCTGCCCCGTAAGTTGTAGACATCAGTAGGCCCAGCAATTGGGCCATCGCAAAGAAAGTGACGGTCGAGAGATTAACGGTCGCGTGGGAAACGGTCGCGTGGGAAACGGTCGAAAAAGTTTTTGCTTGCGCTACTGACATAAAAAAGCACTCCGGTGACATGATTTATTCGTAGATCGTTTCGAAGCGGCGGGTCAACCGCTTCGAAGCGAAGAATCGAGTATACACAAGTCGCGTTGGGAGTGGATGGTTGGTTGAGGAATGACCGTTGGCATTAACGAAATATCTTTGACGGAGGCATAGAGGGCGTCGCCGAGATTGCGAAAAAGCGCTATTGCCGTTAAAAATGACGTCATTAGAAACATGAACTTACAACGAAGCACGAAACGATGGATCAAAAAGTAGACGTAGTTGTTATCGGTACCGGCCCCGGAGGTGAAGGCGCCGCGATGCAGCTGGCTAAGGCGGGGAAGAAAGTCATCGTCGTCGAACGTTATGCAAGGATAGGCGGAGGGTGTACACACTGGGGAACCATCCCCTCTAAAGCGTTAAGATTTGCGATTTCTCAATTGACCGAAGCCCTTACCAATCCGATTCTGATTGAAAGCGGTTTAAAGGCCAAACCAACCATCGCGCAGTTAACCGGGACGGCGCAAAAGGTAATCTCACAACAGGAGTCCATGCGGCGGACGTTCTACTCTCGCAACAACGTCGAAGTTGTCGGCGGCCATGCACGGTTTGTTGATGCGAATACGATTTCGATTGACAATGGTAAAACAATTTCGACCGATCATGTTGTCGTCGCGGTGGGGTCGCGACCGTACCGTCCGCCGAATGTCGATTTTGATCACGAACGTATCTTTGACAGCGACACCATTTTAGGGCTGGAGCACAAACCGAAAACCTTGACTATTTTTGGTGCGGGGGTCATTGGTTGTGAGTACGCGTCGATGTTCAGAAACCTGTCGATTAAAATTAACTTAATCAATGGGCGCGGGGAATTATTAGATTTTTTGGACAATGAAATCAGCGATGCACTTTCGTACCACATGCGCGAACGCGGCGTTGTGATTCGCCACAACGAAAGTATGGAACGTATCGAAGCGGTCGACGATGGCGTGATCACCCATCTTAAAAGCGGGAAGATGCTGAAGTCCGATGCGTTTCTCTGGGCCGCAGGAAGAACGGGCAATACGGCTGACTTGGGTGTCGACACCGTCGGGCTGGAACCCGATAAACGTGGATACTTGGAGGTCAACGCGTGCTATCAGACAAAAATCGAAAACATTTTCGCCGTTGGCGATGTCGTTGGATTCCCGTCTCTGGCCAGCGCCGCTTACACCCAAGGACGTGCCGCGGGGAAACGGATTTTAGGCGAACCTGAAGAACAATGTCTGTTGGGGAGTGAAATTCCTGCCGGCATCTACACGACGCCTGAAATTTCGTGCATCGGAAAAACGGAAGAGCAGTTGACTGAGGAAAAAATTCCTTATGAAGTCGGGATCTCCAATTTCAAACATCTTGCTCGGGCTCAGATTCTCCGCCAAGACGTCGGGATGTTGAAGATTCTGTTTCATCGAGAAACACTTGAAGTGTTAGGAGTGCATTGTTTCGGCGCTAACGCATCAGAAATTATCCATATTGGACAAGCCGTTATGTCCAATCCGGCGATCAATTCACTGGAGTACTTCATTCAAACGACCTTTAATTATCCGACAATGGCCGAAGCCTATCGCGTGGCAGCGCTCAATGGATACAACCGATTGTTTTAAGCACAATCTCAGACTGATCATTTTTGAGCCGCACTGGTTTACATAAGTTTCTTTTGACAACTGGAGATGATCGCGGCTAAAAAATGCTGGGATGAAATGGTAGGGGAAAAGATAGCCCCCGATTATCGTGGGGGCGATTGGCTTGGGAGGCGGGCGTTTATGGGTGGGCCGCGAGAAATTGGGTGGCCCGCGAAAAATGGTGTGGTGGTTGGGCGGTAAATCAGTGTGGGCGGTAAATCGGTGGCTCAATGGAGGCAAACATCAGTCGCTCTCATCGCCATTGAACGTCTACATCAATCGGGAATACCGATGGAACAGGCCATTGAGTTGGCTTGCGATCTTGTTGCCGCTGGAAAAGATGTTCGCGATAAAATCAGTGAGGCACTATCGAAGGTGGAAGACCCGAAGGGTATCAGTGCTTGGGCAGATTCGATCACGACAACCGCAGTTGATAGTATGACTAAAATCGAGTTCTGGCTGCCCATGGCCACGACTCCAAAGCTGTCCTGAGATTTCTTAAGCGTCGACATTATAACCCCCACGCGGAATCCCGTGGTGCAGAAGAAGTCCAACGTAGGAAGAATCCGTGCTTCAAAGCACGCCGCTGGGTCGTCGAACGAACGCATTCATAGATCAACAGGTTTCGGAGACTCCGAGTCCGCTGGGAAAAGAAATCCGAAAACTATCCCGCCATGCTACCATTCTCCTTCGCCAACACCACTCTCTGGCTGCTGGAGTTCTGGGATAGGCTCTTAGTGTCGATCTCGACACGACTGTGCTGGAGACGCTCGGGGACCGGGCCGATGGTGCAATGATCGGCGTGTTTGATTGATCTTTTGCAGTGAGGTGGTTGAGTGCTGGTCCCGGTGAGTGCAGCACGACGCGATCGCCGAAGAAACGCAGGAAAGAAAAACGCCGACGTCCTCACGGAAGTCGGCGTGTCTAGCCTCGATAGATGAAGCGGTTGAGGTTTAGTTTTCCAAAGGCGGACGTGGAACGGCCTCAAACGCCTCGTTTGGGTCAGGAAACTTTGAATCCGACCCGCCCACTGAATTTGGTGCGGTGGCTTCTGCTGTCGCGGTTGGCATCGGTTGGGCTTCGGTGGGTTGGTCGAAGTCTGCCGGTTCTTTGACTTTCCACTTGTATTCGCATTTCGGCGTTTTGTACTTGTGTTTTTTTAACACGTTTACGGTGCGGACTTTGGACCGTTTGGGAGGGCAATTCTTTTTCCAAGGTAAACGCACTGCGGGGATGCACACTTCTTTCTGTTCGGTCTTAAAGGATGTTTTTTCAACTTCGCCCTTTTTTACCTCCAGTTCGCAAAACTGACAGTCGCACTGCGGCGAGGCGACGGGTTTCTGACATGTGTTGCATCCGCTATTGCAACCACAAGAGACGTCGGTTGTGGCATGAGCGGGTGCCGGTTGAGCATAAGATGGTTGAGCGTATATAACTTCCGCCGGTGCATTGCAACCGCATCCAGCGGGTGGCGCTGTTTCAGAGACACCGCCGGGCAAGAGGCGCCCCTTGAGACATCCACGACACTCAGGCCGACCGCAATTGCACATTGCAACCACCGCAGCGCGAAGCCCCCCTGGGGTGCTCATGTCAACGATCATGCCTGCGGTTAGTAGGCTGACAAGCGCCGCGGCAACTTTTAACCCTCTGAGAATTTTATTCATCATCGTTCTTCTTATCGTTACGTTTTGGTTGCTGTTTTTACATTTTTGTTCTTTCGAAGGGGCGCGATCGCCAGCGTCGATTAAAAATCGACCATCCAACGTAGTCCAATAATCTGGTAATCGCCTGATGCGATAGGTTCGCGTTCGATTTCGCCCACCAAGTAATTTAGCTGCATTCTGGCGTTAGGATTCCACCACCAGTTTAAGCCTAAGGTCAGCGATTCGCCTTTTCCGCCGATGATGTCTTGGTCTTGTAGGTCGGCGTAAGAGTATCTGGCGGCGACCTGCCAAGCACCAAGCCCGAAGGCTCGTTCGCCATCGTTGTTACGAACGGAGAAAAAGTTTTCGAACGGTTTGACACGTCCAAGGGTACCTGTTTTTCGTTCCCAAGGCGTATGTTCTCCGGTCAGAAAGTAGGCGACTTGGACGTATCCGCCGCCCAGGCCAACGTCGTTGCCGACTCCAGGATCGCGTTCGACGTTGGCTTGGAGATATTCGGCGGTCATCTGGAAGGCACCTACGTTGACGACGGTCTCTAAACCGAAGCGAAAAGTTTCTTCAGCGCCATCGATACGACCGGTGTCTAACCAGCGGTTGGTGGAACGGGCTTCGGGACGGGTGCGGAATTGAGCCGCATTATCTGGGGCTCCGCCATCGACTTGCCCCCAAGAGCCGGAAACGGCCCAGTGGAAGTAACCACGCCCGCCTGAGCTTTCGTCGTACCACGCGGTATTGGCGATACGAGCTGCAAATTCGGCTTGGTAGTGGTCGCTGACGAAGCCGTCGGTGGTTTGGGTGATGTTCTGGTGGAAGACACCGTAACGCCAGTTCCAAGCTTGGTCAGCAGACAATCCGTTGCTGGAGATACCCAATCGACGTGCGTCTTCGTTGATCGCTTCGACGATGAAAGGCCGTTCGGCGAACACGTTGTAGCGGCTACTGTTGAGATGGTCGAGACCATAAGGACGCTTCTGGTTTCCAACAATGACGGTGTTGAATAACGGAAGGTCTTTAACACCGATGAAGGCGTCACGGTAACTTGAGGCAACGCCGCCGGCGAATTCTCCTTCGTACTTATAAAATACGTTGTCATTGAGATCGCCTTTGACTCCGATCCGTAAACGCCGGAACGTTACACGATCTTGCGGGTCTTCTCCTTCGAGAGTTTCGATGCCTTCATCGGCATCTGGAAACGCCCAGTAATCTAAGTGGACGCGACCGAACAATGTCAGTTTGGGACTCTTGTGACCGGCGTGAACCAAACCAGGAATCGTCGAATCGATTTTGTCGAGCGACTTGGCCTGCGTTTCAAAGCCTTGTTCTAACTCCTTTAACCGCTTGTCGACGTCCTTGGACGCGGCGGTGGTCGTCTGGCTGGCAGACTTTGTTTCGACGACTTTCTTTTCGACATCGTTTTCTAATTCTTGGAGTCGAAGTTCCATTCGCTTCAACTGCTCACGCAGCAATTCGATGGTCTCTGCTTCGTCTGTGTCAGTGTCCCCGACTTGTGCTCTGACGAAACCTGCGTTGTGAAACATTCCGCTGGAAGAGGTACGGTCGGCAGAATAGTACTCTTGACCCAAAGTAGGTGCGGCAATGACCCCCAAGATCGCAAGCGATAAGCACGTTTTGATTAGCATATCCCAAACCCAATTGTATGAACTGTTTTGATCTACTGGTTTAGTTCGGATGGGATAGGTGAGTATGAATAATTACATTGGTTCAATTGTTTCAAATTAAGGAGTCTTAAAATTATATTTAGATCAATCAATACACTTTAACGATTTGGTCCCGTTCCACTGCGACGATTGATAAACTTTAGCCTCGATTCCGAAATAATAGGCAAAATTAAGAGCACCCGCAGTGACCACACAATCCCTTGGGGCGCTAAAAACAATAATCGCGTTAACAATTTCGGTCTGAATTTTGTTTTTTTAAAACGGTAAAATTCCACGTGATCCGCATAGATTGAACCGTGGCCGACCGTTTTTGAAGGCGAATCGTCTTAGACGCTTCCCGCGATTTCGCTCACGGCGTTGACGGCGAATTCGATATCGACCGACGTGTTAAACGGTCCAGGACTGAATCGCACCAGACCGTGTTCCGCAGTGCCCAGACATTGGTGCAACATCGGGGCGCAGTGAAAACCTGATCTTATTTGAATTTCAAACTCAACGTCTAAAATCCCGGCGACGGTTTGAGAATCAAGTCCTTCGATCGAGATGCTGGTGACGCTGGTTCGTAATGACCTTTCAGTCGGGCCATATATCCTGATCCCCTTCACATTGCTCAGGCCGTCTCTGAGTTCTTCGGTTAAATCATCGGTGTGTTCTTGCATTGCTTCACCGACTTCGCTGTTGGCGAACTTGACACCGGCTCCCAACCCAGCGATTGCCGGCACGTTGAGGCTTCCGGACTCAAATTTCTGTGGGATTTCCAGCGGTTGTGAGGCGTCGACGTTTTGGCTGCCGGTGCCGCCAAAACGTAGCGGCGAAATGTCGTCGGCGATGGCTGTGGAGACAAACAAAAAACCTGTTCCCAGCGGCCCCATCAAGCCCTTGTGTCCTGGTGCGGCGAGCATCTGACATTCCCATTGCTGCACGTCGATCCGCAAATGTCCGATCGTTTGGGCCGCATCGACCAACAAAGGCACGCCGTGTTTTTTACAAACAGCGCTGATCGCGAAAATAGGCTGAATTGCGCCGGTTACATTGCCGGCGTGGGGCATGGCAACCAAGCGCGTCTGGTTGGTGATTGCTTTGGCGACAGCTTCAGGTGCAACAATTCCAGCATCATCGCATGGAACAATGGTCAGTTCGATGGTGCCGTTTTGCTGCAAATGAAGCAACGGACGGAGAACTGAATTATGGTCGACCGCAGTGGCAATCGCATGGTCGCCGGGTTTGAGGATTCCCAAAATCGCCGTCGATAGCGCGTCTGTTCCGCTGCAGGTAAAAGCGATTTGTTCTGCCGTTGGCGCGTTGATCAATGCCGCGATCGATTGGCGTGTGTCCTTCACGATTTTGCTTGCTGTGTTCGCCGCGTCATAGATCGCGCGGCCCGAAGATACCCCGACCTGCCGCATCGTTTGTTCAACGGCGCAATAGACGGACTCGGGTTTAGGCCAACTGGTGGCAGCGTTATCAAGGTAAATTTGAGACATATTTGCTTCTGCTAATGGTCGGCGCCCATTTGCACGGTGCGACCGTTGAGCGAAACACCGCCTGCGGCGATTCTGGAAATCACCTCAGGAAATAATTCGCATTCTGCCGCGAAAACGCGCGACGCCAAGATTGCTGGGGTGTCGTCGCTGTTCACTGGGACACTACGTTGGGCAATGATGGGACCATGGTCGTATTGGTCGTCGACAAAGTGAACCGTACAACCGGTCAGCTTACACCCGTAATCAATCACCGCTTGGTGGACTCGCGCGCCATAATTGCCTTTGCCGCAAAACGACGGAATGAGGCTGGGGTGAATGTTGATGATTTTGTTTTTGTATTTCGGTGGAATCGTTAAACGGCGAAGAAACCCACCCATAACAATCAAATCCGGTTGTTGTTGGAAGCCTTCAATCGCATCATACGTCGCAGCGCTAAAATCTTCTTCGTGGGCGTAGTCGCGATGATTGACGATACGCTGGGCGATTCCCTGTTCGGCGGCGAAGGCTAATCCTGGGGCGTCAGGATTGTTGGAGACCACCCCGTTAATGCTCCAGTTCACCGTGGACGAGTTTTGGACGTCGATAAGGTTTTTTAGCGTCGTGCCGCCGCCAGAAATAAGCACTGTGATAGAGAACATGGTATTGTGCGGAACGCAAAACGCGATTTTGTATTTGTGAAATTGCCTTTGGAACGCGCTGTTCCAAAGATAAAAGATCTATTCTTGGGCAACGGTGATGGAAATTTTCAACGTGTGTTCGCCAATCGCGCGTTCGACCGTATCGCCTTGAGCAACGTTCAGATTCACTTCTTTGGCCAGCACTTCTCCGGCCAGAAAATCGGTATTCTCTTGAATTGCCTGATTGAGTTCATCGGATTGCGTTTCCACCGTCAGCTTGATCCGATCGGTGCGTTGCAGGTCTAATTCCTTGCGGTAGTCCTGCACCAAACGGACGACGTCGCGCGTTAAACCTGATCGAATTAGTTCTGGCGTAAGTTCGGTCGATAGCACTACGACCGCTTGAACTCCTTGGGCGGCCGCCCAACCTTCATTAGCTTGCAATCGCACTTCGACATCTTGTTCGGACAGTTCGACTTTTTGCCCGTCAACTTCGATTGTGGCTTTTCCTGTTTGAGAGAGTGATTGGAGAATTGTTTTTCCGTCCGCCGCGGCGAATGCCGATTTAACTTTGGGCATCAATTTGCCTACACGCGGCCCAAGTAACTTGAAATTCGGTACAACTTGGTAGGTGACATAGTCGCCCGCGTCAGTCGTATAAGTCACCGCGCGCACGTTTAATTCGGTTTTTAAAAGGTCGTCGTGCGTCTCAAGCCACGCCTGATCGGTCGGGTTGTTAAGCACGACGGTTACCCCTGAGAGCGGTTGACGGACTTTTAATTTTGCATTCATCCGCGCCGACAGCCCTAACGAGGCGATCTCGCGCAGTAGACTCATGCGCCGCGACAATGTTTCATCAATCAGGGTTTCGTTGGCCATCGGGTAATCGCACAGATGGACGCTTAGGGTTGACGCCCCCCCCATGGATTTAGTCAGGTTCTGCCAAACCGCTTCTGAAAGAAATGGTGTGAAGGGCGCGATGGCTTTACAGACCGTTGCCAAAGTTTCAAACAGTGTCCAGTAGGCATCTAATTTATTAGCGTCCTGTTTGTCTTCGGCCCAAAAACGATCGCGACTGCGCCGAACATACCAGTTGCTCAAGCTGTCGACGAAAGAAGTCAGTTTGGTACACGCGGCATAGTTGTCATAGTTGTCCATCCGTTCGGTAACGACTTTAAGGGTTTGATTCAATTCGCTGATCAACCAGCGATCCAGTTCACCGCGCTGTTGGATCGGTCGGTAGCCATTTCCTGTGGCTAAAGCGGCGGCGTCCAATTGACCGGGGACGCTGATAGAACTGGGATCAAATCCATCGATGTTGGCGTACAGCACAAAGAAGCTGTACACATTCCACAGGCGGAGTAAGAATTCGGGGATGCTTTCTTTGATGGCCCGTTCGCTGTAGATGATCGACGTCCAAGGCGGTTGGTTGGCGAAGAAATACCAGCGCAGCGCGTCGGCTCCGTGTTGGTCGAAGATCTCATTGGGGGCCCGGTAATTGCGTAGGCGTTTGGACATCTTTTCGGTTTTGCGCGAAACCTTGCCGCCGCACTGGGTGCATTTTTTGACTTGGTCGGCAAACCGGTGTTTGCACTTTGCACAGACATAGCCTTCGGCCATCATCAAACCCAGCACAATGCAGTTTTCAAACGGATGAGGGAATTTGATGTCCGGATCGTCGCCAAACAACAGGGTGCTGATCGCCAGTTGGCTGTAAAACCAACCGCGCGTCTGGTCGAGGGCTTCGCTGATGAAGTTGGCGGGGAATTGTTCTTTGAATTCCTGTTGGCCTTGATGGGGATAGCCCCATTGCGCGAACGGCATCGACCCGCTGTCATACCAACAGTCGATCACTTCGGGCACACGATTCATCGTGCCGTTGTCGTCGAAGGGGGAATCGTAGGTGATCGCGTCGATGTAGGGTTTGTGAACCTTGAGGTCTTCGACCAAATCGGGGTTTGATTTTTTGGCTTCTGCCCAAACCTCCATCCCTGTTGCCCCGGGTTTGGCAATCAGTTCGTCATACGAATCCAGCGCTTCCATTTTTCCGGTTTTTGAACACACCCAGATCGGCAGCGGCGTACCCCAGTAGCGCTCGCGCGACAGCGACCAATCGACGTTGCTTTCAAGGAAGTTACCAAATCGACCGTTTTTAATATGTTCGGGCAACCAATTGATTTCTTGGTTGTTGGCCAGCATTTTATCTTTGAAGTCAGTCGTTTTCACGAACCAGCTTTCGCGCGGATACTGAATCAGCGGATCATCGTCGGCTCGCCAGCAGAACGGGTATTCGTGTTCGTACTGATCCAGCAAATACAACGCGCCGCTGTCTTTGAGTTTTTGTGTGATCGCTTTGTCGGCATCCTTAACCCATTGGCCTTCGAAATCGGGGACTGCATTGGTGAATTTTCCGTTAGGGCTGACCGGGCAGATTAGTTCAGGCCCTTGGCCGTCGACGAATCGTTCTTTTTCGCTGACCAACAATTCATAGTCGACTTCACCGAAGGCGGGAGCTTCGTGAACGGCGCCTGTTCCGCTGTCGGTGGTCACAAAATTGGCCGACGTGATACGCCAGGCGACGTTTTCGCGGCCGCCGGATTTGAGGGTGCCGGTTTTGTTGCCGTTCGTTTTGTAAAAGTAGTCAAATGGTGGTTGGTAATTGAGCCCCACCAGTTCGGAGCCCTTGCATGTGGATTTGACTTCGAGTGTGCGTTTCATTTTCGCGGCGATTTTTTCGACCAGATCCGCGGCGAAGATCAAATAGTGGTCTTCTTCGGGGTCGTAAACGGTTGCATATTGGATGTTTTCGTTGACCGCCGCGAACTGGTTGCTCGGTAGGGTCCACGGCGTCGTCGTCCAAACCAGCAGGCTGGTGTTTTCTTTGTCGGGCAATGGGAATTTAACGTAGACGCTGGGGTCTTTGACCGTTTTGTAGCCCTGGCCAACTTCACCACTACTGAGCGCGGTGCCTCCTTGAGCCCACCACCAGATGATTTTGTGGCCCTTATACAATAGGCCCCGGTCAAAGAATGTTTTCAGCGACCACCACACCGATTCGACGTAGCTTTGGTGATAGGTGACGTAAGCGCTGTCCAGTTTTACCCAAAATCCTAAACGCTCGGTCAGTTGTTCCCACTGTTGCATGTACTGCCAGACGGAGGATTGGCATTTTTGGATGAACGGTTCAACGCCGTATTCCTCGATTTCCTCCTTGGCGTGGATGCCCAACTCCTTGCAGACCTCGACCTCGACCGGCAGACCGTGGGTGTCCCAGCCAGCTTTGCGTTCGCAAAAATAGCCACGCATCGTTTTGTAACGCGGAAACAAGTCCTTGATCGCGCGAGTCAAACAGTGGCCGGGGTGAGGCTTCCCGTTTGCCGTTGGCGGTCCTTCGTAGAAAACATAACGCTCTCGTCCGACGCGCTGGTCGAGCGATTGCTGATAGACATCGTTACGTTTCCAAAACTCAAGAATGGATTCCTCGATTTTGGGGAAGCTGACGTTCGTGTCGCAGGGGTCAAATGAAGATTTTTGGTTCTTCGAAGCCATGTATTCGCTCAACAGTTTTTTCAAGAAGTCAGGGATATCGTACCCGCATAATATCCTCGAAAAAGGCAGTTCTGTGTAGGTCCGATCCGATCAGTTCGGGCACCGCCGGGGGCTAACTGTGTTGAGCACCACCTTCCAGCGTTGGCCGTGGTAGCGAGAATCCGATTGATCGCCGGTTGATCAGGGCTGATCATTAAAGAAAATCAGGCTCGAGAATGGCGGCGTATTGAGAGAAAGTCAATTGTCGTAGTGGGATTGGCCTTTGTTTCCAGTTCAAAGAAAAGCTGTTTAATCCCACCACGAAACAAATGAGCCACTGGTTTTTTCACCTTGTGGTTGACGTTCTGGGGCAACGGTTTGCTTGGGCGTGTTTTGGTAAACAGGTGTCGATTGTTACCACGCCCGAGAACGCGTTTTCTGGCCGTTGGAAAACTACTTCTTTCGGGCCGGAGGTTTTTTGGCTGCTTGGGTTGTCTTCGCAGCTTTGGCCGGTAGTTTTGCTGCAGGTTTTTTGGACGCTTTTTTATCCACCGCAGTTTTTGCCGTGGCCTCTTTAGAATCTTTTGGGGTACCGCTTTCGGCCTTTGGCTTCGTTTCTTCGGGACGCGTTAAATGGCCGAAAGTACTGTCGAATTCCTTGCCGTATTGATCGTCCGCAAGATCGTACTCGCCGACAATTTCCTCTTCGAAATCGTCATCGAAATCTTCGTCGAAATCGTCCTCATTGAATTCTTCGACGGCGTCAATGTCTAAACCGTCATCCAAAACTTCAGGGTCCAAATCGACGTCGTCGTCCTCGATCAGTTCTGTCGTGTCTACGATACCGTCATCGTCTTCGATTTTATTATCAACCATATTGAAATCCTGTTTTCCCGTGATCACTCATGAACCCGGGATTTTACTCACAATAGCCCGCAAGACGATAGCCGTAGCCATGGGGTAGCAACGAAAGACAGAAATAAATCCAGATAAAATTTACCATGAAAAAAGCGGAACCGACAGACAAGCCATCGATCCCGCTACACACACAGAGTCCGCTTTAATAAGTTGATGTCGTCTCGCGTTCCTTGGAACAACAGAAACTTAGGTCGACTTTGAGGACGTCGCAGACGTTTTTCTTTGAGAAACCGAAAATCATGAAAATCATTCGGTTTTTACCAAGATTTGGGCGCCTTTTTTTTATGCTGTCGGTGTTAGTTAGAGAGAATTCGACGGCTTTCTAGGTCGTATACTCAGAATTGAACCTCACATAGTCAACGGTAAGATCGCTGGTCCAGTGATTGGACTGCCCTGCCCCGCCTCCGACTGTCAATTCGATTTTCGTTTCGAAATTCTCCGCAATCGCGATGCTAACCTGTCTGGGGTTAAAGCTAACCGGCTGTCCTTGCTCGAACAGCAGATGGCCGTTGATTTTCAAGCTGATTGCGTCGGCGTCGATGTCGGCACCGGCGTATCCGGCGGCAGAAACAATGCGGCCCCAATTAGGATCTCCACCGGTGATCGCGGTTTTCACCAGGGCGCTGTTGGCGATCGTACGCGCGATTCGGTCAGCATCACCATCGTGCTTGGCACCATTGACGACGATTTCGATCAAGTGAGTCGCTCCTTCGCCGTCGGCGGGAATTTGTTTGGCTAGGTCAATGCAAGTGTTGGTGATAAAACTGGTTAATTGCAATATCAAAGCCGCTGAATCAAGTTTGGCTTTCGATTTTCCCGACGCGATCAGCATCACGGCATCGTTGGTGCTCATGTGTCCTTCGACGCTGATACGATTGAAAGATTTGTCGTTCGCAGTTTTTAAAATGGACTGTGCAACGGTCGGCGTCAGCGCTGCGTCGGTCATCACAACAGCCAACATGGTGGCCATTTTGGGGCCGATCATTCCGGCGCCCTTGGCCATCGCGGAGATTCGGACTTGATCCCCATCAATGTTGTAGGTGAGGTGGTTTGTTTTCGGTGATTTGTCGGTGGTGGTGATTGCGACTGAGGCAGCGGTAAAATTTTCTTCCTCAGCGCTGAGCGCGGTTGTGGCCGCATCGATCCCTGCGATAACTTCTTTCATCGGAAGTTGGACCCCGATAATGCCGGTGGACAAAACGCCTACGTTGGCCGGTTCGGTGTCGAGGTGATTGGCAACTTCGCAGGCCATGGTTTGGTTGTTTTTGATTCCGTCAAATCCAGTACAGGCGTTTGCGTTTCCCGAATTGACGACCAGAGCACGGAAACTGTCGCAGGGCGTCATCCGCCGGTTCCAGTCAATACTGGTGGCGCGAACGATGTTCTGAGTATAGACCCCGGCACAAATCGCAGGGGTGTCGGTGCTGATGATGGCGAGGTCTTTTTTGCCTGATGCTTTGATGCCGCAAGCGACACCTGCGTAACGAAATCCTAGTGGTAGTTGCATCTATTCTTTCTTTTCCATGTAAAAACGCGTTTGATGTTGGGCTCTACAGCATCCCTACAGTATCGTCCAACCCGTGCATCACGTTGAAGTTTTGGACCGCTGCGCCGGAGGCTCCTTTAATAAGGTTGTCCAGAGCGCTGACGATCACAATCGTGCCTCGACAGTGCCGCGCGGTGATGTCGCAAAAGTTTGTTCCTGAAACGTTCTTGGTGGCGACTAAGTCGGGTGACACACGAATGAATTTTTCGTCTTCGTAGAAATCCGCCCAACAATCCATGATGTCAGAAGCGGATGCTTTACCTTTCGATTGCACGTAGATGGTGGAAAGAATTCCCCGGTCCATCGGCGTCAAGTGTGGCGTGAAGACCGTTTGGATATCAACATTGCAAAAACGTTTTATGATCTGGTCAATCTCGGGCATGTGGCGGTGGGTGCCAATACCGTAGGCCGAAATGGATTCGTTACATTCGGGGTAGTGGAACTTCAAATTTGTTTTTCGGCCGGCTCCTGAAATGCCCGTTTTTGAATCGACAATGATCGGCGCAGTCTGGATCAAATCGGCCTTCAACAGCGGTGCCAACGGTATTAAAGCCGAACTGGGGAAACAGCCCGGATTGGCGACAACGTCGGACGACCTGATTGCGGATCTGAACAGTTCGGGAATTCCATAGGCCACATTGCCAACCCGTTGGCTATCGGGATGTTCAACGCCGTACCATTGTTGAAAGGTTTCGACGTCATTGAGTCGGTAATCTGCGCTGAAATCGATGACTTTTACACCCGCGTCCACCAGTTGCCCTACGATCGCAGCCGAAGCCGCGTGAGGCAAACAGCAAAACGCCACATCCACCTGCTGGCAGAACTTGGGAATGTCAAGCAAGCTGAAGTTGAGATTCAATTGATCGCGCAGGATCGGGTGAACCTCAGAAAGGTGAGGGCTTTCTGGATCACGCGAGGTGATTGCGGTCACCGTGACTTCGGGGTGCCGGAGAAGAATTTTCAGCAGTTCGACCGCGGTGTAACCGGTTGCTCCGACGATACCAACACGAATCATAATGGGGGGCTCAAGAAAGAATGGTTTTGGAAAATAATCGCTGCAAAAATCGCAGGAGACCATTCCCAAGTCTGCCAAGATGCCGTCCGATGGTCAATAAGGCGCAGCACATGTTTCCTCACTTTTCAACGCCGGGTTGATTTGAACGCGGTTCGTTTTGACGAAACCGCCCAATGCCCCTGCCAACTTAAAGTGTTTGTGGTTGCGATGAAGCGCGTAAATAATGAGGGCTTTCCGTCAGAATTTTTGGATTACGGCGATTGGGAAAGAAATCCGAACCGCTCAATAGAATCTTTGCTCGCATCGATTGATCGAGCGCTTTGATCGAACCGCGCCAATCGCTGGCACGATTAAACCGCGATCGCGGGCGGTCAGAAGAACGGTTTAGAAGAACGGGGTGGCAGCGGCTACTTTTTCGCGATGGATTCGGCGATGACGATTCGGTGACCGTTCATGTCGAAATAGATCACCAATGGAATGATTTGCTTAGATAGCAGTTTGCCTAGATCAAAATAATTTTTCGAAAGTTCGAACATTTTCCCTAGGCGTTTGGCGTTGCTTTCTGCTTCATCTTTCAGCCGATTGAACTCTTGGGTTTCCATGTTTTTGGGCTTTTTGGCGATTTTAGATTGTTCGTACTGGTAATCGGCTTCCGTTTTTTTCATGCCGATTGCGTTTGCAAATTCAGCTAAATCGTTTGTTGAACGGAGGGGCTGTGGAGCTCCATTGGGAAGCAATACCATCATCTGGGCCTGCAATCGCGTTTTTTTGCGAATGTCGGCGGTAACATTGATGAAGAAGAATCGTTCGCTTTCGTTGTCCCGAAAAAAGATTCGACCCGGGCCGCGTCTGGTGATTTCGCGCGGAGTAAAACTGACTTTGTCGTCGCGTCCACCAATGCTAAAGGTCTGCAATTCGATTTTTATCTCCGTTGGATTGGGCAGCCAATTCAGCTCAGTTTCTACCTTGATCGTCGCTTTGTCTCCTGAAAAACTGAAGTCGTCGATCAGTATTGGCGATCTAAGTCCCAGCCAAGCCGAATCTTTGGGGACTGATAGTTTCAGTTTGCAGTTGCGTAGGTAGTTGGCGTTGTCGTTCTTTACCGCCGACGGCAACCAACGGAACTTGAATTCCGTGGGCGTCTTTTGGAATTGAGCCACCGCAATCGGGGCGCCGCGTTTTTGAGATAGTTCGACATCCCAAAGCTGTTTGTCGGAAGCCGACCGGTTTAGTTGGAATCCGATTTTGTTCCGCGCGATGGCCGGTTCGGCCAACAGGTCTAACCCCAATAGTTGGTGGCTGGCGATGGTGAGGTCGGCGATTTTGAAGTCGCTGATGTCTGCAGTTTCAGGCAGATCGGTTTGCTGGACGAGGGTTTTAAACGGTTTGCTGATCGTGGAAGGGGGCGATGGTTTTGTCTTCGATTTCGATTTTGCCGATTTTTTCGTCTCGGGACGCTGTGTGTTCTTCCCTGGGTTTACTGTTTGGGAGGAAACCGCAGCGGCACCGGAAGGAGTTGGTTTGGTGCGATTGGTTTGCAAGTCGGCTGAATTTGAAGTGGATCGGTTGCTGCGGGCGATTTTGGGTGGTTTAGCTTGGGTTGATTTAGCTTGGGTTGATTTAGTATCTCTGGGGCGAGGGAGCACCGGCGGCGTTGGCGCAGCGCTGTCCGGTTTTTTAGATTTTGATTTCTTCCATTTCTTGCGGCCAGTTTTTTTGCCGGTTTCCACCACGTCACGGCCGGCGAAGAATTCGGCTATCTTCTTTCGATTGGCTTCTGGGTCTAAGGCGTCGTCGCCCGGTTTCAGGTCTCGTTTGCCTGCCAGAACGCCTTGGGCGGTGTTGCCCACTGCCAGCGGCGCGTTGAGTGTGTTCTTCGGTCGATTCGTTTTTTTCCGCGAGTTGTCCTTAGAAACAACGACCTGATTGTCGGGGGCCGTACCAACGGAGAACGCGTATCCTAAGGCTCCGATGGTTCCCGCGGCGACCAGAAAAATCCCAGCCAAAGCCGCAAGAAACGTGACCCGTTTGTCATGCCACATCGTTTCGAGAAAACCGTTTGGTGCGGCGTCAGTTGAATCGCCGATGGGCTGATTTTTCTCAAATTCATTCATTGTGGGGGAGGCTGTCGTGGGATCGAAAACGCTGTCGCCCGCCGATGTCTCTGGACCGATGGTAGAGTATTCGCTTGACTGGATTAGGGTCGCCGATGCGGCGGCGTCGGCGAACGAACGCGCCGCAATCCAATCGTCTAACATTTGTAGGCTGGCATCGCGTTGGGCTTGGTCCTTGAGCCCGATGATCATTGATTTGAAGGATTCGAATTCCTCCGATCGCAATGATTCAGGGAGTTCTTTGAGTAGCGTTTCGCCGATTGCCCCTAATTGTTGCATGTCGTGACCGGCGGTGAAGTTTGCCGCGTCTACGGTGCCGTTTACCGTCCCAGATGGAAATCCTTGCAGTTCGGCTTTGCCGTCGGGAGTGACGATGATGTTTTCGGTGGTGACGCTGCCGTGTATGATTCCGGCAGTATGAGCGTGCGCCAGCCCCGACGCGATGCCTTGGATGATTACCGCGATCGCGCTGTCTGAAAGGTCTTTGGGAGAAATTAGATCCAGTGTTGTACCGTCAACAAACTCGGTGACCAAGAAGTAACGGGTGCTTTCTTGATCGACGTCGTAGACGTGGACGAGGTTAGGATGATCAAGCTCCGTGATCTGCCGGAGCTTGGTCAGTAGTCGCGGAAGCAGGGCTTGCTTCTCAGAGAGCTCCGATGGGAAGACTTGAATAATGACTTTTCGATTAAGCTGCGAATGGATAGCTTCGAACTTGTCGCCCAGTTCGTCTCTTGCAACCCTTGTCTGCAAAAGATAATTGCCCACACTCAGCCGCGACCTCCCGGAGAGCAAAAATTTGGCTTGCCACGGCGTCAAGAGTTGATCACGAACGAGTTTCGCGGCAACTTTCTTCGGATCTTCATCGTCAACAACGCTTAACCAAGCCTTTAACTTATCGGTTGGGACGACATTGCTTTTAGCGACACAGGCGACGAATTCTTTTCGAGAGGCGACTGCCATTTATTTTTGCCGTGGGTCAAATGGGCCTTTAATAGGCAGGTTCTTGCGGGACTTTGTGGCAACCAATGCGCCCAAAGATCGCTTTTTTGATGAATGTAGTGGGATTGGCCCGAACTCGCGTAAAGCCCGAACTCGCGTAAACATAGCCAACGGGAATGCTGGCTAATCCTGATACGATTTCGAAGCTTGTCACTATAGAACTGGGGAGAGCCAATAAGTATTACGCGCATTTTCGCACCCGCGCCAAAATCCTGCAAGGATTGTGATATGATAAACTGGTCTGGCGGAGAAAAGTTGTGTGCTCGGAGAGAAGATTCCGATGAATGTTGATATCAAAGCGGCATTTTGCGCGTTAGAGCGTGAGTCTTAAAAAAGACGCAGGCAAGGTTGAGGCGATGAATAGAGGGGTAAAGTTTTTAACGGCCAGCGTTCAGCAGCGCGACGTTCTGGGATTGGGCCTGATGGGGCTGTTGGTCGCCACAGCCGTCGCAGCCGTTTCGATTTTGTTTTCACAGTCCATGAAAGAAGCGGCGCTAAAACGATTTCATTTAGCGTCGGACTCTTTTCCGCAATGGGCCGTCCATCAGATGGTGCCGTCGATGTATAACTTTGAAAACAGAATCAAGTTTTCCAATGTGATCGATGCCGAAGGGAAATTTGATGCCACCGAAGATTCATATTTTGAAGACACGCTAAATCATTTTCCCGCTCGGTTTATTACCTTCGGGGATCAAAGGCACGTGTTTTCCCAGGACCGTGAAGGTATGTTCGAAATGGTGTCTGCTTTTGGCGATACCGTCCTGGTCAGTCGGTGGAATCTAAAGCGCCGTCAACCCAACCAGTTGACCGTCGAACGCGTCGAACAAAAATTTCATCGACGCGATAGCAAAGATGGTGTTCGGAGTAGCGATGAATAATTCAAACGATGTGCGTGTCGAAGAACCGATGACGACATTGCCCGACCACGGGCAGCGCCAAGATGCGCTGGCACTGCTGAAGGTCGTGCTGGTGGGGATCTTGGTTTCGTTGGCCTTGAAGATCTTTGCCTTCATTTTGTTTGACCGATTGAACGAAGCTCTGCCGATCGTCGATTCGTTTTTCCCGATTTTCTTTCGCAGCCAGCGCGTTGCGCGGGTGGCGTATCTAGTGGCGTGCTGTGGTTGTCTGTTCGCAATCTTCACGTCTGAGCAAAGGCACTTGATCGCGGCGACGGTGTTGTTGTTGGGCAGTCTTATGGTTTTGAGTGTTCATCAGTCAGGATTCAACGACGTGACTTTTATGTCCTGTGCCTGGACGGCAGGCTGGTGTGTTTGGATATCGACACGGCTTCACGAGCCTTTCGAAACCCTGTTCCCGCGCGCGGTCTGGTTATCACATCTAATTCTGTCGTTGATTTTTTTAGGCGGTGCGGTCGGGAAAGTCACGCAAGGATATTGGTCAGGGCAGGTGCTGTTTGACATTTACTTTGAGAAACGTGATTTCTGGTTTTACAACATTTTCCGTTGGGCCTTGCCTGCAGAACAACTGCGGCAAGCCGCGACGGTGCATTCTAGGATGGTCATCGCTTTCGAATTTTTCTGTTGTTTCCTGTGGTTGATGCCAGCACGGATGGGATCGTGGATTGCGGTGGTTATGTTGTGCGGTATTGCGTTGACGAATAACTTTCTGTTGTTTTCGGTTGTTACATGTTTGACCGGTTTGGCATTGGTCGGACTGCACCAATCGAAGTCTGCCCGCGAGGTGTTAAAATCAACCTAAGGTTGATCGAAATCGAAGCTCAATGGATAAGCTTCGTCTTAATTTTTACTGCCCAAGGATGATCGTTGGAGGCCTTGCCGAACCCTAATTACCGTAAGGGTCTCCAGTTACCGTTGGGCCTGAACCGTGTTGACACGGGCGCGGCAATAGCTAGCAACCGTTGATGATTACCCAACGTTGATTGTCTCAGTGTGGGGCTTCGGAGGCATTATTTGCCATCTGATGTTTGTTCGAGCAGTTGCCTCATTTGGTTCAGAATATCGCCACCGGCGTCAGGGGATTCTGGTTGTGATGTCTCGGGCGAAGCTTGCGGGTTTGCCGTTTCAAACACAGATTCTAATTTTGCAAATTCGGCGTCTTGGTGGATTTTGGGGTCCGCGAGGGCCGTTTGGAAATACGGTTGCGCGGCGTCGAGCTTCTGCATCTTGATCAGCGCGATCGCGGCGCCTTGGTTGGCAGGTCCGCTGGCGGGGTTGGTTTCGATCGCATTCAAAAAATGGGGCAGCGCGGATTCGGCATCCTGTAGTTCGATCAGCCGTTTGCCGATCTTTAATTGCATTCCATAATCGGCAGAAGATAGCCGGCCGGCCAATACAAGCATTGCAATTTCAGTTTGCCGATCCAAACGGTGCGCGGCCATTTCCGCCGCGACCAAGTAACTATTGGATAACAGCGCGCCGCGGTGAAGCTGTGGCCACGTTTTGAGCGCCGGTGCGAGTTGTACCGATGCTCGGTCGAGCCAGCTTTTTTCCCGTTCAAGAACGATTGAGAAGGTTTCGGTCATGGCGTCGATCGCTTGGATGGATTTCCGTTTGGAAAGCGTGTCATCGGAAAACAAACCGATGCTGGAGCGGTTAGACCGGGGCAGCGATTTTAGCCATTGTAGGTTTTGAATTTTGTTCTTGGTCAGTGTTTCGGGGCGCACGTCAAATGAAAATCGCTCAAGAACCGGACGATCGAGCGTGTTGATGGGGTGGAATGCCAGATTTTCGTCGTACCGGTTCAGGTGAATCCACCCCATTGAACGCACGTCATCAGCCGAACACCAGTGGTAAATCTTCAGCGATTGGGCAGATGCGGAATTGAAATAGTGAATCGCATGCTGTGATTTCATTTTGATTCGTTGGCGCGACCCGATCAAGTAAATTGAATCTGGTGCGGCCAGCGCTATGGCGGCATGAGGAAACGCATTGGCGAAGGTGTGAAGCACAACTTTGGTTTCTTCAACTGCTGCGTCTAAGGAGAACCATTGGACGAATTTCCCATGCGCGGTCAGGCAGTCGTACGCTGAATGGTAGTAGTCGGATGAGAAGAACGCCGCGTTGCCAAGATGCCCGGGGCGCGACTTTCCGTCGCTGATGATGGCATCGAAGCGCGTTTTCGACCGCGCGTGTTGGCTCAACCAGTGGATGCCATCGGCCTGGACGGTGTTTATTTCGGTGGCCACCGCGGAGGGGAAAAGGTCCGAAAATTGTGCGTTGGCTTCGATCACCGCGGGTGAGAGTTCGACCGAGGTAACCGATTGGACGCCCGGCAAGGCTGCGACTTCGCTCGATAGCAATCCCGACCCTAACCCAATCACGGCCACGCGTTTGATCGGGTGAGTTTGGTGATTTAAAAGCAGCGGTAGATGAGCCAGCATCAACTGTTTTTCTTCGGCGTTGTTCCCACTCTGTCCGATGATAATTCCGTCGACTGCCATCCGGCGGTAGTTCGGTTGGG
>CALDYR010000051.1 GCA_937944405.1 uncultured Pirellulaceae bacterium
AGAGCATTCAGCAATTTCCCTTTCCTCCTATGGCTTGTCAGTTTCTACCAACGGAGTCAGGTTTGTCAGAACTCACTTCGGTGCCCCATCAACCAGCCCCGATTTCCTGAAGAACCAAGGGCAGGGCAGGGCAGGGCAGGGCACTTGATCACAAAACCTTTACAGGTTGGCGTTGGTCACCCCCGTCTGAACGTCTGAACGTCGCTGGCGACGAAAAAACATCAAACCGCGACATAGATTTCGGCTCGATTCTTATTCAGCGCTACTCCGGCATATTGAACAAAGGAGCGGCCCAAAAGCTTTTGGTTGACAGTTTCGCCAAGGGTATCTGAATAGTTACCTTTGAGCCACGTCGCTAAGAACCGCACAATCTGTGGTTCGCAGGTACCACCGATCGAAAACTCCGCCCCTAGGTTTCCTCCTTGCGGCCGATTGCTATTTAACATGTCGTCCGTGGCGTCTGCCGCACCGGACGTACCTCCAGCCAAGATAACGGTGCCGCGGTGGATATCGGTCGCGATTTGCCCGGCGGATTTCCCAAACACGATAATGGTGCCGGCTAACATGTTCCACGCTGCCAGCGCGCCGACATCACCACTGACCACTATGATGCCGCGCCGCATCCGTCTGCCCAGCCCCTTACCGGCGCTTCCTTGGATGATGATTTCGCCACCGTTGATGCCGTATTTCGCCCCCGCTAAATTTGCCCCGACAAAATCGCGCGCGTTTCCAGCGACCTCGATAACGCCACCTGTCATTTCGGCTCCTGCGTAATCACCAACGTTGCCGTCGATGAAAATTTCGCCACCAGACATGCCACTGCCCACGTGGTCTCCGGCATCGGACTGAATTACGATGCGACCGCCGGTCAAACCATACCCGATCGAGTGAACTTTTTTCAAATCGCCGCTGATATATAATTCACGACCAGCGCCCAGTTCACCAGAGACATCGAAACATTCACCGATCCGCTTTTCCCGTTTGCCGACGTGAACTCCAAGCCGCGCGATCTGTTTGGCGCTGCTCCCCCGATCGATCGCCGCTGATAGCGAACGCAGATCAATCGGCAACGCATGGCTGGTTCGTAAACGTAGTTTTAATGGCATAGGTTCTGGAACATTAAAAGTATGTGTTAAGGTTCTTAAGGTTCTTAGTCTTGCAGAAAATCCAGCCCCCCAAGCCGACCGATTTGATTCCACTGATGAGGTTAGACTGGGTTTCCACCAAGGCCCCGGAACTTTGGCGAAGCCCACCACGGTGACAAGCCCCATCAATAATCCACTCGGACGCCCTGCTCATTAAGGCGGATCATTAAAGCTTAAGGCGGATCATCAAGACGCATCAACGACAAAGCGGTAGGGTGTGGGTGTTAGTAACCAGTGCTATCGTAGTACAATCGGACAATGTCTTCACCCCCTGAGCACCACCGGCTACCCAATCACTGCGGGATTGTCGTGTTGTGTGGAGGCGGTAGCACCCGCATGGGCCGGGAGAAAAATGAACTTTTAATCGACGACAATACCACCTTTCTACAACGCATCCTTCAGCAGGCCACTCAACACACCGACCACATCATCATCGCAGCAGGGCAGGGCAGGGGGGACGCCCTGAAGCGACGTTATCGTGCGTCGGCTGAATTCAAAAACGTCACTTGGGTCGAAGATGCTGTTGCCGACCAAGGCCCAATGGAAGGAATCCACCAAGCCTTAAAAAAACTACAGCAGCAACACATCGCGCTGGCGTTTGTGACAGGCTGCGACGTTCCCGAGCTTAACTTCGAACTTATTCACTGCTTAATCGACAACATCGGTGACCACGACGCCATCACCCCGGTCAAAGGCAAGCGGGTTTATGGCATGACAGCCCTTTATCGCACCGGCGTCTGGACCGCCGCCGGAGACAATGTCGCGGCACAGCGATTGCGAGTTTCAACGTTGGCGGATTCTATCAAAGCCAAAACAATCGAACTGCACGCGCTCGAAAAATATGATCCGATGCTGATTGCGTTTGAAAACATCAACACGCCCGAAGACTATTTTGATTTTTTAGATAAACTGAAAATTAACTGTACCCTCAAAATGAAGCAGCAATTTAACACGCGCTGAATCAGCGCATTTCACAATGCCAGAAAACAAACCAATGCCCGTTACCCTCACGATCGCCGGATCGGACCCCTCCGGCGGCGCGGGGATCCAAGCCGACCTGAAAACGTTTCACCAGCACGGCACCTTCGGCACCAGCGTCATCACGTTGCTGACCGTGCAAAACACGCAGTCGGTGTCGGACGTAAAAATGGTAGCCCCCGATTTCGTCAGCGCCCAATTGGGCGCGGTGCTGGCCGACCTTCCCATTGCCGCCGCCAAAACCGGCGCGCTGGGCTCCGCCGAAATGATCTGCGCGGTGGCAGATGCAGCCTCCAATTTCAGTTTCCCTTTGATCGTTGACCCAGTCATGATCAGCAAACACGGCGCCCCCCTGTTAGCCGAAGAGGCTTGTGAGACGCTGAAATTAGAACTCCTGCCCCACGCTTTTTTGGTCACCCCCAACCTCGAAGAGGCCGCAGTACTGACCGGCCGCACCGTCAATTCCATCCAAACGATGCGCGACGCCGCCCAAGCGATCGCCGCACTTGGCCCTACACACGTCTTGATCAAAGGCGGACATCTTGAGGGCGCTGCGATAGATGTCATCTTCAGCGACAACCAGTTTCATCAATTGCAATCGGCGCGTCTGCCAACAAAAAATACTCACGGCACCGGCTGCGTCACCTCCGCTGCGATCACCGCCAATTTAGCGCGCGGCATGCAAGTGCTTCCGGCAATCCAAGCCGTCAAAGATTTCATCACCCGCGCTATTGAAACCAATCCAAATCTGGGCCACGGCTACGGACCGGTGAACATGCACGCCCCCTGTAATGCTCACCGGTCGTAATGGGTACGCAAAGACGCGCACTGCCACCACCGCCCGCGCGTTCCCCGCCGCCAACGCAAACACCCCAACCGCCCTATTTCGCGAGACCACCGAAGGCGGCACGGTCGCCGCTAGCAAAAATAGACAATCGCGATAATTAGTAAATTCGAACCCATCATTACAACCCGCAAACTCGATAGATAGCGTTGGGGCGCTTAAAATAAGCCCGCCGGATATCGGCATGCATGTCCACATCCCAACCATGCTTTTAATCGCGGTGCTTGACGGGTGTGAGCTTGGCTCACGGCCAATACAATCCCCACCCACGTGCGGCTTCAGAAAGCCCCGCAACGGGCAGTGCCAAGCCGGTGTAAATCAATACAATTCTATCGGTAACGCGGTGCAAGACAGGAGTTTGGTTCACCGAGGTTGATGGTTCTAGCTGAAAACCGCGACGACGATCTGCGGATTGCGTGTGCTACGAAAAACATTGACAACACCACATGACGGTGCACATTTTATAAACTACCGCCTCTCTGGGGGCTAAGGGAGAATCGATGCCGCACAATTTCAACTATCAATGGCCAATGATCGCGGCGACTTGTTTCATCGTCGTCGCTGGAATCGCCAATCTCGGCCAAGCCCAAACTTTTAAAATTGACAACGATCACACGTCATTGGTGTTCGCCGTCAGTCACTCGGGGTTGAGTTATACCTATGGTCGGTTTAATCAATGTTCGGGCAAGATTTCGATTGGTAAATCGACCGACGAACAAACCTTCGTTTTCACCGTCGACTCCGCGAGCATTGACACCAATAACCGATTGCGTGACGATCACCTCAAGGGACCTGATTTCTTCGACGTTCAAGCCTTTCCTACCATCGAATTTCGTTCGGTCAGGCTAACCCAGGACGGCGATAAATACACCGCAGTGGGTGTCCTTGCGTTGCACGGGGTGAAAAAAGACTTGACGATCGAGCTGACTAAAATTGGCACCGGTAAGGGGCCTCGTGGAAAAACGCGCGCTGGTTTCTTTTCCAAATTCGCCATCAAACGTAGCGACTTCGGCATTAGGTCGTTGCCTTCGATCATCGGCAACCAAATCGCACTCACGCTCAGCTTCGAAGGGATTCTCACCGAAACCGAACCAAAGAGTCTTTCCCCAAACACCAGCCCCAAAACGTCACGCAACCTAAATACAAAATCCCAAAAAACGGTTGCCAACCCCGTCGGCGTGGAAAAACAATATCGAATTCTGGAGCCCTAATTCATGGGCAGCAAAGAAACACCGCTTAATAAATGGATGCACGGCGTGCTTAAATTTGCCGGCGTTTACAACGTTTTGGCCGGAATCTGCATGATGGCGTTTTACCACGAAGGTTTCAAAACGCTCGGGCTGGCGAAACCTGATTTTAACATGCCCATCCAATTGGTCGGCGTGTTGGTCGCGATTTTTGGAGTCGGCTACCTGATCGTTGATCGTGATCCAATTGACAACCGCAACGTACTGTTGATCGGTCTATTAAGTAAATTCTTTGGGCCGCTGTTGGCGTTTTTTTATGTGGCCAACGGAACACTCCCGTTGATGATGTTGGTCGTGCTGTTTTTCGCCGACATCATCTACTGGGTTCCGTTCTGGCTGATTTACCGAACGTTGACCCGAGCAAAACAATCGGGCCCCCAAAAAACCGGTTCGTAAATTTTTATCGCCGTTGATCGCTGACCAACGCCGTCAATCATCCTTCATTCCGAATCGACTTCGTTCGCTACCCCGTTGACCACGAGAGCCTCCACCGTCGACTGGGTGGGCTTTAAGCGATAGATTTTGTCGGCGTATCGGTCGAACAACCCGATATCATGGTGGGAAATCATCAGCACCTGAAACTCTAATTCTTTTGCGGCTCGATGCACAATGTTGACCAAACTGGGGACCAGTTCCGGTCGCAGCCAACAGTCTTGTTCATCCAGCACAAGAAACCGTCGGTGGTGATCTTCGTCAAGTGTCGCCAAGGCAAACATGCGCAATCCAACGCTGAGAACATTCTGCACCGAACCGCCTTGGCCGCGCAACACATCCTCTTCATTGCCTTCGCGGTCGATCGAAAAAGTGACCGCAGCGGCCCCCCGTTTAAAATCGGGTTTCGACTTAAACTTAATCGGTTGCCCCAGGACTTCTTGAATCGCGATCGTCAATTTGCTTTCCAACACCCCCAAGACCTCTTCGAACAGCGACTGGCTGAGCGTTTCCAATGCGTCGGTGGTTCGGTCAGCGACCGCCAAAAAGGACTCGATTTCCTTAATTTCGTCGTCCAATTTGGCCATCATTTTCTGATTGGCTTCATACTGCCACTTCAATTTTTCAAGTTGTGCCAGAACGGTCATCGTAGGTTTCGGGTTAGGTAAAAACGCAGTTACGAGGGATCAATTTTCGCCGTGACGGCGTTGAGCTTGGTTTCAATGTCGGTGAGTTGTTTGTCGTAATCGGCAACTTTCTTTTTATTGTCGGCGGTCATTTCTTCCAGTTTTTTCTTGAGCACTTCGATGTCGCTGGAGCCAAACTCTTCCTCGGCTTGAATGCGGAGTTTTTCAAGCGATTTGTTGGTTTCATCACGTTGGGTTTGGATTTGAATTTTACGATTGTGGAACTTTTGGAAACGGTTTTGAAGCTCTTTTAACGCTTCGTTGGGGTCGGCGATATCAGGCATAGTTCGCAATATCCTCTTGAGTAATTTCTTTTGCTAAATCCAAAATCTGATTGGCAACATCAGATTCGAATTGATGAAGGTTCTCTTTGAGAAACTCGTTCAATCCGGCGCCAGAATCGGTTTTGCGATGCGTCAATTCTTTTAACCCGCTAACAAACGCCGACTCACCCTGCTCTTGTTCGGTGGCAACTATCGCTTCGTGGAACACCGCGTCGAACGGTTGGTGCGGGATGACCACATCTTCAAACTTCAATCCTTGATCGGAAACCTTAACATGCAGCGCTTTGGGAACATGGGCCTGGTTAGATTCACTGCGCGATCGTCGGGTGATATTTCCAGGATTGATCCAAGTCGTTTTCCCCAACACGATCGGATCCAACCGGCGGTGGATGTGACCGTTGATCAACACGTCCACGTTTTCAATCTCATGTGCAGCACACCGCCCATTATCGTATTCCTTGAAGTCAATGTCATGATGGGTCAACCAAATTACCAACGGTGGTTTCTGGTTGGCCATGCGATCAGCATGGCCTGACTTTGGCACCAAACGAATGTCGAAGGACTTGGGAATGGGGTGGCGGTAAGACGAACCCGCTACCACCAATCGCCGACCATTGATTTCACCGGTCCAAAAATCACTGCTGCTGACCAATTGATACCCGCCCGATTTCACCAAAACAGAAAGCGAATCATCGTCGTTTAGCTGCGGTTGGGCACAATCATGATTGCCAAACACTCCCAGAACCGGACTTTGGCGCGTCATTTCAATCAGTTGACCAATGATCCAGTTGGGATTGTCGCGCGGCCTTTCAAACAGGTCGCCCAAACAAACCGGTTGAAGTTTGTGCTTGCGGCAATAGTCCAAACAGAATTCGATTTTTTTAAAAATGACATTCGGATAATCGTCTTTTCGGAAGTTGGGCTGACGGCCTTCGAGGTGCGGGTCACCAAAGACTAACAGGCCTTCAAATTTTTGGCTGACAGATTTGGCCGCCGCTGAAGTTTTAGGCATGGACGTGGCCTCCGTTTTTTTCCATCAACTGTTCCTTGGTTACGGGGCCTCCGCAGGTGGGACACTGGGGGTTCCGATCCAACCACTGCGCTAGCGCTTCTTCAGTGGTCGCAATCTGTTGGTCGTTGGAACGCAATCGATTCTGCTGATCTGTTAACTGGTTTGAGAGTTCGTCATGCCGGGCAATCAACTGCGACAGGGCTGAGGTGGAGGTCAATTCGGGAACCGGTGAAAGTTGTCCGAGCGTTTTCAAATCTCGGTCGAGCGATTCACGTTTGCGTTGTCCAGTGACCAGCCGTCCGATCGTCTGCTCCAGCACCTTTGTTGACGCAATTTGGGGTGGGTTTGAAAGTCCCGACAACGCGTGCAAGCGCCCTTCGGCGATCGCTTTAGCCTGTTGGTTTTGTTCCCAAACAGCGACCCACTGTTTTAACCTTTTAGTGGGCTGAAGTTTGGGTGGCGTTTGCAGGTCGGCCATCGCTTTTAGCTGGAAATCGGTATTTTGAATCAGATTTTCTGCCGATCCAATCGAATCAATTACCGCTGAAATTGACGCGATCGGTCGTAGCGCGGGGGGATCGGGAATCGCGCGAAGCGCGTCGTTCTGTTTGTCCAGCAATAAAGCCCGTTGCTGGGCGGACTGAATCGATTCAACACAAACTCCGATTCGCACCATCAGGGATTGTTCATCGGCAATTTTGATTCTGTTTTTTTCACAGGCTTGGGCCAATTTATAAAGCGCTGTGACGGGGGAAAGCACAAGATTTTCAGCGTGTAACGATTCGCGCTCTTTGGAGACGCGTTTCAAATCGGCCTTGCGAAATTTGATATTGGATTTATGACGGTCTTGCATTTCCACCAACCGAATCGCATCGGAGGAGGAGGCAAAAAACTGAGCCGCAGCTTTCTCTTTATCGCCCAACAAAAACAGCGGCGACGTTTGTTCACCGAAATGCACATCAAAGGACTCCTTATCGACCTGAACTTTGGGCATTCGCAGAATCTGATGCAACGGTTCTGGGACCTTGCTTTTCAGTCGATCGAAAAGTTCGCCGTTGATCAGATATTTTGGTGAACCGCTTTTCTTTCGGCTCCACTGGATGACGTCACCAGAATCGGTTTCGACGATAATTTTGCATTCTTTGGCGCCGTGACGCAAAACGTAAGTCGATTTTGGATTGTTACATAAAATTTGCAACGCCGTCACGACCGCGCTTTTACCGCAGTTGTTGGGACCGATCAACACCGTCAGCCCCGACGACGGTTCGATGACCGTGTGCTGGTGTGACATGAAGTTAATCAGTTCGATCCGTTTAATCATACGTTCGCGTGGTGTGGAAATTGAGCCATCAGCAGCGGAATGAAAACATTCCAGTTCCAGAATTATTAACGTCGCCGCGGCGCGTGACACCTTCGGTCACTCCGCACCTATTTTCTAGAATTTGATTCAAACAATTTGGTTCGCCAAATTTTGATTTTAGGGAAGCTCCATTCCCCCGAAACTCAAGTCAGCCTTGGGGAAACAGAAGTCTGGCCCCTGATCCATCTGGCCCTGATCCACCTAGCCCTTGATCCATCCGCCCCCCAATTTTGATTCTGGACAAATCACGATACTGAAGAATCGCTTGAGCTGAAACTATAACCCACAGCATCGATCCGATATTATGGCGTTAACTCGATAAATTGAAAAGCGTCTCAACGGATAAGAAAAACCGCAGCTATGATGGGAACAATGCAATCAAAACTGTTCGTCGATCGGCCCAACGCTTCTTTGCCCACGGAGTCAATTCAACAGGCCGTCGATCTATTTCGGGTGCATGGTGCGTTGTGGATAGAAAACGCGTTTCCCAAATCGACGATTGAAAATCTGCGATTAGCCTATCAAAAAAAGTACCTCCGCCTCAGCAAAAAAGAACTGAGGAAACGCGACGCTGCGGTCGGCGACCAAAGGTTCATGATCACGGTTGACATCAAGGGGCCGTTCCGATGTCCGCACCTGTACGCCAACGAGGCCGTGATGCCGATTTTGAGGCGTCTGTTGTCGCCGGAGTTACGGATTGCGAGTTTTGGTTCGGTGGTCGCGCTGCCGGGGGCCGGCAATCAGGCGATTCATCTGGACCACCCGCCCTTGTTCGACCGGGAAGCCGATCGTTTGTCCGCCGCTGGATTTCCCACGTATGCGTTGACGTTAGTTATCCCCCTGGTCGACCTTTCGCCGGATACGGGCGCAACCGCCATTTGGGAAGGCAGCCACCGCGGCAACGATCGATTTGATTTGTTGCAACGTTTGATGGAGAAACCCAATTATTCGAGCGCTGTGATTCCTTACGCTCGGCAGGGCGATGCCTACCTTATGGACTACCGCGTCATACATGGCGGCATGGCCAACGGCAGCGTCATTCCGCGCCCGATCTTGTACATCGTCTACAGCCGGCCATGGTTTCGAGACGGTTTCAACTTCAAGACCCAACAGCCTGTTTCCATCAGCAGAAAGCAATTCAAGAAAATTCCCAAGACATACCGACAGTTGTTCGAATAAAGTTGCAATGGATGTCACTCGCTGCATAATGGAACCACTGTTTTGCACACGTTTTACGAAAGCGACCGAACCGCGTTGTTTAGAAGCGCGTTGGTCAAAGGCGCGTCCGCTCAAACGACATTCAATCCCCGCGCGTTACGCCTTCATCCCTTCTATTTTCAATTCCGTTATTTCAGGGTTGTTACTATGTGCCTCATTGATCGCCGACGTTTTTTGACCCACTCAGCCGCGGCCGGATTAGCGGTAGGAGTTGGAGCCAGGGCCTTGGGACAATCGCCTGCGGTTCACACCACCGATAAAACGGGAGACCAGAAATCGATCATCGGCCAAGGCGACTATCAGTACCGAATCTCCCACGATTTTTTCAAGCTGCCCAAGGACTTCAGTTGGCAGACGACGCACAACGTTGCGGTCGACAGTAGTAACAACGTTTACATCATTCACGAAGGTAAAAAGGAGCTTAAGACGCATCCTTCGATTTTTGTGTTCGATGCAAAGGGGAGCTACATCAAATCTTTTGGCCAAGAATTCCAAGGAGGCGGTCACGGTATAGAAATCCGATCGGAAGGCGGAGACGAATTTATCTACGCCACTATTTTCAATGGCGACCGACGTTTTGTGAAACTAACGACCAACGGGGAAACCGTTTGGGAAAAACGCGCGCCTCTGGAGTCGGGGCTTTACCAAAAAAATGACGACAAAAAGAAGGGTTATGTTTTCAACCGCCGCGATACCTACAAACCGACCAATACCGCGTTCTTAGATGACGGCGGATTTTTAGTCGCCGATGGTTACGGTGCGTTTGTCATTCATCGCCACGACCAAGACGGAAACTACGTTTCCACGATCGGAAAAGAAGGCAAGAAAAAAGGAGAATTCCGTCTGCCGCACGGGCTGTGGGTTGACAACCGCAACAGCGAAAAACGGATCGTTGTCACCGATCGAAGTAACAACCGTTTGCAGTTTTTCGACCTCCAAGGCAATCATCTGAAAACGATGGGAGATTATTTATTGCCCGCGAACGTGGATTCCTACGGGGATCTTTTGTTGATCCCGGAATTACTGGGACGCCTCACGCTGTTGGGGCCGGACGATAACGTAGTGGCTCGATTGGGCGACGACGCAGAATATCGCAAGTTACTGCTGGCCAATAAAAAAGAAATGCGCACCAAACCCGACACTTGGCAAGACGGGCGATTCATTCACCCACACGATGCGTGCTTCGACAAAGAGGGCAATATCTTGGTCGCGGAATGGGTCCAAACAGGACGCGTCACGAAACTGACGCGCGTGTAAGTTTCGTCAACCGACGGGGTTCGAAGTTTAACCGCTTGCTTCAGCGCCCAAAATTTCCAATGCTTTTGAGGCATCGCATTTCGGCACCACAATTTTGACTTCCGAGGCAATTTCGACTTGGAATCCAGAGGTGTGAATGCCTGTGGCGACCGCTCGGATGCCGTTTTCTTCTAACAAGCCAACCAGCGCCGCTGCTTCCAGCGCGTCGGGGCGCGTGGCGACGACCGTCGGGCTGTTAGGATCTTTTTCGACCGCCGCATCAACCCATGTAAAACCGGCCTTCACCCCCAACGCCAAAACAAGCACGATCAAGCCAAGGTTGATCGCTTTGGAAATATCAGCCGAACCCGATAACACGCCGGCAGCGCAGATCAACAGCAACGCGCCAACGGCCAGAAACAACAGCAGGTAATGCGAGCTACCGGTTTTGCGAATCGGAAGTTCGGATTGAGACTTCGATCGATCTTCGGATGGTTCGCCGTTTTGAATTTCCATGATACTTTCATTATAGGCATCGATAACTTTAAAGGCATCCAATTTTACGTACAATCATTGCCAAACCGATCGTAAAAGTAAAACATCCAAAGGCACATCTATGTCGATAATTGTGGACGCTCATCATCATTTCTGGGACCGACAAATGGACGGATTTGATCATCTGTGGCAGGAGAATGAAGGGTTGGAGAAAATTTGTCGCAATTTTCTGCCCGCCGATTTAGA
>CALDYR010000052.1 GCA_937944405.1 uncultured Pirellulaceae bacterium
CTTATTCGAGCAACTCGCGGCCCGGTACCCTGAAGCAACCTCCAACACCATGGACGGACTGCGATTAGATTGGGACGACAAATGGATTTTAGTGCGACCCAGCAATACCGAACCGATCGTCCGGGCGATCGCGGAAGCCACGGCTTTCGCCGACGCAAAAGAACTTTGCGACGTTGCTGCCAAGATCGCGCAGGCGGCGAATTAGCCAGGCGATGATTACCTGTAAATCTGGCGATTCTCGGATTATCGTGGCAAGCTTTGGGCGCCCTCGGTGCCCAAATGTTCCGGGAAGAACCGTAAACCCTGACGCCAGCCTACAGGGCCGAGCTTACGGTCGTAACTGTTGTAGGTTATCAGTGGTTGTAGGTTATCGGTGGTTATAGGTTGCGTTTGCTTTATTTTCGGTTGTCGTCACCGGTGCTGAGGATTGCCATAAACGCGGTTTGAGGGATGTCGACGCTGCCGACGGACTTCATCCGTTTTTTGCCTTCCTTTTGTTTGGCCCAAAGCTTTCGTTTCCGGGAAATGTCACCGCCATAGCATTTGGCGGTCACGTTTTTCCGCAGCGCCTTAACCGTTTCGCGCGCGATGATGCGAGACCCAATCGCGGCTTGGACGGCGACTTCGAACATGTGCCGGTCGATTTCCTCTTTCAGCTTCTTGACCACCGCCCGTCCACGCCGATCGGCATCCGCCCGATGGCAGATAATGCTTAGCGCGTCGACTTTTTTTCCGTTAACCAAAATATCCAATCGGGCTAAATCGGCGGGAAAATATCCCACCAAATCGTAGTCCATCGTACCGTATCCACGGGTGATACTTTTCAACCGATCATGCATATCGTAGATCACTTCGGCCAACGGCAAATCGTAGGTCAACATAATACGAGAGGCCGAAAGGTATTCTGTGTTCTGTTGGATGCCGCGCCGTTCCTGGCAAAGCTTGATCACGGCGCCGACGTATTGCTCGGGTTGGATCAAATTCACACGCACGATCGGTTGACGAAATTCTTCGATTTCTCCAGGATCGGGAACTTCTTGCGGCCGATGGATGTGCAGGGTTTCGCCGCGTTTGGTCAAAATCTCATAAGTCACGTTGGGGGCGGTTTGCACCAGATCGACGTCTGACTCCTGTTCCAAACGTTGCTGCACGACTTCCATATGCAGCATCCCTAAGAACCCGCAGCGGAAACCGAAGCCCAACGCTTCGCTGGATTCGGCCATGAATTCGAAACTCGGATCGTTCACCGACAACTTCGCCAATGCGTCTCGCAATTCAGAAAAATCTTGCCCGTCAGAGGGATACAAACCGCAGTAAACCATGCGTTTGGGCTCCCGGTATCCCGGCAACGCTTCGGCTGTCGCTTTGCCGACCCCGGAAACGGTATCGCCGATATTGACTTCATCCAGCGATTTAATGTTGCACACCAAGTAACCGACCTGGCCGGCGATCAGTTTTTCTGTTGGCGTTTGTTTTGGGCAGAACTGTCCCAGTTCGATCACCTCGTAAACTTTATTGGCCCGCACCATAGTGACTTTTTGGCCCTTACGAACCGTACCGCTGACGACCCGCACATAAGTCACCGCGCCACGGTACTCATCGTAATGCGAATCGAAGATCATCGCTTGCAGTGGACCTTGAGCCTCGGATATCGGCGGTTTGATACGTTGAATAATTGCCGTAATCAGTTGGTCGATGTTAATGCCGGCTTTGGCGCTGACTTTGACCACTTCATCGGCGCTGACGCCGATGGTTTGTTCCATTTCGCGGATGACTTCGTCGGAACGTTCATGTTTGAGGTCAATTTTGTTGACCACCGGGATGATGTCGAGGTCGTGTTCGATCGCAGCGTACCCGGTGGCAACGGTTTGGGCTTCGACGCCCTGAAACGCGTCGGCCAACAGCAGCGCCCCTTCGCAGCAACTGAGCGACCTTGAGACTTCGTACTGAAAATCTACATGGCCGGGCGTGTCGATGAGGTTCAATTCGTACCATTGGCCCTCGTGTTTCACCTGCATCGCCACGGCGCGGGCTTTGATGGTGATCCCGCGCTGACGTTCGAGGTCCATATCGTCAAGGATTTGCTCCTGCATTTCGCGTTTGGTGATCGTGCCGGTGTGCTCCAACAATCGGTCGGCGAGCGTACTTTTGCCATGATCGATGTGGGCAATGATGCAGAAGTTGCGAATGTTTTTAGGATCGATCTTTTGTGACATGGGGTGGCGATTGGGCCAAGGGAAAATGATAGAAATTCAGCGCCGAACCTACGATGGGCAAACTTCGACGCAGGGCCCCGGAATCGAATAGGTCGAGTTTGTCACCCATGTTCATCGCCGGTACACCTTCATTATCGTCGCGGTTTGAAAATTAGCGGCGGGACGTAAGGTTCAAATGCAACGATAAAAAGTGGCGACGGTCAAGAAACCTATTTTCGGGAACACGCGATTATAGGCGCAAAACAGATTTAGAGAGATGCCGATTTGATGAAATGGGTGCGCGCCATTCCAGCGGCGCCGACATAACCAGCATCGGATCCCAGTTTTGCGAAGTTGACGATCAATTTTTCAGCCAGCACGGGAAACACTAGCTTCCTTGTTTCGGTGATGACATCGTCTAAAAAAGATCTTCCCAGCGGCGTATCTTCGCCGCCGAAGTTCACCGCACCGCCCAAAATGAAAGCTTCGGGGTCAATAATATGAGCGATCGTGGCGATGCCGCGGCCCAGATACTTGGCCGTTTGCTTCACCAATTCCATGGCCAGTTCGTCGCCAGCATCGGCGGCTTGCGATACCGCCAGCGCCGACAGCGGCGATGATTCTTCGTTTGATTGCAGTAACGAGCTTTCCCGATGCGTGCATAACGCCGCTTTGGCTCGCGCGACGATGCCGGTCGCACTTGCGTAGGCTTCTAAATGCCCTTGTTTTCCGCAGGAACACGTAAGCGCCTGGGGCGTGGTGTCGATCACAATGTGGCCGGCTTCAGCGCCGTGGCTGTGGGCGCCGTCAATCGAAATGTCGTCGACGATGATGCCGCATCCGACCCCCGTGCCGAGGGTGATGAGGACCATGCTTTTATATTGGCGACCGCTGCCGATCCAGTATTCGCCGAACGCCGCGGCACCTGCGTCGTTGGTGTAGGTGACGGGTTTTCCGGTCAACTCCTGAAGTTGGTCTCGGATTGGATAATCATGCCAGCCGGGCATATTGTAAGGAGTCAGTAACCTTCCCCCGGCGATGTCCATCGGCCCGGGGGTTCCCACGCCGACCCCTACGATATCGTCAAAAGTGTAGGAGGTGTCTGCCAGCAATTTTTCAACGATCGGGCGAATTTGTTGGACCGTCGGTGCGGCAGGTTGGTCGGCCTGAGAAGGGAACTTGGTGTAGCAAACGGTTGCCCCCTGATTATCGACGACACCGATTTTGATATTGGTTCCGCCAACATCGACTCCCAAAAACAAAGGAGACGTAAACGTGTGAGATCTGTGGGGCATGAATGTGGCCGTTACGGAGAATTGTTCAGGATAAACCAGCAGTATAAATGCCCTTGCCGGAGACGACAACGGATCGCCCGCCGCTGCTGGAATTGCGCCCCGGAATCTCCCCCGCTTTTTCTCATATCCTTACTGTTTCTACATCTTTACGGTTTCTACATCGGCATCATTTAAAAGTTGATTTATTGCGGAGAATATGATGGTAATGCTGGGCAAATCGATGGGCTTCGTCTCGCACGTATTGAAGCAACCGTAACGAAAACGCGTGACGGCTGAGAATCAACGGCGTACTGTTTCCCGGACGGTAAATCTCCTCGTTCTTCTTCGCAATCGACAACAACGTAGGGGGAGCGATCCCCAATGACTCAAACGCGGCCACGGCGCTGCTTAACTGTCCCTTGCCTCCGTCGATCAACAAGATGTCGGGGAAAGCTTCTTGTTCGTCGGAGAGACGTTGGAACCGCCGCGCGACGACTTCGTGGATCGACCGAAAATCGTCGATTCCTTTGACATTTTTGATTTTGTAACGCCGGTAACCAGGCTTAAACGGCAATCCATCGATGAATTTCACCAAACTGGCAACCGTTTCTCCGCCGCCCAAATGCGCGATGTCGACGCCCTCGATCGAACGAGGGGTTTTCTGCAACTTGAGGACTTGCCGCAGCCCGGCGAGCCCTTTTTTGGGGTCGACGTAGAAGACTTCTGGTTGTGCATGGGTGTCCAATGCGCCCCGTCGGTCAAGCGATTGAAGCATCTCAATTTCGTCTCTGAGTTTGGCCGCTTTTTCGAAATCTAAATCCTTGGAAGCCGACAGCATCTCGGTGTTCAACTGCTTGAGCAAACGCTTTTTATTGCCGGCTAAAAAAAGGTGCAGGCGCTTGATGTCCTTTTTGTACTCCTCTTTTGAGATACGCTGATTACATGGCGCGGTGCATTGCTTGATGCTGGCTAAAAGACACGGACGAAACCAACGCCACTGTTCGTCTCCGTCGGTAATGTCCAAAGAACAGGTGCGAAACTTAAAAATGCGTTGCAGGACCTGGACAGCGCCACGCAACGAACCAGCGCTGGCAAAAGGCCCATACAGCTTCACGCCCGAGGTGGCCGGTTCGCGCGTAATTTCGACACGCGAAAAATCCTCGTGGGTTGTGATTTGCAAATAAGGGAATGTTTTATCGTCCTTGAGGACCTTATTGTGACGCGGTTGGATATCCTTGATCAAACGCGATTCGACCAAAAGCGCGTCAACTTCGCTTTCGCAGATGATGCAATCAATGTCTGCGATTTCACCAATCCATTCAGCGGTACGTTGTTCAACTTTAGCGGCTTTGAGGAAGTAACTTCCGGCACGGGAACGCAGATTCGTGGCTTTGCCGACATAGATCACCACTCCGGCAGCGTCCTTCATCAAGTAAACGCCGGGAGATTGCGGAAACAGCCTTACTTTTTTCGCCGTATTGTCAAACGCCGATAGCTCGGGATCGAACCGGTAATCCAGATGAATATCAGCGCATGGCACGGCGTCGCGACTGTCGTCGTCAGGTTCCAATGGTTGAGCTTCGCGGGTCATACGACAGTGGTGCTGAGATAGTAACGGGATTAGGACAGGATGAAAAAAAATTTTCACTGGGCATATCTTACAGGAAATGCAGAACTACGGCGCCGCGACAGGTTGGTCAATTGACCTTTCAGTCGGCTTGATGGAGGCCGCCTTCAAACCGTAAACTCTTATGCCTCAATTGGTTTATTCTAATCTGAATAATCTGAATAATCTCATACACCTCTAAAAATCTCTCTTACGTGCATCGGATGCCATGAAACATCACGCGATCAAAAGCTGTCCCGAGACCACTCGTTTAGAGCAAAGCGTGCAACGGACGGCGAATTGGAAACGATGGGGCCCCTACCTAGCCGAACGCCAATGGGGCACGGTGCGCGAAGACTATTCCGCCAACGGTGACAGTTGGAACTCGTTTACCCACGAAGACGCCGTCAGCCGAACCTACCGGTGGGGCGAAGACGGGTTGTTGGGAATCACCGACCGGCAATCGCGATTGTGTTTTGCATTGGCGTTGTGGAACGAAAAAGATCCCATCCTCAAAGAGCGCCTGTTCGGGTTGACCGGACCTGAAGGCAACCATGGCGAAGACGTCAAAGAAGCGTACTTTTATCTCGATTCGTCTCCCTCGCACGCTTACATGAAGGCGTTGTACAAGTATCCGCAATCCGAATTCCCTTACCAACAACTGCGCGATGGAAACAGAAATCGCTCGCTCCAAGAGATGGAGTACGAACTTAACGACACCGGTGCGTTTCGCGACGGTAGGTATTTTGATGTTCTGGCTGAATACGGCAAAGGGGATCCCAACGACGTACTGATTAAAATCACCGTTGCCAACCGCGGTCCTGAAGCGGCACCGGTGCATTTGTTGCCGTCGCTGTGGTTTCGCAACACGTGGTCGACAGGACGCCAGGGCGAAGGGTACTGGCCTGAGGCTAATATCGCGCAGCACGCGCCGGGTCATTTGATCGCCGAACAAGAGTCGTTGGGCAAGTTTCATTTCTTAATCCAAAATCCCGAAGCATCGGCGCCCCAGCAATTATTCACTAACAACGAAACAAACTTTAATAAGCTCTTCAACAGCGCTAATCGCACGCCCTATGTAAAAGACGCCTTTCATCGCTACGTCGTCGAAAAAGAAACCGACGCGGTTAACCCGAATCTGACCGGCACCAAAACCGCGTCTCATTTCTCTTGGACACTCGAAGCCGGCGAAGAAAAAGTGGTCTATTTGAGGCTGATGTCCGACGCGCAATATAACGCGGCGGTGGAACAGAACCGCATTGCCGCCAACGGCCAGAACTCAGTGGGTTCAGACTTCAACGAGATCATGGATCTGCGGCTCAAAGAAACCGACAATTTTTATCAGGACATCCTTTCGCACATCGAAGGCCAGCAGGCCAAAATGATCGCGCGACAGGGATACGCAGGGCTATTGTGGACCAAACAGTTCTATTTTTACAGCGTCCGCGACTGGTTACGTGGCGATCCAGTGATGCCCGATCCGCCCGCGGAGCGATTGACCGGACGCAACGCAGAATGGGAACACCTTTACAACCGCGACGTCATCTCCATGCCCGACAAATGGGAATACCCTTGGTATGCGTCGTGGGATTTAGCGTTTCACATGATTCCTTTCGCGCGGATTGATATCGAATTTGCCAAACAACAGATGCTTCTGTTTTTGCGTGAATGGTACATGCACCCCAGCGGTCAAATTCCGGCGTACGAGTTCAGCTTCTCCGACGCCAATCCGCCTGTTCACGCTTGGGCGGCGTGGAAGATCTATGAAATGTCGGGGCCCGAAGGCAAACGCGACCGATCGTTTTTGGCGCGCGTATTTCACAAACTGATGATTAATTTTACGTGGTGGATCAATCGAAAAGACAGTGACGGCAACCATATTTTTTCCGGTGGCTTTCTAGGGTTGGACAACATTGGTGTTTTCGACCGATCTAAAAGTTCGCCCGTCGGAGGCCAACTGGACCAAGCCGATGCGACCGCGTGGATGGCGTTTTACTGCACCTCGATGTTGACCATCGCACTCGAATTGGCGCGTGAAGACCCTAGCTACGAAGACGTGGCGTCGAAGTTCTTCGAACACTTTATCACCATCGCCGACGCGATGAACAATCTGGGTAAAGGCGGGCTATGGAATGAAGAAGATGGTTTTTACTACGATCACCTTAGACGCGCAGATGAAGCAATCGCGCTGAGAATTCGATCGCTGGTGGGACTGCTGCCGATGGTTGCGGTGGGGGTGCTGGATTCGGAACTGATCGATCGGTTGCCAGGATTTAAAAAACGGATGCAATGGTTTATCAAAAACCGAAAAGCACTTTCTAAACAAATCACGTGCATGGAGAACCAATCTGAAAAGGTGTCGACGCTGCTGGCGATCCCCTCACGGGAGCGGTTAATCAATATCCTTGAAGTGTTGGTCGACGAGAGCGAGTTTCTTTCGGCGTATGGCGTGCGGTCGATGTCCAAAGTTCATGAAAAGCATCCTTTTGAATTGAATGTCGAAGGTCATAGCTATTCCGTGGGATACACCCCCGGCGAATCAGATTCCCATTTATTTGGTGGGAATTCCAATTGGCGGGGCCCGATCTGGTTTCCCGTCAACTACTTGCTTATCGAAGCACTGCATCAGTATCATGCGTTTTACGGGGATGAACTAAAACTCGAATGCCCCAAGGGATCGGGGAATATGATGAACCTGAAACAGGTGGCTCAGGAGATCGCTAGCCGTCTCACGAAGTTGTTTTTGAAAGACTCACAGGGTCACCGACCGCTAAACGATAAACAACCGCGTTTTGCCGACGACCCCCATTGGAAAGACCATGTTTTATTTTACGAGTACTTTCATGGTGATTCAGGACGAGGATTAGGAGCGTCGCACCAAACCGGATGGACCGCCCTGGTGATCAATTGCTTCGAAGAAGCCCGCCGCGAAGATTAAACATTCGGATCCCGTTGTTTACGTCATCATCAAGCAGCAGTCCTTTGTTGCTTGGCCGGGAGTTGGGAAAATGCCACTTCTCTCCACGTCAAATGATTCTAAACGCAGCCGAGTTCAACCAGGATCAACACCAGTTGAAACACCACTGTGCGCCAGCAGTGAATCAACAGAGTTGCTGTTACCGTTAAACGCCGGTTGGCGGACGCCAGCATTTTACTTTTTTTGGTCCCGTAAAAATTGGTTTAGATCAATCCCGCTTTGGCGCTGTTCATCTTCCAACAATTTTACTCGGACTTCCAAACGTTCAACCAGTTTGTTCAATTTCGGTAATAGATCGATCGCGGGATCGCGTTTAATGGAATGCGGCACGGCGGGATAGCCTAACTGCCGTTGCAGTGAAGAGAATAAATAGTGCGGGGCTTTTTTGCGGTTGGCCAACGCGATGCGTCCTGCGCGTTGCCCAAACAGAATGGCGCGACCTACCGATGGTTCGTGTTCGTTTTCGTCATCGGGGTTTTTGAGGCGGTAGTATGCGCTGTTGACATAGATTAAATCCGCCAGTTCAACCAACCCCAATTGGTGTCGGGCTTCCAGAATCCACCGCTGCCAGTGGGCGTTGTAAATTGGGTCCATCGCAATTGCCTGCAACCCAAAATCGTAGTCCAGTCGGTTGCGGCACAGCGTCTCCATCTGAAACAAAAATAACGCTACCGGATCGGAATTTTCCGACCGAAATTGTGCTTCGTATTCCAAGACAGCAAACGCAACGCGCATGTCAAACCGCCCGTATTCGTCTTCGGCTTGGCTGATGATAAAGATCTGAAACTGCGTGAAGTAGTGCGGCAGTTTTGTCATCGCGGTGGACATAGTGCCAACATGACGAACTTCGGCCAACATAAAATCGATTGCCATCGGCAACTTCGTGGTGGCGAGTATCTCTTCGCGGATTTGAGCCAGCATTTCTTGAATAGGTTCGTTGCTGGCCAATCGAATCTGCAACGACTTAAATAGGTAGGCTTGTTCGATATACTCTTCGCGAGACAGAAGCGTGCTGGCCGAAGGAGAAGTCATGGCAAAATTTAGTCGTTTGACAACTGTTAAAAGAACTAGCATACCGATGCGTATGGCACACCGTGATGAAAGCATCTTAACCAATTCGCCTTTTGGGTGCTTGACTTTATCATCGACATTGCGCGTCGGCGTTGAATGTTTATCGGCTACTTGGGGCGGGGGAAATCTGATATCCTAAGGGATTATTCACGGGCCCGATTCTACAAGCATCCCCATGAAAGTATCGCAAATCATCACACAACGACGGCCCCTTTGGGGGGAACTGGAGACGTTGTGCGATACGCTGACCGAAGGAAACGGGGCGGCGCGACTTTCGCCCAACGAAGTCACGCGTTTTGCGACGCTTTACCGGGCAGCCTGTGCGGACCTTGCGTTGGCCGAAGCATACCAGCTTCCGCCAAACACGGTGGACTACCTTCATCGCTTGGTCGCCCGGTGCCACAACCAACTCTATCGTAGTAAACGATACCAGTGGGACACGTGGTTTGAGAAAGTTTTCATCGAAACGCCCACTCAAGTTTTCCAAGACACGGCCGTCCAAGTCGCGATGGGGGTGTTCTGGGTTTTGTTCTTCATCAGCATCTTTTTGGCTTGTGAGCGAACGACGTGGCCGAATTTCGCAACCCAAGTCATGGGGGCCGAAGCGGTGTCTCAAATGGAATCCAACTTCGAGAACTTCGAAGGACGGTCTTGGGGTGAGAACAACCTGATGGCGAACTTTTATATCATCAACAACGGGTCGATCGGGTTGTTCTGTTTCATCATGATGTTGTTTGTTATTCCCGGATTCATGACGCTTAGTTTTAACGCCGTATATTTAGGGTGTGTCTTTGGAATTATGCTGCGTTGCGATTCGGTCGATGCCAGTCGGAACTTTTTCAACTTTGTCACCGCCCACGGCCCGTTAGAATTGACGGCGATCGCGCTGTCGGCCGGAGCGGGACTGCGGATCGGCGTCAGCTGGTGGGTTACCAAGGGGAACCATCGGTTTGACAATTTAATTAAAACGGCGCGGGACACCATCCCGATTGCCATGTGTGCGGTGATGCTGTTTGTGTTGGCCGCGTTTGTCGAAGGGTTCGTTTCACCACACCCCGAATCGTCGTTGCCGTGGTTCGTTAAAGCTCTCTGCGCGACAATAACCAGTGCGATGCTGATGTTCTATTTCGTGGTGTTAGGATTTCCACGGGACATCATGGAGGCCAAATTTTAAATGGATTTGAGCCAACCCCATATCGCAATCCGCGAACGGACGATGCTGGAGATTTTTGATCTGACGCTTCACGTGTATCGCGATCATTGGTGGAACATTTTGATTCTCCTGGCGATCAATGCGTTGCCGCTGACCATCGTTGATTTCTTGGTCATCCATTTTTTAAACACCGATGGCCGCGCACTGCCGTCGGAACAGTTGTGGTTGGTTTTGATTTTGATTGTCAGCCAATCCCAAATTGGCACTTTGCTGATCACTCAGTATTTGGGCACCGCGATGTTTTCGGGTAGGCCGTCGGTTGGGGCGACCATAAAACGTTTCTTCACGACGTCGTTGTATTGGATTTGGAGCCACGGATTTGTTCGTATGGCCATCCCCGTTTTTTACTTGCTAGGATTCGCGGACTATCACTGGGCAGCCTGTGCGTGGGTCCTGCTGATGTTTGCGTTGTTGGTTCGCGCGATACGGCCGTTTATCTCGGAGGTGCTGATTCTCGAAAAACCGCCTGTAAAACCGGACAAAACCGATCCCTTGGCCATTCAGATCACCTTGAAACAACGTTCTTCGGACCTCCATCGCGGCGACGTGTTGGCAGGGTTCTTCATGTCGACTTTGATAGGCGGATGTTTGACGGTCGCCATCGCCAGCCTGTTTTTTCACATCGACAGTGCAATCGGGTTAAACGGCGCTTGGGATTCTTCGATAAACTACGCCTACTGGCCGCTAGCGTTGTGGCTGACGGCGTCGTTTTTGGCCGTCTTTCGATTTCTGTACTACATCAACACACGCATCACCCAAGAGGGATGGGAAATCGTACTGAAGCTGATGGCGGAAAAACAGAATCTGTTGGCGGAGGACCACTATTGAACGCTTCTTTTCAACTGTTGCATCTCGAAAAAACTAAAAGACGCCAGTGGATGGTTTACGCATGCCGTGCGGCGGTAACGTTATGGATTGGAGTTTTCGGTGCGGCGTGTGCTGTCGCCGGTGAAAACGCCGCAGATGCCTTGAACGCCCACCAGTACCCTTGGTACGACGCGCAGACGCGGTCGGTGAAACCGTTGAAAATTCGCGCTGGAAACGATTCGCAGTCCAAAGAACGAAATACCATTGTGATCGGTAAACCACCCGCCACAAAGCCACCGCCAGCAATAACAACCGGGGGGCGATGGGCGGGCGGAACCGCAGGGGGCGGTAGTTCAGTGTTCATGGTGATCGTCGCGGGGGTAATTTTGATTGGCGTGGTGCTATTGGTGCTGACATTTTTATACATTGAATCCAATAAATCAGCACAAGTCGTGGCCAGTTCAAGGCGTTCACGACAACAAAGTATCGAACAGTTGCCATTCGATCTTGATGTGACCAAAGGTGATTTCCAATCGGCCGCCGAATCCGCTTACCGCAGTGGCGATCTGCGTAAAGCGATCATCTATCTTTACAGTCACGTTCTGGTGACGTTGGATCAAAACCAACTAATTCGTTTACGCAAAGGAAAAACCAACCGTCAGTATCTAACCGAGGTACAACGTCATCATGGGATGTCAGGATACTTCTCTCAAATTATGTTGCCGTTTGAAGCGGTGTTTTTTGGCGACCATGAAATGGATGCCGATGTGTTTCAACAGTGCTGGGCCGGGTTAAACCAATTCCACGCGCGCGTCAAAGGCAACACGGAGGCATCGATCAGATGAACGAAAATGCCCCTCATTGCTTACCAAAGAATCGCGGTACAATCGCCTGTTTCGTTGCCCCCGCCGGTGTTGCCCCCGCCGGTGTTGTCCGGGCTAGCGTTTGCAGCGTCTCGATAGGGCGTCAACGGCGAAATCACATCGCCGTGAGGTTCGCTTTTCTTTTGCTCTTTTTAGCAGGTTGTCAGCGCGCCCCGGTGGACGACGACGGCTTCGGTCGCATCCGCAGCAACAGCGGTTACGGCGCGATCGATGGCATCAGCGGTTTTGTCCATTTGTTGAAAACACGTGGCCTTCAGGTTCGTCAGTCCGGCAGAATCGCTCCGTCGATTGATCGGTTTGACACCATCATCTGGGCGCCTGACCGTGAGTCACCGCCTAGTGTTGCAGCGATCAACCGGCTACAGCAATGGGTTGACGATGGGCACGGGACCAAGCGAGTGATTTTCATTGGTCCGGGATTCCGCAGCAGAAAACTGCTGGACAAAAAACAAATGGAACTCGCCGACGAAGAAAATTTAGAACGGTCGGTCCGACGTCACAATGAAAAACTGATCCAGTACAACCATTATGATTATGGCTATGCCGATGGTGAAAATTGCCAGTGGTATAAACTGGCTAAAATCCAAGACCAGCCAATTACACAAATCACCGGACCATGGAGTAGCGATCCTGCGGTCAAAGACGCAGAACTGTACACCGGGAATTACGATTTCAAAATCCCGTCCGCATTGCTGCCGGTGAGTTCTGCGAAGAACCACGATTCCTCCGGTAGTGGTAACGCTCGGCCTGTTTATCGACGCGCTTCGGTATTGCTTTCAGGTGATGGACACAATTTGGTGTATCGAATTCCGCTGCGCAGTGCGTACAAACATGGTGCCAGCTACGACGACGATGATTCCCCGTCTACCAACCGACCCGCGAACGCCTACCAAGCAACCCAAGAATCATCGGGCGTCTTTATTGTCTGCAATGGATCGTTTTTGCAGAACTATGGATTGGTCAATCCGGCGAATCAAGTCCTGGCCAATCGATTGGCCAATCAATGCTCAGGCGAGGTATTGGTACTGCAAAGCGGTCCTTCGCCGATCGAGGTCACTGATTCCTTAGCCCCCGAACAGAATAAATTAAGATGGCTTCGTCAGCGGCCGTTAAGAGAGATCGTGCCATTCTTCTTATTACTGGCTACCTTCACCTTTTTCGCGGCCTTCCCAATCCACGGTCGGCCCAAACGCATTCGTCTACGGCCCGAGAAAACATTTGCCGATCACATTCGCGCAACCGGGCAACTGCTTAAATCCAGTAAAGGGCGCGATTGGGCGAAGAAAACGATTCAGAAATACCACGATGATTCCTCGGATAAAAAATCAAACTGATAAATAGCATGAATACCTCACCCAATTCCAGCAACGACAAGCTTCAGTTTCCCTGCAACGAATGTAATAGGGTGATTAGCGTTCCGATAGCGACACGGGGCAAGCAAGCCAAATGCCCCCATTGTCGAATGGTGGTTAAAATCCCAAACGCCCGAGGGCCCAACGATCCAATCCCAAACGATCCAATCCCAAACAATCAAGTCGACGCTAACAACGCCAGCGCACCTTCGCCGGCAGTCGCTAGTGTTCCACAAAAGCCCGCCGGGGGTGACGCAATTGTCGCCACGCCAGCGATGTTGGCCACCGCGACGCCGCCTCCGATGACTGGTGCAGATACCGAATCACGCCGCCTTTACAATCAAATTCGATCCGAAGTAGCGAAGGTTTTTGTTGGCCAAAAAGATCTCGTTGAAGGGACTTTGATTGCGATTTTTTCCGGCGGCCACGTGCTGATCGAAAGCGTACCTGGGCTCGGGAAAACGCTTTTTGTGCGAACCCTCGGAAAGATTTTAGGCTGTGATTTTGGGCGCATTCAATTCACCGCAGATTTGATGCCTTCGGATATCACAGGGGCCCCGATTTTCAACATGAAGACCCAAGAGTTCAACTTTCGTCCCGGTCCCGTGTTCACGCAATTGCTGCTTGCCGATGAAATCAATCGTTCGCCCGCCAAAACGCATGCAGCGTTGCTTGAGATCATGCAAGAAAAACGTGTCACCGTCGATGGCGCGACCCATCCACTGAATCTGCCGTTCCTTGTGATGGCGACCCAAAACCCCTTAGAGTCCGAAGGCACCTACAATCTGCCCGAAGCACAACTCGATCGGTTTATGTTCAAATTGATCGCTGATTACCCCTCTGAAGAACAAGAAGCGGCGATTTTAGCGATGCACGGCGGCCAAGAAAATTTAGACCATACTTTGGCCGAAGACATACAGACCTTGACCACCCCCGAACAGATCAACCATATCACCGCCACCACCGCCAAAGTGCGTGTCGACCCGTTGCTGATCACGTACATCAACCAAATCGTCCGCATGACGCGCAATTGGCCTCAGTTTTACATGGGCGCGTCGCCGCGCGCAGGAATCAGTTTCATCCAAGGCATCCGAACGATCGCGTCGTTTGCAGGACGCGATTATGCGACCCCAGATGACGTCGTCCAAATCGCCAAACCGATCCTACGTCATCGCGTGGTTTTGACCGCCGAAGCAGAAGTCGAAGGGCAACAGATTGACGACCTGTTGGAACAATTGCTGCGGTCAATAGAAGTGCCTCGTATTCGTTAACTTCGTACATCCCGTCTTATGGTTTGTCCGTTGTTCTGAATGTAGCGGGATTGGCCGGAACTTCCTTCCATGAACCAGTTTGGAGTTCAGGCAAATCCGCTACCCTAAAAATCCACTTCGATTAACATCCGCTAGATTACCAGCTCTCATTAAATTTCTGCAAGCACCACCCATCACCAACTAATTAGGCAACGCAGTTTATGCTCGACTTTTTGGTCCAACGCCCCGTTTTGTTCCTGTTGTTGATGGGATTGCCGCTACTGCTGTTAGCGTGGCTGAGAAAAACATATCCGCAGTTCCGAATGCTGGGCTTGCTCGCGCTGCCGGCGGTCGTCGCAACTTTTTCAATCTCTCTGCCACCGATGTCGCGTCTGGCGTTTGGACTTTTGGTCGTAATACTGTTGATTGCGGTGATAGACATTCTCTCCATACCATCGCCCGGGGCGCTGGAAGTCAATCGATTCTCAGGAAGCATCGCGTCGCTGGGCAAGGCACATCGGGTTCACATTGAACTGATTAACCATTCTAAAAAAATCAACCAAATCAATCTGCGTGACGACCTGCCTGACTCGTTTAAGGCCGAACCAAAAGAGTTTTCGACGTACACGGGGGAAAAATCAAAAACACGATTCAATTATGAATTAACCAGCACCGCGCGGGGCAAGTTTGACCTTGAATTCGTTGACGTCAAAATCAGCAGTCGGTTCAAGCTTTGGTCAGCGTTCTATCAATTGCCGTGCCAGTCGACAATCGGCGTGTATCCCGACATGAAGCAGATCGCAGACTATGATTTGCTGGCGAGGACCAATCGGTTGAGCCAGACAGGCGTGCGACGCGTGCGAAAGATTGGGCAAGACAACGAATTTGAACGGCTAAGAGACTATACAAAGGACGACAATTACAAACACATCGACTGGCGCACGACGGCCCGACGACGAAAGCTGACGGTCAAAGATTTCCAATCCAGCCAGTCGCAGCGGATTATATTCATGGTAGACTGCGCGCGGATGATGACCGGGAATTCGGACAACCTATCGATGCTCGACCACGCCTTCAACGCCATGTTAATGCTCAGCTACATCGCACTGAAGCAAGGGGATTCTGTGGGGTTATTGAACTTCAGCGATCAAATCCACAACTACACCCCGCCCCGCAACGGAACCGCTCACGTCAACCGCCTGCTGCACGCGTCCTTCGACCAACAAGCGCGCTACGTGGAAGCACGATACGACAAAGCATTCCTTTATGTTAAACAGCGTTGTTCCAAACGTTCGATGGTGGTTCTAATCACCAACGTGATCGATGAAATCAACGCCCACCAAGTCCTGCAATACACCAGCAACCTTACCGGCCGACACTTGCCGCTGTGCTTATTGCTTAAAGACCATGACCTGTTCGACATCGTCGATGAATACGATCCGGCGCACAGTTCACAGAACGCAATCTACGACGCTGCCGCCGCAGCAACGGTCGTGAATTGGCGCCGCGAGGTTATAACCGAGATGAAACATCAAGGCGTTTTGGCGATCGAAGCATTCCCCGAAAAAATGACGGCCCAATTGATTAACCAGTATTTAGAGATTAAGGCTCGGCATTTGTTGTAGCTGAGAGTGGGGTTTTAGACCTATCCTCGATCACCGGGCATTTATTGCTTTGTGGTGGGGTGTCGGACAACGTCCACTTCTTTCAACGCTCACTTCTTTCAACGTCCCGCGATGCTAACTCAGCGCGGTTCGCCAGAATGCATGCCGATCGCTTGCTTAAGAGCGCGTGGTCCGTTCGATTTATTTTGATAAGGAGGGGAGGTTACGGGATAGGCTGAAAGAGCTAATGTGCGTTACAGATGTTGCGAGGATGATCAGGATGCTCTTTCTTTACCGGCTGCCGGGACTACCGCCGAAGCATCTAGAACCGCGACTTGACGATCTCCGAATGAAGACCATGAGGGCGTATCCTCTAAAACCGCCGATAAAATAGGGCGCGAGATATCGCCACACAAAAGACACCCCAACAAAACCACCCCGAAGCGCGTGGAACGGAATTGGGTTAAATGTCGACAAAGTGACCGCTGCGCCCCCTCCAAAGCAAACGTGCATCTGGAAACAAAGTGCAAACGAACGCGATGAAAACACCATGTAAGGCACCCCACCACCGCGCTGATTCCACCAGAATGGTAAGCAATCACGCACCGGCGCGTAAAGAACACACACACATGTGCACGCAGGTCAAAGCATCCGAAATGCGAAGCAGCCCAATTATGCGAAGCAGCCCAATTTAGAGAGCATGTTCAGCGTTTGCTCACTCAAGCGTCTGACTATTCAGCGTTCTCTTCTTCGACAACTGGAGTCACCACACGGCCCATGTAGAACCCGCACGTCGGACACACGACGTGGGTTGGGATCGTGGTGCTGCACTTCGAGCAAACCGTCAACGGGCGAGGCTTAATGCTGTCGTGGGCGCGACGACTGCCAGTGCGAGCGTTTGAATGTTTGCGTTTTGGAACAGCCATCGAATCACCTGTATCTGTCTAAATCTCGTTCAAATTTGAATGCGGGATTGTATCGGCAATCCCGACGCGTCTCAATGCCCAGATTGGCTGAATTGACCGAAATCATCGCCTTTTCCCCCTTCCTAACCATATATCACTCCCATACCTCGCAAAAGTCCGCTTTCGGCTGCAGGTGCCAAAATTCGGCCATTTGGCGAAAAGGCTCCTCTGCAACCCACCACGCCATTTACCCACTACGCCATATACCCACTAAGCCATTTTTGGGGAATTCAAGCACTCCCAAGACAACGGGCCGAAACCTTCAATCCCCAACGCGGTAAACCCGAGGCTCTAACATTTGCATTCCAACTCGATTGCTAGCACGCGTTTGCAAAAGTTTAACGATTAACCAAAGTTTGCCGCATGAGGGGCCGATATGGATTATGTCGACCGTTTCGGATGCAAGGGAACTCGCAGTAAGGAATGGTTGGCAATTGAACCGGGGGGTTCGATGGCAAACCGATTGATTGCCACCGCGTCAACGTGGCCGCTGCATTCCAGCGGCCGCGATGACGTTTTTTTCAGAAACATCAGGATATGGATCTCCGATGAAACGTAACCCCTACAAATTTATCGCCGCATTAACGATGTCTGTTTTGGCTACTGGATGTACTCCGTCCAAGCCAATTTATCTAAACGACACCGGAAACTTGAACCACTTCGTCGATCAAGCGACATCGATTGAGTATCCCGACATCCAAACTCGTTCCTTGGACGAAGTCGAACAAGCACTCGCTCCAATCACGGTGAAGGATCCGGACTTCCAGACCTTCCGTGACGTGACGCTCGAAGATTCGATCGGGTATGCGTTGCAAAACGGGAAGGTTTTCCGCGGCTACGGTACGCCGAGCCTCCAAGGGACTCGGGTCTCGCCCGGGATTGATAACTTGATCAATGGTATCGCCGCTGCGGGTACCATTTACGACGTCGCGATCCGCGAGTCGGAACCTGGATTCATCGGCACGCCGGGACAAATTGCGTCTCCCGGCAGCGTCACCACCAACACCGCGCTCGACGGCAATCAAGGTGTTGAAGCGGCGTTGGCCGACTTCGATGCTCAGTTCACCAGCAACGTCTCTTGGCTCAACAGCGACGAACCACGAAATACAAGTTCGGTCAACCCGAACACGCCGCTTGTGTTCCAACAAGACCAAGTCCAATGGAACTCTGAGATCGCAAAGAAGACCGCTAACGGTACCCAGCTGTTCTTCAGAAACATCAGCACTTACACCGACAACTCTAATCCGCTGGCTTCGGGCACTGTCAACGCCGACGGAACAACGACCACTGGTTTTCAAGTCCTCGACAGCGTCTATCGCACCGCGTTCGAAGCCGAAGTTCGCCAGCCATTGTTACGCGGTCGAGGGGCATTTATCAACCGAGCCCCGATCGTCGTTTCGCGCATCAACACCGATCAACAAATCGCCAACCTCGAAGCCCAACTGCAGAACTTTGTCACCAACGTCGAAGTTCGGTACTGGGATCTGTATTGTGCCTATCGTGGTTTAGACGCGGCTAAAACGGGTCGCAACGCCGCCATTGAGACGTGGCGAATCGTCAAAGATCAATTCGAAGAAGGATCAGAAGTCAACATCCAGCAGGTCGCCCAAGCGGCCGAACAGTATCACTTCTTCGACGCTCAAGTCATCGACGCGTACAACAACGTACTCAACGCTGAAGGAGCCCTACGGTTTTTGCTGGGATGGTCTGCGACCGACGGGCAAATGCTTCGCCCGATCGACGAACCTGTGATGGCTCCGCTGGAGTTTGAATGGTTCAACACACTGTGTGAAGCACTTACTTACCGACCTGAACTTCGCCAGGAGCGTTGGGAAATTAAGAAACGCGAATTAGCATTGGCATACTCGAAAAATTCACTGCTCCCCGAACTTAACGTCTCTGGAATTTACCGCTGGATCGGTAACGGTGACACGTTCGGTGAAGAGGGCGATTCGCCAGCGTTCCCGCAACCGGGAAGTGGAGCGTTGAACAACCTCTACGACGGCAACTTCCAAGAGTTCGCGCTCAGTGCTGAATTCAGAATGCCGATCGGGTTTCGCAGAGAGTTGGCTAACGTCCGCAACGCTCAGTTGAAACTGGCTCGTGAGATCGCTCGATTAGAGGACACCGAACTAGAAGTCAGCAAAGAACTGGCCGAAGCATTCCGGGCCCTCCAAGCGAACCAAGCCATCATGCAGTCTTCTTTCAATCGTTGGAAGGAAACCCGCATCGAAGGAGCACACTTTGAGGAACTTGAAATCGAAGGCGTAGAAACGCTCGACGTCGCACTGGACGCTCAACGTCGCCAATCACAAGCCGCCACCGCGTTCTATACCGCAGTCTGTGAATACAACAAAGTCATCGCTTTGATTCACCGCCGCAAGGGCACGACCTTGCCACACGCCGGCATCCACTTCGCAGAAGGGGCTTGGGCAGATAAAGCCTACGACGACGCTCACGAAAACGCTCGCCGTAGAAGTGCCTCTCGACCGTTAAATTACGGTTGGAGCCGCCCCAACGTGATCAGCCGTGGCGGCGATTCGCCAAACGACCATAACCCCGGCAACCTTTCATCGGGAGACCAAAGCAGTTTCCAAAACTACGAACAAGAATACGTTCAACCGATCTACGAAGGCCAGATCATCGACGACCAAATTTACGCCCCCCCCTACGTCACACCCGGCGAAATGGTCAAACCACGCCGACTCAACAGAGGGCCAGCACCTGCCGCGATACCTTACAGCGGTTCGCAAACACGCAACGTGCCGCCCCCAACCAACCGGAGAGTCAGGCAACGAGGCGTCAGGCAAGTCGCCTACGACGAACCGGTTGTATCGTCGGCGGTCGTTCTGAAAGCTTCGACCGGGAAACGCCGAACACAGCCCGCACCATCGCGGCGGCAGCATTCGCAACAACACCACCACGATTGGGTCGCCAAAATCACTCGTCCGGACCAACCGCAGCGGGACAACAATGTTCAACCGGTCAAACGGTTGCGGGCTCAAACACAGCCCTTGCGGTCGACAAGCGGAACGTCCACTAAAGTCCGCACCGTTTCGGCTGAAACTCCCGTGCAACAGCCCTCCCCACGAGACAACGGCGTTGACTGGCGACGGTTGGGTTTCGAAAGCCCGCCCCTGCGGTCAGGTCAATCAACCAGCGGTTCCACCCGAGCCACCATCAAACGCTAATTAGATTTTTTTAGGGGATAAGATATCGAGGCGGCACGGAAACCAATTACACACCACCGCCGCCTCGTTCTTAAATCCAGCAACAAACAATTCACCATTATTTTTTAAGCCGTCGCGCAAGTCGCACACGCGAGGATACCATGCAACGCTTATCCGCTATTATCGTCTTCACCGTATTGCCGCTGTCGTTTGTCGGTTGCAGCCTGTGCCACAGTCCAACGGACTTCGACTATCCGACTTACGGCGGCATCCACCAAAGAGCCGATCCGGCGCGGGGAAGAGTGGGTTCCGTGCTGTCCGATCCGTTTGCCGATTTTTCGGGACCATCGGCTGATTCCAACCTCGACGCCTATCCTGAACCGCGCGGCGTCAGTAGTGGAAGCGGCTCCCGCGGCTTTGACGACGACGATGACTTCGAACGGCAAGACGAAGACTTAGACGACGATCTCGAAGATTTGGATCGTGAGCTTGAGTCGATCGATCCACTTGACGACGAACCCGAATTAGACGGGGCAGGCAGCAGCACAAAAACAGCTCGCCGCTCGCGCCGTGGACACCGGTAAGGACAGAAACTTTCGCGCCTTGCCGGGAAACGGTCATCGGACGCTGTGAGATCGCCAGCTTAGGGCTCCCCTGACGTATGGCTCCCCTGACGTATGGCTTCCTATCCAGACTTAGTTAAGCGAAAGAAATTCGCGCCATTGAAAACTCCGAACTTATAAATCGCGCGATCCCTAGGCATCGCGACTGCCTTCTTGTGGCGGCGTTGACAGCGATTCCAAGGTCTCCACCAAAATCATGTCTTGTTCCGGAAACACGGTTCGCAAATCGATCAACAGCGTGTCTTTTTGAACCCTGCCGATCACCGCCGGGGTGGCCGACCGCAACCTTGCCGCGATCCGATTGACCGAACTATCTTGAGGTTCAACGGCGACACACCAGGTTGGGATTTTCTGCGTCGGCAAACTGCCTCCGCCCAACATGGATTGTGATTCGGCCACCACGCAAGACTTCACCCACCGTTGGTCTTGAATCTGTTCGACAATTTTCTGAGCCCGCAATTTTAAATTCGCTTCGGGCATCGACAACATACGGAGGATGGGTACTTCCCGTTCAGCGGTTTCGGTGTTGCGATAAAGCCGCAGAGTGGCCGCAAGGGCGGCGAGCGTCATTTTGTCGACGCGCATCGCCCGCATCAGGGAATTCTTAAGCACTTGGTCGATGTATTTTCGTTTTCCGATGATAATGCCGCACTGCGGGCCACCGATCAGTTTGTCGCCACTGAATAAAACGATGTCCGCACCGTCTTTGATGCTGTCCGCGACAACGGGTTCATTACTGAGCCCAAATTTAGCGAAATCGATCAACGCGCCGCTACCGACATCGTCAATCATCGGAAGATCGTGCGCGTGAGCGATACTGACGAGCTCTTTGGTGCTGACGGTATTGGTAAACCCTACCACTTCAAAGTTACTGGGGTGGACTTTGAGAATCGCGCTGGTTTCTTCGCCAACCGCAGAAGAATAATCCGCAGCGTGCGTTTTGTTAGTCGTGCCGACTTCTTTGAGCTTGCACCCACTGCATTCCATCACATCCGGCAGACGATAGCTACCACCGATTTCAATCAATTGCCCACGGGAAACGATGACTTCTTTTCCGGTCGCGACTGTCGCCAACGCGATCATGGTCGCAGCGGCGTTGTTGTTGACCACGACGGCTGCTTCAGCGCCGGTCAGTTCGCACAGCAATTTTTCGACCGCTTTGACGCGCTGGCCGCGCTGCCCGTCCGCCAAATCGATCTCGACACTGGCGTACCCCCGCGCGATGGCCATCGTTTCCTCGACCGCCGAATTCGCCAACGGCGCGCGGCCAAGCCCGGTGTGCAGGATGATGCCCGTACCGTTGATCACCGGCCGCAAATACGGTCGCTGTTCAACGTGTAACCAGTCCGCGATTTTTTCCGCCAGCTCTCCGGGAGCAGGGATCTCGATATCGTCGGTGGCCGCAGAAATCGTTTCTTTGAGGTCATCGATGAAGGTGCGGACACCGTCAACGACCACTTGGTGGTTGACGGTCTGAACGATCTTTTTTAATTGAGGGCTCTCCAGCAGTTCATTGACCGACGGAATGTTGCGAAAGATATTAGCCATAGATCGACTCAAGTGGTTGGGCTGGTTGGATAGTTGTCCCCCCATTGTAACCGCTGGTTTCTGCGGTGGCAGTATCCAGAAAATCGGCGCTGCCCAAAAATACTATTGCCAAAATAAAATGATACGACGATCAATCTTTTTTCTGCGATCCGTTGTCTCCTGCTTTTTCCGATCGTTCTCTTTCCGCTCCATCTTCCGATCCCTCAATAGCCCGGCTGAACGTTCGGCTGGATGGTTTATCGTGGGTCGGGAAGTCCTCGGGCACCGGTAAGGTCACCGCCCCGGTCGCCGCCCACTGACATCCACGAGTAAAGGTCGTTATGAATCCAACCCCCTCAAACGAATAAGAATCATGCCCCAAGGTGGTGTGGAAAATGCGTCCTTGAGCGTATCGCAACACCATCAAAAGTGGTTCGTGCCGACCGGCACTTGACTTTCTTGTGTTGTTTTGCCCTGTCGCCAGCACCGTGATGTTCTCCGCCGGGCCTCTCAAAAAAGAGTAGCATTCGTCTTTAGCCGACAGCCAGTTTTCTGGCAAACCAGCGGTGATGGGATGTTCTGCGCGCACGACGATTGAGATATTGTGCTGCGCCCCATGGGCTCCGACTTTGCCTGGGCCGTCATCGCGAATCAATTTGCCCTCTTTGTCGTAATAAAGATAAGTGCCTGTTTTCGTAGTGCGCCCCCCCCAACCTCCCAGCCCGATGATTTTGTTGTACTCGAGCCAATCCCCAAATGAATTGTCGGCCGCATGAACGGTGACAAAACCACCTCCGTGGGCAACATACAGTTCGAACGCCGTCCGAGTCGCTTCGGGCCAGTCCGCCGCAGCGTTGCCAAAATTGGAGATCACGACATCGTAATCTTTGAACGCTGGCGCAAAGTCGGGATCTGTTTTCGGTTTCGGGAGTTCTTCCCCAACCGCGACTCCCGCAAATGGCAGATAGTCTTTTTCACGTTTGGATCGCCATGTGAATTTGGTGCGGGCGACGGAGACTTCAAACAACCCAGTTTCTTCCAGATACTGCTTCATCATCACCGTTGATTTAGGCCAAACGGGATGATTGTTTTGGCCGTCAATAATCAGAGCTTTGAGTTTGGGTTCGGGTTCGGTCTTTTGCGCGTTCGACTGGGAGGCCGCAAAGACAACCACCAGCAACAGCGTTGCTAATGTAAAGGTGGGTCGAAACAAAATTGATGTCATGCGAAAAAAACGGATAGTGGGAAAGGCGATACGCTTATCGCGCGGGGCTACTGCAAAAATAATGTTCAATCAATGTACGAAAAAAACCACGTAAAATCTAATGACCCCACATGGTTTATTTAATTCTTGTCAATTGAAATTAACAGGCTCAACAGAAAACGCCTGTTCTACCGGCAATTGTTACGTTGTAGAAACTGCCGATGGTTTAACGGCTTGCCGTCTCGATCGCGGGATTGGACTGCACTTCGGAGGCCAATCGTTCGGTTATCGCGGCTAATTGGTCGTAATCGTGGTAGCCTTGAGCCACGTAGCGTACTGTTCCGGTACGATCAATAAACAGGGTCGTCGGCAGGAGCACCTTGCCGGGTATCTGTTTTTTAATCGCTTCGGTTCCCATGCCTAAGGTGTAGTTAATACCGCTGTCGATCGCGAAACTTTTTACCGTGTCCACAGCAGCGGAAGGGTTATCGGTGTCGTCCATCGAGATCCCGATGACTTCAACATTTCTGTTTTGGAAATTCTTTTTCAATTCGATAAAGTGTGGGATACCTTCGCGACATGGCGGACACCATGTTGCCCAAAGATCCACCACGGTGACCTTTCCGACCGACTGATCAGAGGTAATTTGGCCTCCGTTGATGTTGGCGAAGTTGTAATCAATTTGGAAACTCTCGAACCCCGCCAACTGTTGACGGCTCCACTGGCGCACCTTCAAACGATATGCCGTTTGATGGCGTTTGACTAACGTGCGGAAACGGTTTTGATCCAATTCGGCGAACAATCGGTCGTTAGCGACCGCGTCGAAGTCCGTGTACCCAATTTCAAAGGCCGAAGCCATCGCCGCGAATGCCCCTGCGGTGTCGTTCTTGATTGCGTTAGCTTTCGCCAGATTGATCAGCGGTTGTCCAAGAATCTCTAACGATTCAGTGGGATAGCCCGGGTTGTGGCGGAGGTTCTGGGCAATTTTCCCTTGAGCTTGATAAAGTTGCGCCCCGATGCGCTCGTTCAGCGCGATGACACTGGTGGCCAGTTCCCCGAGGGCGGTCATAAAATGATAGGAAAGTTCAGCGTCGGTTTGCCCGTTGCAAATCTTGGACTTATGAAGAACGTTAGCCGCTTCGATCGCATGGTTCAGAATCCTTTTGTCGGATTCGCCTTCGATGTTGGCTAACATTGTCAGCACCTGAATGTAGCTGACGACAAAGGCAGGATCGTGGTTGGCCTGCTGGTAGGCACGGTTTGCCAGATCAAGGGCGCCATTGAGGTCATTGTTACCACCGATTTGCCTAGCCTGTTCCAGCATTTGGCTGGGCGCAGTCGTTTGACTGCCGCCGCCGGTTCCATCGTTGAAGCTTGTATAGACACCGTTGTTGGCGCTGTGATGAGCCTGCGGGGTTGCGGCGAATGTGGATTGAAAATTAGAGGAACTGGCAATCAGCAAGATCGTTGAGCAAAGCACCAAAATTGATCGCATCCTAACTCCTTTTACTATCGTCATGGAAAGAGAAGCCGGTAAGTCTTCTTCCGTGAAGATATAGGCTGAAAGATGGAGCGTTTCGAAAAACGCCGCATCGAAAATTTCAGATTGTTAGGCTAACCATCTCTGGGGCGAACTCAAGCTAGAAGCCGTTTAATTTAGAGATAAAATCCGCAATGTGAGACAACTTACGAGAGCAACGCGGTGATTTGCAAGCCAAGAACGTGTTTCAAACAGGCATTTTTTTCTTAGTTTTTTCCAGAAGATTGTCTAAGCATTGTATCAAAGCGTTCAAAACAACGCGGGTGCCGAAATACGAGGTCCGACCGACTTAGCGCCCGTTTGATGATCGATCGGGCAACTGGCAGGCCTAATTGAGAGTCAACAACTGAAACAGAAGCGCTACTAATGCCAATTGGAAGATGAGCCCGGCAAAAATCCCCGCATAAAAAGACGCAGGCTGTCGCCACAATCCAAGATCGCCATCGTATCCCATCGGTTCCCTTTTTTTAAATTCGGAGCAACGGTTTGGTTTCAACACGGGGTCCAACTTCGACGTCGATGGACTTTTCATCATTTACCCATTTCCTATTCGGTGAAAAACCGGCCTTGGGGTGAACATTGGCAGCAATCACGCTAGTCGCATCGCGCCCCAGTCGGAGCACTACGCCGACAATGAGTACCAGCTTTTAAAACACGATTTTATCAGATCGCGGGCGGTTTAATAACAATGATAATATCACTTTTAGGTAATAACTCCTGAACATACCTAATTAAGACTGGTGCGGGCGCTGTTATTGTTAACGCAAACCATCCATTGTTTCGGCGTTTGTGAGAGTTCTCTACCGGGAAAAGGTTTACCGGCCTCTATCGCACCACTTCCTGATTCAATTCAAACGAGCCGGGAGCGCCGGTGGATTTGGAAGGGCGGCACGTTTCAAACGCTGACGTTTCGGAATTCGCCGTCCCATTGGATTGCGTTTTCTGATTTATCAGGAAGGTGATTTCAACACCGCTGCTTGGGCCCCGGCTACCGTTTGCCCAAGCTCGATCGCCTGTAAAGTCAACTTGGTTGTCACGCCTTGGGGAGACGTAAACCCCCCTGCTCCGCCAGCGGAAACAACGCGATGACATGGCACCACCAATGGAAACCGATTTTTGCTCATCACCGTCCCGACGGCTCGCGCGGCTTTGGGGCGACCGACTTGTGCGGCCAGTTCACCGTATTTGAGGGTTTCTCCAAACGGGATTCTTCGGCAGGAATCGACCACCGCCTTTTGGAACTCTGTTAAATGATCGGTTTCGATTTTTAAATCTAACAGATCGTCGGCTTTGCCAGCCAACATGCAGAGAATCCTTTTTTGCATCCGCGAACGTTCTCCAGAAGGACGCGTGGGCCCGATCTCGAACTGTGCAAAAGCCCTGACAAGGCTACTTTGGTCGGTAAATCCAATCTTGATCAACTCCAACACACCGCCGGTTTCGAGCAGCCCGATCCAGCCGATCGGGGAATCAAATGCAGTCAATCGCTTGGTCATCATTCTTCTTTCTTCTCCCATCGCGTTTCTTCTCCCATCGCGTTTAGGAATCTTTGCGATTATGTCAGCGCTTAGGAAAACGAATTGTTGGCAATCTTTCCCCTCAGCCACCCCAGCCTCAAACCTCTGAGTCGCGTTCCACGTTGGCCCTTTCGCAGGCGTAAAATACGGTCAATCTTGGTCGCAATACCCCAAAGGGTAACCTAATTAACCTATTGGTTTGGCGGGGTTAAAATTTTGGGAATTAAAATCCGTCGTCGGGACGCCCCCCAATTCCTACCCGTCAGCTAGCCCTCCCTAAAATCACACGTTGGCAAATCGTTGACTCTGTTTCTGACGTCTTTTTTTTTCCAAAATTTGGTTTCCATTCACCAAAAGTCGGGCTATTATTTGGAACCGGCAAGTTAATCTTCTTGCAGGTCAAGGCCACTTGTGAGATGACTTTTGCGAGACGGTCTCCCTCACAAGCGATTTCTGAACTGACGAAGAGCGCTGAATAAACTCCATCCATTGGGATTATTCCTCCTCACCCTCCAACTTCCTTCTCATTCTCCCTCAGAAGACCTCCCGATGAACGGAGCAGCTTTTCTTCGCCAAGTTTAGAATCCCAAGGCTCGACGGGTTAAGTAACCTGTCGGGCTTTATTTACGTCGTCAAACCAACCGGTCGTCAGATCGGTGATGGCAGAATCCGAAGCCTGCGGGCCGATAGCGATTTCGGTCAAGGCTGGCTAAAATCTCAGTATGGACCCCATCAAGACCGACGCTATCGTTTTAAGAGTTGTCGAATTTAGCGAAACCAGCTGTATTGTAACCCTGTTCACGCGGACTTTAGGCAAGATATCAACAATAGCAAAAGGGGCTCGCCGCAAGAAGAGCCCTTTCGAAGCTGCTCTTGACTTAATTGCGATCTGTCGAATAGTGTTCCTCCACAAATCGTCTCAAACGCTCGATATATTAACTGAGGCCAAACTGCAGCGGCGTTTTCGTAGCTCCGCCACGGATTTGGATCGGTTTTATGCTGGACTGTATTTGATCGAGTTGCTGAATTTGTTGACCGACGATGCGGATCCTCATGAGGATCTTTTCAACGAAGCGATTTCAGCGATTGGTCAGATCGATCGTTGTGATGATTTAGAGACCGGGGACGCAGGCCCACGCCGACTCTCCACCCAACATGTGTTGATTCATTTCGAGATACGTTTGTTGGATTTATTGGGACACTTGCCAATGCTGACCAACTGTGTCGACTGCGGGCGCGTGAAAACAACGATCAGCCGAGTCCAATTTGGTTTGGATCGCGGCGGCATCATTTGCCAAAATTGCCGTCCGGGAAAAACCAACGTGGTCAGTTTGAGTTCTGAAGGATTGGAACTGTTGCTGAAAATGACCCGAACCAAAACAAGCCTCGTTCGTACCGTTGACGGACCAGCGGAAGATTTGATGGACGTGTCGTGTCACACCGGTTACCGGGAAGTGCGACAGTTGATCAGTAAGTACATAACACATTTAATAGGCCACCCGCCGCGACTGCATCAGTACCTGGGTAACCTATCAAATTGAATTTTGCGTGACAAGGAAGTCAAGCATGAGACTATTTCTCAAACGAATACTCGCTCCAACAACCTTGATGGTAACGTTGCTATTTCTGCCTTGCTCGGGGTGCGCGGTGCTTCAAAAAGCTGGGAAGGACATCAAACAGACCTTCAAAAAGAGCAACAGGAACGAACTCAACGACGAAGACGCGCTGGACCCGTTAGGGGCTCGCAGCGCCAACCGATTGTTGCTGGACGATCTTTCGCCAAGCCAAATCGGTACCACGCTGAAGACTCGTTTCGCAGCGGCGAAAGACCATAAAGCGGCCGAATCGGCTTACGCCCAGGGCGAACAGTATTACCAGCAGGGTACCGCAGCGATCAGTGCCAACCCTGATGGCGATCAGCACGAACGCTACTTCATCAAAGCGGCCAACGAATTCAAAACCGCTGGTGCGTTGTGGCCCGACAGTTCGCTCGGCGAAGAGGCGCTTTTCTACCAGGGCGAATCGTACTTTTTCGCCAACCGGTACGTACAAGCCAACCGCGCCTTTGAGGGGCTGATATCGCAGTATTCTGGCACCCGCTATTTAGACCGCGCCGAACAACGGCGCTACGCGATCGCCATTTATTGGTTGGACCTCCAAAAGAACGGCGCTTCATTCGTTTCGTTGACCAACCACAAACGACCAAAATTCAACATGGGCTCCGAAGCGCGGAGAATCCTACACCGCATCCGCATCGACGATCCGTCAGGGAAACTTGCCGACGACGCTACGTTTGCACTGGGAACGTCTTACATGGAAATCAACCAACACGAAGATGCCGCGGAAACGTTCTCTTACCTCAGGAAAGACTACCCCGGTAGCGAACACCAGTTCAAATCACAAATGCTGGAACTCGAATCTCGATTGAAGTCCTATCGTGGCCCCGACTACGATGGATTGCCATTGGTCGAAGCTGAAAAATTGCGAAAACAAATTGTCGCCCAGTTCCCCAACGAAGCCCAACAACACGCCGAACTCCTGAACCAACAGGGCTCACTGATCACCAACCAGTTGGCGCAACGCGATTACCGTATCGGAGAATTTTACGAATCCAAAGGCCAAAATCTGGCAGCGAAAATCTACTACGAAAATGTCCAAGAGAATCATGCCGACACAATTTTCGAAAATGGTTTGAGCGAAAAGATCGCCACCGTTGCTGCTAAACCAGCCAATCCGCCACCACCGGCTCAGTGGCTAACTAAGCTCTTCCCCGATGGCAATCCTGAAAAACCGATCATCTCTACTGCGGGGGAAACGATTTTCCGGTAACGTTCAATAAAACGTTCGGTAAAAAAGATCGCTAAGGATTAACGCTATCTCAATGAGATGAAACGCTCCATGATTTCTCCGACACCTATTTTCGCCAACCGATCCCTGCGCTGTTGGTGGCCGTTTTTAATCGCCGTCACGGTGGTGGCCTCGGGTTGCAGTAGCTACCACTTGGGCAACCAATTTCTTTTTCGCAGCGACATTCGCACTGTCCATGTGGCGGTGTTCGAATCGGGTTCCTACCGTCGGTTTTTAGGCCAACGTATGACTGAAGCGGTCATCAAACAAATTGCCAACAACACGCCGCTAACGATTACTGAACCGGCGTTGGCAAACAGTTTTTTGACGGGCCGAATCGTCCGGGATCGGAAATCTGTTGTCGGCGAAAACTTCACCGACGAACCGCGCTCTTTGGAGATCGACTGGCGTCTGGAAGTCGAATGGACCGATCGAACCGGTGCTCCGTTGATGCCTCGCCGATCTCTACGGATCGATCGCGGCGTCACCTTCATCCCCGAAGGCGGACAATCGCTGACCACGGCACAGCAACAGTTAATCGAACGGTTGGCCAGAGACATTGTGGGGCAAATGGAATTGCCATGGTGAACCGCCAAACGATCAAACGAAACCTCAGTCAAAAAGACCCGTTCAGGAACACGTCAATGAGCCAGCGCAACACGAATTTCAAATCTGTGATTGGCCGTCTCTGCCCACTGGTTATCGTGGTGATCTTAATGGTTGGATGCACCAACGGTTCGCCGGCGTCATTTTCAACGTCCAGCCTCTTCGCTAAACCAGAGGAATCGTTATCGGCGGCAGATCTAAAGACCGATCCGTCCTATTCCAAGTCAACTCAGTGGTTTGAATCTTACGAAAACGCTCAACGAGAGTCACTTCGCACGGGCAAACCTATGCTGGCGCTTTTCACGGGAAGCGATTGGTGCGGGCCGTGTATTAGTCTTAAAAAACACGTTTTTGAATCAAGCGCATTTAAAAAGTGGGCGGCAGATGAAGTTGTTTTGTTGAAGCTCGATTTTCCTAAAAAGACGCCTCAGTCTCCAAAACTTAAAACACAGAATCAGCGATTGTCACAAAAATACGCGATCAACAGTTATCCCACGATCTTGTTCTTAGACTCCGACGGGGAGGTACAGGGCAAGCAGGGGCACGGCACCGATGCTGTTCAGTGGATCGCAGCAGCAGAACGAAAACTACGATAGTCAAGTCAAGTCAAGTCGCTGTCTCAGCTACCTTGGCGGCAGTCCCAGTACCGGGTAGAGGCAGAGCTTCCACATCACGCGCGATCTGCAGCGCGCCTGTGCTCCGACGGCCACTCCTACAACCTGCGAGTCAAATGAATGGCCCCCAAACTTGCAGCCGGCCTGATTGGTGGCAAATCCAGCTACTGGTCTGTCAGCATTAAGAATTAGGATAGTTCAGATCAGCCGTTTGGGCGATGGCACCGGTTTTTCGTTTCGGCACCGCGGCTATCGCCAAAACGGCTGACTCTAAAATTCAATGCTGCCCCACCACTACGTTGCAATGAAGAAACTTGAAATGAAGAAACTTGCAATGAAGAAACTTGCAATGAAGAAACGGTGTGGCACGGTTCTACCGCCGGCTCTTGCCCGACAAAACAGCCTCAATACAAAGCGCGACCGAAGCTTGGAATAATGGCTATTCAGCGGGACGGGATTGCCGGCTTTCGGCTCGATTATGTAATCGAATCAGCGAAGGCCTGCATGTCTTGTTCGTAAGCGTCCAAACGCTGCTGGAGCTGCGCTTTGGCGGACGCGAGGTCTTTGATTTCCTCTTTTGGCATGTAGGCAAACATATAGAACTTGACCTTCGGTTCGGTTCCCGATGGCCGCGCTGCCACGTAGTTGCCTTCGACCACGGTATCGAACATCAGCAGATTGCCGACCGGCCCTTCGAATTTCTCTACTGAACCATCGGCAAATTTCTTTTCTAACACACTGAAGTCACGTACACATTCGACGTCCAAACCGCCAATCGATGACGGTGGAGAACTGCGGAACGTCTGCAGCAGTTTCTCCATTCGCTTCATCCCGTCAGACCCCTTCATTTGGATGTTGACCAAACGTTCGCTGTGCAGACCGTACTTCAAGTACAGCTGGTCCATGTGCTGATGCAGCGATATCCCTTTGGCTTTAACTTCTGCGGCCAGTTCGGTCATCAACATGCAGGCTACCGCGCCGTCTTTGTCGCGGCAGTATTGACCGACCAAGTAGCCGTGTGATTCCTCGGTCCCTAAGATGAAATGCGCGGGGTCTTGGATGTCCATGACGCTACAAATCCATTTGAAACCGACCAGATTCTGGTAATGGCAACCGACGCCGTAGGCATCGCAAACCCGTTTAATCATCAATGTCGTCACCAGCGTAGTGACGACATAGTTTTCGGGCTTGAGATCGCCAGCGGACTTACGTTTCTCCATCACAAAATCGGCCAGCAGTACGCCCAATTGATTGCCGTTAAAGGTCGCCCAAGGGCCTGTCGGATCGGTGGTGACTGGGGCTGCGGCCCCCATGCGGTCGCAATCGGGATCGGTGGCAAGAATCAGTTCGCTGCGGTTGTTTTGTCCGTGTTGAATGATGGCATCAAATACAGCCACGTTTTCCGGATTGGACACGTGGCCAGGGACGTTGGGAAAATCTCCGTTGGGTTCGCGATGCGGTTCGTAAATTTCTACCGAATCAAAACCGACGGTTTCCAGCAAGGTGCGAACATTGATTTCCCCGACGCCATGCAGCGGACTGTAGATGACCTTGAGTTCGCGCGGCCCGGGAAAACTTTGTTTGACATGTTCCGCTAACAGGGCTTGGTCGGTTTCTTGGGTGACGATGTGGATCTGTTGATTGGCAACCGCTTGGTCGAAGTTCGCAGCAGTGATCTCGTTGACCTGTTCGACTTTTCCGATGACGGCTGTGTCGTGCGGGGGAATCAGTTGAGCGCCGCTGGACCAATAAACTTTCACCGCATTGTCGCTGGGTGGGTTGTGGCTGGCGGTGACCATGATGCCACAATCGCAGTTTTTGTGTCGGATTAAATATGATAGTTCGGGGGTGCTGCGATAATCGTCAATGAAATAGACTTCGAAACCGTTGGCCACCATGATGCCCGCGCACAGTTCCGCAAATTCGCGCGAACGATGCCGAGTGTCATACGCGATGGCGAATTTCCAAGGCCCGGCAGGTTTGATTTCCTTCACATAGTCGGCCAATCCCTGAGCACTTTCGCCGATGGTGCGGGCGTTGATGGCGTTGCTACCGAAGGGATACATCATGCCCCGACGGCCACCGGTGCCGAAAGGAATCACTGTCCAAAAAACGTCATCCAGTTGCTTCCATTTTTCTTGGTCGATATGTTGGACGATGTCGGCAACGTAGTCGGAGTATTTGGGCTCGGTTAGCCAACCGTTCAAATTTCCAGCAGCCGCAGGAGTGATTTTCTGCGCAGCTTTGGCTTGTTCAACAAGAGACTTGTATTGCTCGATATCGTGAGACGCGTCTGACATGGATTGGAGTCCGCTATGTCTAGGGTTGAGTTAATTTGCAGGCGTAATCTTACTAAACATCTGGTGCTGACAACACCAGACAACACGGCCATCGAACTAGCGGCACGCCGCGAAAAAGCCCTCGTCATCGCGACAAGGGCTAAAGTGTTTCGAGCTACTCGTACAGGTTTAGCGCTGCCGAGGTTGCAGTCGACCGTTTCGTTTTTCGGTCACCCCTAATGATTCAAAAGGGAAATCAAGTCGCTCCGCACCGTCCTCAAATTTGTCAGTATCAGTCAATGCCGGTGAGTGAAGTGAGATTTTCGCAATCCCCGCCAGTGGCTAGGTGGTGGAACGATGGCCAATCTCACGACGGTGAACCGAAATTATCAAATTCCCAACCGCCCCCACTTAATCAACTGCCGCAGCCACAGTCGCCGCCGCAAGCGCCGGTCAGGCAACCGCTGACGCAGCTTTGCATGCCGCCGTTACCGTACTCATACCCAACGGCTTGATCGAAGTAGCCACCGCAGGATCCGCAGTTGTCACAGCCGCCAGAGAGAAAGCTGCATGAGCTGCATGCGTCAGACGATGCGAATCCGGCGTAGGCGTTGCGTGAATGACGGGCCAAGGCGTTGTTGAAAATGCGCCCTTTGATACCGCATCCGCCACTGAGGCATCCGCCACTGAGGCACCCGCCACGGCCGCAACTGCTGATTGGGCCTGCCGAGTGCAATGCGGCCAGTTTCGCCTTCAGACCGCAACCGCATCCGCCGCTTAAATGACCGCCACCACATCCGCAGCTGCTGTAGCTGCCAATGTTGCCAAATCCGCCACCGCAACCGCAACCACATGAAGGATAACCGAAGCATCCTCCGCCACCGAGGCAGCCTCCGCCGTTCTTCAGACCACAACCTCCGCCGTGACCTCTAAGCAGACCTTGCCGCCGTGGTCCGGTGTAAGCACAGTTGTCGGTGCAGTATCCTGCCCACAAAGACGCGGCTTGGGCCGAGCTGATTCCACGACCACAGTTACTGTTGTAATCAGCAGATCTAAAGCCGCCTTGATTACCAAATACGCCGGCGCCTCCGCCACATCCACAGCCCTGAGCTGAAGCCGATGTTCCAGTCGAACCAACAGCAAAAATCGCCGTCGCAATCATCGCAATCATTTTAAAATTCATTTTGTATTTCCTCGTAACATTTGTATTTCTGACAGCTCACGTTTGCACAACGCACAGCACTTGGGTCGATTTCATTCGCCAGAATGATTGGTTCGATAGAATCTAAGTCCAAGGTTCAATCCAAGGTTCAATTGTGCCTTCGGTTTGATAAGCACACGTATCGAATCGGCAGGCAGCAGAAGAGGGCTGAGTGAATTCACGATTGTGGTTAGTTAATTTTTTTTACGTTGAACCCTATGACGGCCAGTGCAATGAACGCAATCAGTGAAGACGATTCGATTAACCAAGCGATCCGGTTGGTCACAGCTGGGAAGACTCGCGCGGAACAACACGGCCATTAACGGGTGTTTAATCGCTACGTTTTGTTCAATCGGAGGTCGTTTAAACCGGTGAAACTTTGTCGATCAGTGAACCGATACCGATTGATAACGAGGGCTCGATCGCCCAAACGTGTTGAAGGTGAAACCAACTCACCGACGCTTGCCGGCGCGATCGAACCGTCGTACGGAAAAGGAAGTCCAGTTGCTGAAGGATCGGCAGACGTAACATGATCTCAATTGGAATCCAGCCATGCCTCAACAGTTCACTCGGCCAACGATCCTTGTCATTGACGCCGACGAAGTTTCTTGCCAATTCGCCTGTGCGGCGCTGATGTCGCACGGTTACCAGACAATTCCTGCGGCCGACATCGCGGCAGCGATTTGGGCGGCGTCTGAACGCGATACGAATTTGGATTTAATCCTTTGCGACACGCAAGTCGACCAGCAAACCGGTGTCGAGATTGTCGATGCAATAAAACGATTACCGTTTCGCCATGACCTGCCCGCAATGTTCACTTCAGTACATCAGGTAACCGACGTCGCCCTCAAGCGACACGCCGCCGGTGGTGCCTACCATATCAAAAAACCGTTTGACCTCGAATTGTTATTCGAATTGGTCAACCGATCACTCTGGATGCCACACTTGGTTAAAAACCATATCGAAAAACACCACGCCGCCCAACCACTGGCGACTCCCCATGCGGCGTTCGCGTCGGTCCAGTATCCGTCTACGATCAACATGACATCGTTCGTGAACTGAATCTTGTTCCGCCGATGTCCTGCCAAGATTCTGCCGGCGCCGCGACCGCTGCTGCAAAAAGAGACCGCGCCATGAAAGATACTTCAAACCGGTTCCATGCAGCCACACGCGTTTAAAACAGAGGTGAGACACGTCCACCAATGTCCTCATTCTGTATCGTGGTTTCACGTGACGCGGCGAAAAAAGGATCGGTTAAACAGCGGAGGATTGCGGATTTGCAATCCGTGGTTAGGGCTCAGCGCATAAAAACACGGCGCTTGAAAGTTCAAGCGCCGTTTGCGCGTTTTAGCTGTTGAGATCGCAAACGCGATCAAAATAGGCTTAGTATCGGTAGTGCTCTGGCTTGTAAGGTCCTTCTACGGGAACACCGATATAGTCGGCTTGTTCTTGGCTCAGCTTTGTCAATTTCACTCCAAGTTGTTCTAAGTGCAATCGTGCGACTTCTTCGTCCAAGTGTTTCGGCAACATGTGGACACCGATCTCGTACTTGTCAGTTTCTTCCCACAGAGTCAATTGAGCCATAACTTGGTTAGTGAAGCTATTTGACATCACGAATGACGGATGCCCTTTTGCACAACCAAGATTCACCAAACGACCTTCAGCCAACAGGATGATTGAATTGCCGTTTTTGAAAGTGTAACGATCGACTTGCGGTTTAATCTCTTCCTTTTCGACTGTTCCAGCGACGACATCTTTTTCAAGATCGTCAACGTCGATTTCATTTTGGAAATGACCGATGTTGCAAACGATGGCGTCGTTTGGCATCTGCTCCAAGTGGGCTTTGGTGATCACGCCGCAGTTTCCAGTGGTTGTTACAAAGATGTTTCCGCGGGACGCCGCTTCTTCCATCGTTGTAATTTCGAAACCTTCCATCGCAGCCTGCAACGCGTTGATCGGATCAATCTCAGTCACGATAACTCGGCCACCGTAACGCTGCATTGAATGAGCACAACCTTTGCCGACATCGCCATAACCACAGACAACAACAACCTTGCCAGCGATCATCACATCGGTGGCGCGCTTAATACCATCAGCCAGAGACTCGCGGCAGCCGTAAAGGTTATCGAACTTGCTCTTGGTGACCGAATCGTTCACGTTGATCGCCGGCAATTTCAATTCGCCTTTGGCGTGACGCTGGTACAAACGGTGAACGCCTGTTGTCGTCTCTTCAGAAAGCCCCTTAATTCCAGCCAACAATTCAGGAAACTGATCGTGAACCATGTTGGTCAGATCACCACCGTCGTCAAGAATCATGTTAAGCGGTTGGCCATCAGGGAAAATGATCGTTTGCTCGATGCACCAGTTGAACTCTTCTTCGGTCATGCCCTTCCAAGCGTAAACCGGGATGCCAGCGGCGGCGATCGCGGCGGCGGCAGGGTCATGAGTCGAGAAAACGTTGCAGCTTGACCAGGTGACATCTGCACCCAACTCAACCAACGTTTCAATCAGAACTGCGGTCTGAACGGTCATGTGAAGGCAACCCGCGATGCGAGCGCCTTTGAGTGGTTTTGAGTTGCCGTACTTCTTACGAAGCGACATCAATCCCGGCATCTCGTTCTCAGCAAGTCGAATCTCGCGACGTCCGAGTTCGGCTTCTGCAATGTTTTTTACTTTGTAAGGCATCTTCGTTTCGACGTTAGCCACACTTTTCTCCTAAGAAATTTTTGGCGGTAATAGTTTAGAGTCGCGGCGGAGGGCCAATTAAGCCGACGACATTTTCGTTTCGGTATGACCGCTCAATATATTAGTAGACAACACCCCCAAGACCAACGTAAAGAAGAAAAACTGCGACGATTTAGAGAAAAATTGCCCTGCACAAACCGTCAAAACCGTCCACATTACGACCCAACCCACCTTACGGGCGGCAGTCGCACGTTGCGCATCCCTAAGGGGGCGCAAATGCAATTCTATCAATTGCCGACACCAACGCTAATCCAGTGCTTCCCGAGCAGATTCGCAAAATAAATTTGTGCGCGTTGAATCCTTGTTTCTAGGGTTCGATTCTACACCGCTGGCTACGTCAACGCCGTCAGGACTAGCGGTTCGGATCGCTTCCTTCACGTTTTCGGGAGTGAGACCGCCGGCCAAAAATTTTGGCACCGGCGATTTTAGTTCGGCAAAGCCATGCCAGTCGACTTGTTTTCCGGTCCCTCCAAAACTACCGGCCACCGCGGCATCGATTAAAATCGCATCCACCCCTGCATCGGTCCAATTTCGAATTTCAGTTTCGATCGCGCTCCGATCGATCGCTGATGCTGGTGCTCCGCTGGGGCAGGTACGGATCGCGCGAATGTAATCCATCGATCGCCCCGCTCTTTGGTTCTGATCGATTAACCGCTGTAAGAATTGCGGCGTTTGGTCCCCGTGCAGCTGGATTGAATCGAGCCCCAGAACCTGAGCCGTTTGCACGATTTTGTCCACTTCCGAATTTACAAACACGCCGACTTTCACCAAGGAAGAATCTAATTGTGCTAACGCCGCCACAATCGATCGAGCTTCAACGGCGTCAACGGCGCGTTTGCCTGCGGCGTAAAAGTTCAACCCGATCGCGTCGGCGGATGTCGCAGCAACCATCTGGGCATCGTTAGGGGTTGTAACACCACAGATTTTGATCTTGAAAGGATGATTCATGCCGGTCACGATAATCCCATCGCAGTTCATCGACAAGTAACAACCTACGCATAACAACAGTTGATTTCTAATTTTGAATTCTTCCACTATCGACCCGTCCATCGCCCAACGCCGGCTTCTGGCCGACCACGACCGGTTGCCGCTTTTAGTCTGTGGGATTGCAGGAGTTTCGGGCTACAACGCATTCAGGCAATTCCGAGCCAAGTACGGTACCCAAGTTTTTGGGCAACGGCCAAAACGTAACTGGCCATTGTCGGGCGACGGCATCATCGGTTGCGATTTGGAAGACGTGGATTCATTTCGCCAACTGCTGATCGACAACAAAATCAAAACCGTGCTCAACTGCGGCGGCAGCTGCGCTTTAAAAGCCTGCGAACTCGACCCCGAGATGGCTCACCGTGTCAATGTTTTCTGCGTCCAGCAAATGTTAAACGCGCTCCAAGGCGCTGATATTCGCTTGGTGCATCTTTCGATTGATTTAGTGTTTTCAGGCACCAGCGGCGGGGGACATGTGGAAACCGACCCCCCCGACCCGGTCACCGTCTACGGCAACACCATGGTCAAAGCCGAACAACTCGTGCTCACCGATCGTCCCGACGCGGCCATTTTGAGAATATCATTGCCGATGGGCGTTAGCTTCAATGGGCACGCCGGTGCGATTGATTGGATCCAGTCCCGGTTTCTAAAAAACAAACCCGCTACCCTGTACTTCGACGAAGTCCGCACTCCCACGTACTGTCAGTGCCTCAACGAGACGATCGAAGATGTGCTGGTCAGTGACCTGTCGGGGGTGTATCACTGCGGTGGAACACGCAAGCTGTCTCTATACCAGATCGCTCAGATCGTCAATCGCGTTGGTGGCTACGATCCTGATTTGTTGATCGGTTGCCCGCGGATTGACGCCGGGCCGATGCCCCCGCGCGCCGGCAACGTAACCATGGACTCCAGCCGTTTAGCCCAAGCGATTGGACGGACGCCGTTCCACCCTTGGCCCTTAAAAGGCTCGCAAGTTCCCGATTCCGCGGGCTGGCATTACCGTCGCCCATCGCACAACACCGGTTCCCAGCAAGCCATCATCAACGAACTGTACTTGCGGCCGGTTAGTGCTTAGTGGTTAGTGGTTGGTGATTAGTGGTTGGAGGCTGGGATCTGAACGACCTGCGCGAACCCAAAAACCTTGCCCCCCTGCCCTTTAACGAAGTGGCTCAGCGTTTAGCAACAGTGGGTGCTTTTTTGGTCCCCGTCGAATCTTTTGGACGACAGTAGCCAGCGATCGAGCCGAAGAAATTTTAAATAATCTCCACCGGTTTAAATGGCAATGCTTGACAATTCTTAAAGTGATTCGCCCCCCTAGAAGGCGCAAAACCCGCACCTTTGCCGTAGCGAAATGCGCTAAAACGGGCTGCCGACGCAAAAAAAAACGTTAAAGCCATAAAACTGTCATAGGCTTAAGGAGCCTTCACTTTGGGGCTTTAGAGGTGATAATGATAGTCTCTCAAAGTCGTACACTCACCTAAGCCGATGCTCAATCGGTACAGCGGTCAACACCGCAACGCTTTAACTGAAGAAAGTAATGCCATTATGTGTGGAATTGTTGGATACGTCGGCCCGCGAGTCGCTCAAGATTTTCTGGTCGAGGGCCTGCGTCGGTTGGAATACCGAGGCTACGATAGCGCCGGCACCGCAACGCTCAACGAGAACAACGAACTCAACCTCACCAAATCGGTTGGCCGCATCGCGTCTTTGGCCAAAGAAATCGCGGCCCAGCCCTGCCAATCGGGGATCGGCATCGGACACACGCGCTGGGCGACCCACGGCGCGGCGACCATCAGCAATGCCCACCCTCACATCGGTGGTAAAAACATTTTAGCGATGGCCCATAACGGCGTCATCGAAAACTTCGCCGAATTGAGGACGCAGCTGAAACAGAAGGGCTACAAGTTCCAGTCCGAAACCGACACCGAAGTCGTCGCTCATCTGATCGCATCGCACATCGAACCCAAGATGAAAGCCGCCGACGACAATTCGCTCAGCCCCAACATCGCCGTCGTGGCGATCAAAGAAGCGATCGCTCAACTGCGTGGTACCTTCGGGCTGGCGATTATCTTCAGCCAGTGGCCCGATTCGATCTTCGCGGCCCGACTGGGCAGCCCACTGGTAATCGGAGTCGGCGACGGCGAGCACTTCTTAGCTAGCGATGCACAGCCCTTGGTCGGGTTCACTGACCGCATTGTTTACTTGGCCGACAATCAAGTCGCGATTTTAAAGGCTGACTCTTTGCAGGTTTCGCACCGCGACGCCGGCGTTGTGGCCCATGATGTTCAGCAATTGGACGTCGAATCAAACCAAGTTGATCTTGGCAATTACGACCACTACATGCTTAAAGAAATTTTCGAACAACCCGAAGCCCTACGCAACACGATGCGCGGCCGGCTGAGTGAGGACAACGCGACGGCGGTATTCGGCGGGCTGAATCTGTCGCCGCAAGACTTGCTGAAAGTGAAACGCATCGTCTTCACCGCCTGCGGAACCAGCTGGCACTCGTCACTGTTTGGCGAATACCTGATGGAAGAGATCGCACAGATTCCGGTCGAAGTCGAATACGCCAGTGAGCTACGTTATCGCAATCCGCCGATGGACGAATCGACTTTGATTTTCGCGATCACCCAAAGCGGCGAAACCGCCGATACGCTCGGCGCGTTGCGTGAGATGAAACGCAAAGGCCATCAGACGCTCGCGATTTGCAATGTCGTCGGCAGTTCCATCGCTCAAGAAGCCGATGGCGGAGTTTACTTGCACGCCGGGCCCGAGATCGGCGTGGCGTCGACCAAGGCCTATTCGTCACAGTGTTTGGCTTTGGTGCTGCTGGCCCTTTATTTTGGCCGCCTCCGCCATATGAGCTACAGCCAAGGCCGGGACATGATTGAATCGATCAAAGCCCTGCCCGAATTAGTCGAACAAGCACTCAAAACTAACGACGAAGTAAAACGCATCGCCCAAAAGTACGTTCACTGCGATAACTTTTTGTACCTTGGCCGTCATTATAACTTCCCCACTGCCCTCGAAGGTGCGTTGAAGCTTAAAGAGATCAGCTACGTTCACGCCGAGGGTTACCCCGCGGCTGAAATGAAGCACGGACCGATCGCACTTGTCGACGAAAAAACGCCATCCGTGTTCGTCATGCCCCACGGTTTCATCTACGAAAAAGTCATGTCGAACCTCGAAGAGATCAAGGCGCGCGGCGGTCCAGTAATCGCGATCGCCGCCGAAGGGGACGATCGTATCGCTGAAGTCGCCGACGATGTAATTTACGTGCCCCCAGTAGTTTCCTACCTACAACCCATCGTTTCAGGCATCCCGCTGCAGTTGTTGTCCTACCACATCGCGGTGCTACGAGGTTGTGACGTAGATAAACCACGCAACTTGGCCAAAAGCGTGACCGTAGAATAGAAAAGCGCTTTTTTCAAGCTCACACGCTTTGCTGATTTTCCGCCAGTGTCAAGCAGCAGTCCTCTGCTGCTTTGCGCGGAATTTAAACAGCACCACGGCTTGCAACGTCACTTGAATTTAACGTCGTCAGGTTGAGTAAGGTCTTTCAACGAACTGAAAACCAAACGCGCAGGCCCGTTGATTTGAGGCGCAGGTTCTAGGGCCTGCCGCCGTGCCGCATGCGTGTTGCAGATTTTGCGAGTCTGCTCAAGAAGTTCTGACTCTATTCGCCACCGAAACCACCGTCACCGTAGCTGAGACAGCGACTGGACGATGACTGGACTATCAGCGTCATGCGATTTTAACGTGGCCAGCAGCGTTAGGATTCGTGCCGTTGCAACAAACCGGAGCCTTTACCCAAAAGGCTGGCCTGACCCCCGTCGCTTTGACTCTGGATTTCTATTTGCCAACAAAGAAGGTAGGTTCAGCCACGGAACCACTTTGGCAACTTTGAAAGCCCAAAACCGCACTTGTGTGGTACGACAGTCCTTAGCGGTTGGCGTCGGTCCAGCGGAATCGCCTCATAATAATCAAAGGAGGGCGAAACAATTTGCGTGCCGCCCCGCTGCTGTTAAATTGCTTACGACCGTTAGGTTGTCCTACATAGTGCTCCTGATGGCCTTCCTGTAAGTGCTAGACTCCTGGGCCCTTAACACTGCTCTGGAAGGCCCTAAAAGGGAAGGATCAACTTGGTCTTCT
>CALDYR010000053.1 GCA_937944405.1 uncultured Pirellulaceae bacterium
CCTGTGGTTGATCATCGACGACCAGCAGTACATTACCTTCGTCGACCCACACGGCCTGCTGCGGTCCAGAATCTTCAGCGACGCGAAAGTTCAGTTCTCCCGAAAGATCAAGCAAATCCAGCAGAAACGATTCAACGACCCCAAAGTTCAGTTGAACTCGTTTATCCTTTCACCGACTCCCTTCGCAACCATCAGTGCAAGTGAAGAAGATGTCTCAAAAGACAAGCTCACGGACTTACACGTCTTGTTCATGTACGACGACGAAGACACCTACGTTCAGAAGCTTTTTGAGTTGATGATTGAAGGCTCCGTCCTGACTTCAGGAAGTTCCTAATGCTTCATTCAGATTTAATTTTCGGGTACAGCTGTTTTAGTTTTTTTCGTGCGTCGTCGATGGAAAACTGCCATTCAACCGCGCGTTGTTTTTTGTTGGTGGCGTTGGCCCAAGCTTTGACCTGAGATGGTAACGCTTTAATTGGGGCGAAGCGATGACCGGTAATTTTAATTGTCGTTGCTTTTGCAGAGAGTTGGTTAAGGATGGCTTCGCCCTCCTTAACCAACTTCACCAAACGGTACTTTTAATTGTCGTTGACTGGGAAAAATAATTGTCGCTATACATTCAGTGGTGTCACGCGAGAGCCCGATGTTGATGTGACCTCGATTACGAAACGGGTCAAAGATGCCGTGAGGAATAATTACCCCATCGGCCCAACTGGGAAAGTCGTGATGAAATGTTTCGAAGGCCTGCGTGCAGCGGACTCGGCCTTTGCGAAACAGCTGGCCCTGAAACTCTTTGGCTTTGGTAAGCTTCTCCTCAGGCAGAACTAAAGGTCACCATTAGACTCGTACCACTGTTCGGCTGAATCGGTCGGCTGTCCTGCGTTTGCCCGTGACTCTTGTTCTCGTGCGAGCACCTTTGAGATTCGTTTGGAGATAATCCTGCTGGAAACCAAGCCTTGGTCTTCAATTCCCATCTGCTTTAACACCGTCAAGGTTGTTTCGTTGACCGCCGACGCCAGCACGCGGTCTTCCAACGCCAAAAAGTAACCCATTCTGGTGACCGCAGGAAACGAACGCCCGAACTGTTGCAACGCCTGGTCGCGAAAAGGCTCCGGATGTCGGTCGACGACGATCAACTGCAACGGCGACGAAAATCGCTCAGCGCCGCAAAACGTTGTTTCGGTCAAAAACTCGGCTAACGCTAAATAAACGCATCCCGTACCTGCGCGTCCCACGTCAATGAACCACTGAGCGTCTAAAGGGCGCGTGATGATCTGGTAATCGATGCCGTTGAGGTCTAACTCCGTTTGCAACTGAAAGAAAGCGTCGGGAAAATGAGCCGCGATAAAAATTGTTTTCCTCGGCAAATCACTGTCCTGACGCATGCGTTTCAAAACGTCCATCAAATTACGGAGCAATGTCTCGCGCGTCAGCGCAAAACAATCAGGGTAGCGCTGAAAAGAAAGTGTCCGCAAGAAAGACAGATCTTTCAAAAAATCAAACATATTGTCGATAGTTGATCGAAACCAGATGCGATTGAAGAAAACCAAAAGAAACAAGCGGCCCATCGTTGGATCGCTTGTTTTGTTATTTTGGATTCATTTCATTGGCCACAAAATCTGGCCATACAACGCTACTTGACGTCGTCCCATGCGCTATTGATTTCCCGGCGCGTTTCAACCGAAGAAAATGGTGAACGGCTAACCGAGGCATCCGCGCGATTGCTAGCCAATCGCACCGGCGAGTAACTCCAGCGGCGATGCAGCGCAGTTAACTGCGTCTTTGGTTTAATCTGCCTTGGAGTCGTTACGGCTTGTTTGTTGGAACTGTTATTGAAATCCTTGTGACTGCCTTGATCTTGCAAACGATGCAAGAAAGGCCGTTGGCTGGACTGGGGACGCACTCCGCGTGTCGCCGAATTAACATCCGGAACCCTTGCCGCCGTATGGGGTGCCGCAACGGTTGCCGCAGGCGCTGAATCAAAAGACGGCCCCGGTTGATAGGCGGACTGTAACTGGTAGTTGGAAGCTGTTGAAAGCGTGCCCGATGGAACCGTAGCCCGTGAGGCAGACCCCGCCGGCGTCGGAGATAGACTCGGCACCGTATCAGCAGGGACTGAACCTTGCTCCTGAGGAGAAAAAACCGGCGCGGAAAAATTTTGGTTCGGCGTTGAATTCGGCGTTGGCGGTGCAAAGTTTTGGGCCGGACCAAAATTGCCTGGACCGCAGGTATCACAAGTCCCCGTAGAACAGTTATCAACCAAGGTCGTTACGGGAACTCGATAAGTCTCCTGCCGGTAGACCGGACGGTAAGTCGTATAAGGCACGCGCTGCATCTTGTACGTATAAGTTGTACACGGCTTCATGCAGGTCACCGTACAACCGGTACACGGATCAGAACTGGTAACTGGGCGATACTGCGTAACCGGAACCCGGTTCCAATTCGTTCGATAGGCAGTGTAAGGCACGTAATTGACCACTGTTCGACTGCATGTTTGCTGACATGTCCGCAAACATTGGCCGGGCTGTAGGTTGGCAACGTTAGGATTGGTCGCCGCGGCCGCGCTGAAACCGTACTGGGGAAGAACAGGCCGAGCGTCGTTGCGTCGGATGCCGCGCAACCAGTCCAATAGTGGACCGGCTTGGGCGTCGGAAACCACCGTCATTTGACTGGTGACAACAACAGCAATAAAGGTGAGCAGTTTTATTCGTAACATTTTATTCTCGCTCCAAGGATAAACTTGAAACTCATTTTGAAAAATCTCTTGTAGGGATTAGCTCACCGATACCTCGTTCCTAAAAATTGTTGAAGTATCGAGCTCTCCTAGCAAACGTAAGACTTAGTAAGAAACAGAAAAGGTAAAATGGTTGATTTTCCTCGTGATTTCCGAAACCGCTTACGGGTTTTGACGGCAAAGTAGTCTGGTGACTCTGGCAGCTTTAGCGGCAGTTGAGCCTTTTCAAGGATTTCTTAAACCGACATGTTAACCTGCAACGGTTCACCGGGTTGCAGCGGTATCGCAAAGTCTGCCGCATGTTGGGCTCACGGTGTTGCAGACTGTAGCCGCAAACTGCGAACTCTTGAAAAATCTGTTGCCTACTGCATCATCAATTCCTAAGTTGTCCAAACCAACATCAGCGCCCTGTGATACGGCCTTCCGTACCATCGGTTCGATAATTCCTCATCAAAAAGCACGAGATAATCCGCATTTTCTTCAAACCGCGATCGAGCTATCGGCTTTCCCTTTGCTATCTGGCGAAATCGTCGAAAATCGCGACAATCTTGCCTTTCTAACGTGCTCACCAAGATCTTGGAACTCTGAATGCTATTTGTTTTTGACGGCATCGATGGCGGCGGAAAATCCACGCAGATCAATCGGTTAAAAGCGTTTCTGCAGTTACACCAAACGACCGTTGTCTGCAAAGATCCCGGCAGCACCCGATTAGGGGAAGCGCTGCGGACGATCCTTTTAAGCAAAGGCGATACGCCAATCGACATGCGATCGGAAATGATGCTGTTCAGCACAGCGCGGACTCAGTTGGTCCAAGAGATCGTCAAACCGGCCCTCGCAAAGGGCTATTTTATTGTGCTGGATCGCTTTGTAATGTCGACCGTCGTTTATCAAGGCCACGCGGGGAAACTGCCCCCCGAAGACATTCGCGTCGTCAACCAATTCGCCATCGACGGGCTCACGCCCGACCACACTTTCGTGCTCGACCTGCCTGTCGACGTCGCGATCGACCGCCTCGGAGATACACTCGACCGCATGGAATCACGTGGCGTGGAGTATTTCTCGGCGGTGCGTGCGGGATTTTTAACCGAAGCACGGAAGTCTGACGACTGCACCGTGATCGACGCGACCCAAACCGTCGACCAAATCGCGGCTCAAATCGAATCGATCGTGAAAAACATCATCACCAATGCGTAGTCATCAATACGTAACGCGAATTCGCAGCCATCAAAGCGTAATCCGACCGAACTAAACCGACGACGAAAGCACCGCAACTACCCAATCTCGGCAACGTCAGCACCTTCATCGGAGTTCGATCTACTTGTCCACCGCCCTGCTCAAATCCGCAGGCCAAATCCGCAGTCACAATTCGGCCCATACGACGTGCGGAAGTCATCCACTAGAGATTATCCACCGAAATTAAAACCGGAATTCGCTGGCGGTTTGGGCGTGTTAGCCGGCACTGCGGTCGAACGGTCCGCCGATCGAATCGAGCTAAATGGAACGGGGCGATTGGCTGTTTTGTTTTCGCCCACGTTCTGTGAATCCTGTCGCTGATCGTTGAAAGAGCGCTGATTTGGTGGTTGAGCATTTCCATTTTGTCCGCCTGGAAAGGAAAACTGATTTCCTTTGGATTGGTTTGATTGGGACGTGGGGAATTGCGATGGTCGCCGAATCAAATTAGTTCCCGGATTTGCAGGGCCGCCATTTGACGCACTTCCCGTGGGACTGTTCGGTTGGATCTGCTGTGGGGCTAGATTAATCCCGCCTGTCGATCGCTGACGATTGTTAAAACTCGAATTGCTGGCGGTCGCCGACTGGCGGCCGAAGCTATTGGCCACGGGTTGCGAACGAATCGCATTCGACGCAGCGGTCGCGCTGCCCCGGCTATTGCTGGCCGAAGCGCCCCGGTAAGGGATGCTGTGGTCGGAACCGCCGCTGGTGACACCGGTGTTGTTGGAAAAATTGGGGCGGCCGCTGGCGACCTGCCCATTGGTCTTGCCTTGACTGGCGGTAGGTTGCACGATCAACATTTTCACAACCGTTTCCACCGGGCCTCGCCCATAGGGCAGCGCCAACGCATAGTCTGCATAAGCCTTATTGTATTCCACGACCGACGCAATAAAGTCAGATTCAGCGGCCCGCCAAGTGCGACCGGCGCTTAAGACATGATCGACCGTAGATTGATTGCGGTTATAAAGTTGTTTTGCCTCGTTCGCATTTTTCTCTGCCATCGCGACTGTGTTGGCTCGGGAGACGATCAATTCGTGCATCTGTTTGAGCGTTGCGTCAATCCCTTCGTACTTCGACGATATCATGCCACGTTGCTTGAACGCAGCGTAGTTTGTCTTCACGCGCGTCACTGTTGGGCTGTCCAAGGGGACGATCGGTTGGTTGCCACCGGTAAACGCGTTCATTTTCGCTTGTGATTTGCTGATTTGTATCGAACTGAATGTGATCGCGTTTTGAGCGTTTGATTTGGCAATTTCAAGTGACCCGGCGTCGGTTTGTTTGGCAGAATCAATTGACGACACCCAATCCCGATGATGCGCGGCGCTGATTGACTGCGCCCAATCGTAATAGACTTCCCAATACTGCGGTATGACACCGCTGCGATCGGCGCGCCCCTGGGATTGCCGCAACAAGTCCAACAAACGGATCGGCAAACCATCAACCGATTGCTGATTGGCGTCAAACGCGAACTTGGCAATGACTTGTTTTGCAGTTTCAGAACTCGAAGACGCAACTTCAGTTTGTGAATCGTTCTGCCGTGGCAGTTTCTGCTGATTCGTTTGCTGTCGGTGCTGGGGTTGGTTGCCAAAACCACCAGGCTGATTTTGTGGAATCGTCGACCGCTGCGGCGAGGATTGGTTGAACTGACCGTTTTGAAACGATTGTGATTGAACGGCAACCGCAGGGCTTACGAAAGCTGTTTGTTCAACCCCGCGGCCTCGATCAGTCTGATCAGCGGTTCCCCCGATGGTCTGCTGCGGCGCGGGAGCCAGTCGACGTGAATTCAACGGCGAGCTCGAAAAGTCTTTCGCCGGTTGATCCCCTTGAGCAATCTGATCATGAAGGTACGCCGATTCGTACTCAGGTTCCTCTGAACCTTCGCCTGAACCGTAGGCTGAATCATCGACTCTGACGTTTGAGTTCAAACCCGCCGTCTCCGTCGGGCCGACGCCCGAACCTGTGTATTGATCCGATCTTGGATCGGCAGAACTACGAAAGCTGCCTACCGATCCACCGATTGTCTGCACGTTTGATTGGAGACGCCGTTGGTGTTGTTCGGCGCGTTCGGGAATCGGATGTAGACCGGTCCCACGCAGGCGATTTGTGTCACCGGCGTTGATGAATCGCGAATTCGATGTCGGCGACGGCCCCGTTTTTTCGACATTGGTGGCAAACGTCCCCGAAGTGTCACCTCCGAATTGATCAGCGTGAGTTGATTGTGGCGTGCTCCCGCGCAGTTTCGGCCGTGGAGCCAAGGGGGCATCGTAAGCGGCATCAGTGGACGCAATTTTTGTCAACGGTTGAGGATCAAGCCGCAGCGCGTTGCTTTGCTGTCCCTCCAAAGGGGCATAGGGATTAGGGTTGGTGAATGATTCCGTAATCCCAGTAGCATGACCGGTCGGTGAATCGGCGAGTTCTAAAATTGAATGGTCCGCAGCACCATTGAAAGCGTCACTGTCGACGATTTGCGAAAAAATTTGGGTTGGCAACAGGGCCGGGATCACAACCACGGCGACCGGCAACGCCAATAGTCTCGCGCAGCGTACGATTCGGAAATTTTGGATCATCTCAAGCATCCTTGCATTGAAAATTAAGTCTCCCGCAACTCCATCCACTGTCGTGTTGGCTGCGGTCTGCAATCCTTGCATTGCCGGTGGGAATCAGCCCCAACTGGTCAACGATTATTCAAGAACAATCATCAATGTGTTCCGAATCGAATTTTGGGTCAATCCCGATTTAATAACGATGAATGCAACACGGATAGTGACATCCTAACCTCTGGGCGGTCGGTGGTTTACTGCCATTGGACCATCGCGGCACAGGCGGACAGGTTTCAGCAGATAATCGGCGACTTCCAATTTCGGCCTTCCAGACCCGCCAAATTCGGAAATTGTAAGGGCTGATTTAGAGTGGTTAGCCTCCACAGAATTCAGACGGTCGTAAGAAAACCGGGGTTGTCTCCAAAGGGGTGAGTCGCCCGCCCTGATTTTCAAAAAAGCTCAAACACTAATTCCTACTACCAAAGAACAAGTTTGGGGAAATCAGATAGAAGTCGGGGCTCGACGTCAAAGGCAGGATCATGCAAAGGCAACAGCGTTGCATCAAACATGATGCCGTGACTGCAGGCGAACAATGTGGACCGATGCATGGAAAGGTGGGCTTTGGGTAGATAGACGCGGGTTCAATCCTGCGAAGAAAACGACCACCGGTCACCCGTCGTCTCTGGAACGCTGGCACCGCCAGTGAGCGCGTGAAAGACTCGAGATCATGTCAATTGGACGATGTCGGGAATCGGTTGCTAAATTTTTTTGCGCAAACTTCACTAACAAACAACCTGTAAAGCCTAAGTTCAAAGCCACACGTATTTGGCAGTCGTTGCAAACCTTAATCGGTGGATTTATAGTCATTAGCATCGGCAGGTTAAGCTCAACTTTAGTCGCCAAAGTCGTCCAAGCCATTTTTCAGGCAAAAGAGCTGAAAGGTTGGGGCGTCTTGATTTTTGTTTTTTCCTTTCACAGGAGATTTGTAATGAGACTGTTTTCGATTTTTTTTGGATGCATGGTTTCGGTTTGCTGCTTGCTAGGGTCGACCGCTTTAGCTCAACGTACCGTAAGGATCGACTTTACGAACCTAAACAATTCTGACCATTTAATTACGCCGGGGCTTTTCATTTTCCATCAACAGTCTTATCGCATCGCGACAGTGGGGCAGCGGGCCAGCACCGCTGTTCGACAGGTTGCCGAAAACGGCCGGACGGCAAGACTGGCGAGTCAGATCTTTTCTAACGAGGTGGCCGCAACCGTTATTGCAGGGCTTGATTTTACGAACTTCCCTAACATTGGCGAAACTCCGCGGGTGATTGCCCCAGGCCAGACCGTTACAGCGCGAGTTAGTGTTTCGCCTAACACGACGCCTTTCTTTTCGTACATCGCCAAAATGGTACCTTCGAGCGATACTTTTATCAGTAACACCGCGCAGCGGCACCGCGTATTCAATTCCAGAGGCGGGATCAACGCCAGCTCCGGGGTTTTCGAAATCGTGATCCGAGGGTTCAATCTTCTTGATGCAGGAAGCCAAGCCAACGAACGGTTCAATGTGAACTTTGTGACCAGCCGGCAGGCTTCGTTTTCACCGTTGAACGGCACCGAACGTGCCAATATCCGCGAGGCTTTCACGATGAGACCGAACCTCAATACGCATCGCGGGCTGACAGTGCAGCGTTTCAACGACGGCTCCGGCGGGCGGCGCATCAATCGGCCATTGACGCCCAGCGAGCGTGTGGCGCGTATCCGGATCCGGTTTGATAATTAGTAAGTGCTAATGAGGTTTCGTGCTCCGGTTGCTCGGATCGCGAAGTAAAACAGTCACGGCGAGCCAATCTGCGGAGTGGTGCCGGCGACTGGAATTGATTGGCTTCCTCGCGACTGTAGTCTTCGGCTCTCCGGTTGTAGTCTTCGGCTGTGTCATGAGGAAGCCTCGTTTTCATATTTCACGCAGCCAGCACCCCAGACAAATTTGTAAGTTGTTTATTACCAGCGAGTCAGAACAACAGTGGCCGGTTTCCGCCAAACGGGGCAAACGGGGGGCACGCCAAACGGGGGACAGACTGAAGGGGTCTCGCCGAAACTTTTCCGTTGTTGCTCAACAACGACTTAGCCAACACGCTTCACTCAAAACTGCCTTTTTTCAAAATTCAAAAAGCCTATCCGCCCCTGGAAATCCGTTGCCTGAATTTGGGGCCTTCGATGCCAAAAGCAACGACGGCCTTGCGACGATCGTCATTTCTTCGTTCAACCGTTAGCCTTAGGCGTACGCGGCATTGACACGACTTTAAACGCGTACGCCTGTCAACCAACGGTTAGACGCAGTAGTGTTCAATAAAAACATAAAACCCAGCACTGCTAACTTATTGGCGTGGGAAATCGGCAAAGGCACAATTCCCGCATAACGGAATCACGGTGGTTCCCCTCAAACCGTCATACTGACTTAGGACTTGTATCACCAAAAACTATCGATCGCATGGTCGGCACTCAGTTTTCGTTTGATTTCCTGACAAATTTTTTAATAATACGGTGGGACTTTGACTTCCGCCCCCCCTGATGCAGCTTGTTAAACCCTAACGACTGCCGGAGCCGGTTAAGATCAAACAGCAGCTACCCGGCCACTATCTTGTGGAACCAAAAATTCAATTTTAGGAATCGTAAGTGATGGGAACGTTTTTTCGCACAATCAATTGCTGCTTGATTTCGTCAGCGCTGTTTACGATGCTCGCGCCCCCCGCCTTTGGTCAGATGATCAAAGTGCCAGAGTTGCCGGCAGAAGAAGGCAAACTTGTAAAATTTTGGCTGAAAGATGTTTGGGACAAAGGGATCACAAACAATGACAAAAGCGTACAGGTATTCGAAGCCGCGCGCCCGAAAAACTCGTACGTCAATTTGGCTTACGCTGTCAATCGGCTCCATCACAATCGCTCTATCGAATCGTTGGCCGCAATCGAAGCCACCCAATCCCAAGACCCTAACAACTTGGATGCCATCGTTTTTTCGATTTGGCTAAACGTTTTGCGTAACGATTTTGATGTGGCGTTGATTGAGATGCAGGCTTTCGCTGACGCGGTCAAACGATCGAAAATCGACCGTGACGGACTCGACGTAGCATACCGGCGAATCGGCAGGTTACTGGGATACCTTCAAGGCCCCGTTGCTGGTCGGTGTAATCCTGAAATCCTCACCCGCACCGTGACACGGATTAACGACGGGTTGGAAAATCGCCAAAAGAAACTCATCACCGACAGCTCCGATGGGGTGCTTGCGAGGTACGATGAATTGCTGCGCGACCTCAATCAGCAGGTTCATGATTCGATTAAAAAAAATGAAGCGTCAAACGAAGCGTCTAAAAAAGCGCTGAAGAACCAGAGCAACGCCTTAGCCGCGCAAACCGACCAAATCCAACAACAACGCGATGATATACAAATCGAGGCCGAACAAAAGATCAGCGCCGCAGCTCAGCAATTGCCTGCATTAGAAGCCGAACTCCAAACCGTGATCGCGGAAATCGACGCCATCGGATCGCAAATTCTCTACAGGCGATCGGCTGTGTTCTACGGCCTCAACAATTCCCAAGGGAATTTTCTAGCACAAGACTTTAATCGATTTCAGTTACAGCAAAGCTATCTGGCGCTCAGCACGCTGCGGGCCAATGCAAACTCGATCGCCAACGCAATCGCGATCGAACAAAACAGGATCAATCAAATTTCTAATGCGTACAATGCCGAAATACGCAAACTAGACAGAGACATAAAAAAATCAGCCAACCTACAACGTCGTAACACCAATAAATTGGTCAAAATCGCCGCCGGGCCGGCACCTGACGCCGGCAAGGTCGCCGCCCTTAACAATCGCATTTCCGCGTTGAGTATCTATGACCCGTTGCCATTGGAGCAGTTTCGGGCGGATTTATTACGACAAGTTCCGTAGCTTTCCCAGCCGCGTCGCAGACTTAAGCATCGTTGACCAGGTCATCGATCCACGCTTGAATTTTCTCCACCGGCAAACCCACCACCGTAGATTCTAACCCTTCGACGATGCTGACGAAGTCTAATCCGTCTTGGTAGCCAAACGCACCGGCCTTGCCGATCCATTGGTCGGAATCCAAATAGTCTTCGATTTTTTGAGCGGTCAACGTTTCCATTTTGAGGGTCGTTCGTTCCAGATGAGCGCGGAACTGATTGGAGGGGCGGTGCCACAAGCAAACGCCGGTCAGCACCTGATGCACAGTACCGCTCATCAGTTTCAACATTGCCCGTGCGTGGTCAACGTCCACCGGTTTGCCCAATATCTCTGCTTTGCATAACGCGACAGTATCGGCGGCTAATATAATCCCATGATCGGTTAATTGAGCGATCGCGGTGGCTTTGGCAACCGCGGCATCGACGACCAATTGATCAGGACCACAATTGCTGCAAATACCTTTCTCAACAGAATCATCAGGAGCCTGAACAACAAACGTAAACCCAGCGTCGGTCAGTAATTGTCGCCGGCGCGGCGATTGGCTGGCAAGAATCAAGGGCGGTTTTACTCTCATGTTTATTCAGTACTCTTTAGTTACGTTTTCACAGACTATTTCTTTTCGCCACGTTGCTCAACATGATCAATGTAATTTTCGAGGACAACCATCTGCTGGTGTTAAATAAGCCCCCGTTGATCGCGACCATGGGCTCCGTGGCGGGTGAACCAAGCCTACTGGAAGAGGCGAAAAAACACCTCAAACAAAAATATAACAAACCCGGCAATGTCTATTTAGGTGTCGTCAGCCGTTTAGACGCATTCGTAACCGGCGCTATCGTTTTCGCGAAAACCTCGAAATCGGCGGCTAGGATCAGCGACCAATTTCGCCGGCGGGTCGTCACCAAAAAATATCAAGCCCTCGTTCCCGGTCGCGTTTTAGCCAACCAAGGCGCCTTGGAAAATTGGATTTACAAAGACGACGCCAACCACCGCATGAGATGCACCCAAAAAGGCAGCCATGCCGATGCGAAGTTAGGCCGTTTGACCTACAACATTGTTGGGCGCGACCCCAAAACAGGATGGGAGTTATTAGATATCGACCTTCAAACGGGCCGAAAACATCAAATCCGCGTGCAATTTTCCAATGCCGGTTGCCCGATTATAGGAGACCGGAAGTACGACAGTCAGCATTCTTTTTCCAAAGGTATCGCGTTGCACTGCTACCATTTGGCTTTTGAGCACCCCACCCTCAGGACGCCGCTAGTGTTCACCGTCGCACCACCAGGCAATTGGAAATTGGCTAATTATGACGTATAGTACAGCATAACGGTCGATCTCCTTTTCTTCTCTCATCCAACCGAAGATCGGTTTTAGTGCCACGCAGTCCCTCTATGAACTCAGCTCGTCACAACATTCGTGCCAGTGCCATCGCCAGCGGCTTGGTCACTGAAGACCAAATTCGTTTGGCCGCCGACGCCGCCTCGCGGTCCAAAGGTGGCGTCGCGACTGACGTTTCGGACAAACGCATCGCATCGCATCTGGTCCGTATGGGAGTGCTGACGAATTATCAAGCGGACCAACTTTTAGCCGGACGCACCAAACTCAATCTAGGCCCGTACATCATCACCGATTGGATCGGACAGGGCGGTATGGGGCAGGTCTTCAAAGCGGTCCATAAAATGTTGGGCCGCGAATCGGCCGCCAAGGTTCTACCGTTGCACAAAACAACGCCCGAAGCGGTTGAAAGCTTCCGGCGCGAAATTCGCGCCCAAGCGAAACTCGATCACCCCAATCTGGTCCGCGCATTCGATGCCGGCGAAGACGGCAACGTACACTATCTGATCGTCGAATACGTACCCGGAACCGACCTGCGGCGTTTGGTTCGCACGAAAGGCAAATTGACCGTCCAACAAGCCTCCAACATTGTCAAACAAGCCGCCGAAGGGCTCGCCCATGCCCATGAACGCAACTTGATCCACCGCGACATCAAACCGGGAAATATTTTAGTCACCCCCGACGGCACCGCGAAGCTCTCTGATCTGGGGCTCGCGTTTTACCTCAACGATTCCAACGATCCACGCGCCGGAAAAATTGTCGGCACCGCGGATTACCTTTCACCCGAACAGATCCGCACGCCCACCCAAATCACCAGTAACAGCGACATCTATTCCCTTGGATGCACCCTGTATTACGCGGTCACCGGTAAGGTTCCTTTCCCAGGTGGAAACTCCCACAGTAAAGCCCGGCGGCATCTCGAAGAAACGCCTTGGCATCCTCGTCGGTTCAACGACGAAGTCAGCGACGACTTCGTCGATTTGATCGGCGACATGATGGAAAAAAATCCCAGCGAACGGATTCAAAAAGCGTCTGAGGTCGCCGAACGTCTTTCTCCTTGGGCGGCCGATAATAGCCCGTTACTGGACGCCGAGCTGGATGATCGACCGCGTTGGACGCCGGCGCCGGTTGCGTCGATAGATTCTCAAGATACCGACCCCAACTTAGACGTCGCCAACATGGCGATATCAGAAATATCTGAAACCTCGCAAAGCGGGCTACAGCACACTATCACAGGCGGGGATTCAGCGACCGACACAGGGTCATTTATCTCCAGAAACCCAAAGAAACCACCGGTCCCAACGTCCACCGTCGAACAGTATGCTTCGGCAGGAAGGTTGGCCAAAGACGACCTTTCGTTTGGTTTGTACAGTTTGTTGTTTGCCTCTGGTGGTGCTCTTTTAATCGGCGGCATGGTCGGTTTCATTGCCGGATACTTCGCCGCAATGTAGCCCGTGGACGGTCTCGTGATTCAAGGACCGTCATCCCAAAATCGCCAGCACCTCCGTTTGCACCCCGCCGGTAACGTGGACCTGCGAATCGGCGTCAATAAACACGTTGACCTCGCTGCGAATCCCGAACGACTTTTGGTACACTCCCGGTTCGATTGAAAAACACGTCATCGGCATCACCAAACGCTCTTCCTTGGTTTCTAAATTATCCATATGAGCCCCGTTGCCATGGGTTTCTTGCCCAATGTTATGCCCGGTCCGGTGAATAAAAAACGCCCCCATCCCCGCGGCATCAATAACATCGCGCGTCGCCTGATCGACCTCCCAACCCTGCAATGGCCGGTTCGCAGAAAATGCGTCTTTCACACAGGCGATCCCTGCGTCGCGCCCGGCGGCCACGACATCAAAAACGTTAGTAAATTCGGCCGGCACCGAGTCACCAACAAAACCGACTTTTGTTAAATCACTGTACACCCCCGACGGCACATCCAGTTTCGCCCACATATCCAACAACAAAAATTGGTCGGCACAAATTTCGGCGTCACTGCCCGGTCGCGGTTCATAATGCGGGTTACCACTATTGGCTCCAACGGCGACAATCGGAGGGTGGTAGGTTGTCATCCCGTGGTCGGCATAGTATTTCATCACCGCGTTTTGCACATCCATTTCGCGGATCGTCTGCCCTGATTTCATCGCGCCGGCCACCATTGCCCACGCCATATCAAACGCGGCGCGATTGATTTGATCGGCTTGTAGGTGCAAATCCCATTGCTGGGGTGTCCACCGCGCTTCAAAGTGTTGGATCAAATTCCCAGAGGAACCAATCTCCAGCCCAAGCCCTCGAATCAGTTCCACCGTCCCACCGTCAACACGCGATACGTAAGGGTTGGCGTTGTTAGGCGAATACTCCATCGCCACTGTTTTCTGTTGCTTTAAAATCGTGTCCAGCCCGGCGTGGAGTTGCTGCCAGGTCAAATAAACAATTTTTTCGCCAGGCAGATGATCCAACGCGCGCGATTCAATTCGATGCACTAATTTTTGCGGCGTGCCTTTGGCAGGAATGTAATAGAAAAAACGTCGAGATTGCGCTTCCTGTTCAGCAATCCCAAGCACCCGCAATGCAAGAACATTCAGCCCTCGGAAATCGTACAACAGCCAGCCATCAAAGCCGAATTCTTCAATCGCCTGCTGTATTTTCTCAAGCTCAAAGGTCGTATTGGATTCATTCATTAAATCATCTTATAAATTCCGTTGCGAATTCAACAGCCACCACTGCGAGAAAATTCTTTGGAAATTACGATCCTCCATCCGCGGCAATGATAAACTGGAATCTGTCCGTAAAACTTCAAAGAGCAGCACACGATGCAGAAAAAGCCAGTTCAGCCCACCGGTCAACTTCTCCAAAATTCGATTCAACTCTTCCTCTGTGTTCTTTTGAGCTCTGTTTTCTTGATTTCCCCCAGCCCTCGGGCGACTGCAAAGTGTTATCAAGCCAACGATGAAAAGAAAGCGCGCTCGGAAACCAAAAACGCGCACGCTCTCGACGATCAAGAAGAGCCGGAGGATCTCAAATCAATCATCGACACCGCCGCGCAATCGGTCCCAGCATCCATTGACGACAACCAGATCAAACTTCACATGTGGGATGGATCAATCGTGACTGGAAAGATCTCCGTTGCTAGCATCAAGGTCATGACGCAATTTGGGCAAATGACGATCCCCATCAAACAGATCGTGTCTTTCTATCCGGGTTTGGAAAGCTTCCCCGCTAAACAAGCACAATTAAAAAAACTAGTAGAGGAACTTGGCGATGGCTCCTATCAAATTCGCGAAGAAGCCCACCGCACTTTGGTAAAGATAGGCCTGCCGCTTCAAAAAGAGATCAGTAAATTCTCCGACGGTGGGTCCGTTGAACGCAAGAAACACTTAGTCGAAATCCAAAAAGAGCTTGAAGAACTGGCCGAAGATATGGACGACATCGACGAACTGACCGCGCTCCGCGCGATCACGCGGCAAGACAGAATCGTCACGCCCAATATGACCGTGGTCGGGAAAATCCAAGAAGACCTATTTGTCATCTCAAGCAAATTTGGCGAACTGAAAGTACAACTTGAGGATATCGAACACGCGTCACGCAACATCGACGTTGCCAGAGAAGACCTCCGGAAAAAACTGACCCTCAACAGCGACAACTTTTTGCAACGTAAACCCAAATCGACCGGTATCCGAGTCCACAAAGGAGACCGTATTCGAATCCACGCCGGTGGCGTGATGCAGTGGACCAACTGGAACAGTTCTTCGACGCCAGAGGGTTTGACCAATCAAGGCCGCTGGAATTCAATTCAAAGCGGGACTTTAATCGCTCAAATCGGTAAAGCTCAAAACAGCGTGATCAAGGTGGGGGCTAAAGAGGATTGGGTGGCCAAGAAAAGCGGGGTCCTGTACTTAGCGATCGCAATTCAAGACAATTACGTTGGTAATCAAGCCTATCGCTGGACCGGGGAATACAATGCGAAAGTCATTGTCACTCCCGCAAAAAAGTAGGCAACCGTTTTAGAGAAATTGCCTAACAGAGAAATCACCGATTAAATTTCACCGCACAACGGGAATTGTCCGTATCGCATCAGTTCCACTACGACCAACTTATCGCGGGCTACCGAATTTTTGGCGGGGCAAGCAGGTCAGTGCCATCCTTGGGTTGGGGCGGCGGTAAAAATTTCACGGTGGCGGTCACCGTGTTCGATTCTCCGTTCTCGCGCGCTTCAGCGCTGCCAGACGCTGTTTTCAGAAATTTAATCTCTGCTTCGGCTCCAGATTCAAAACGGTTAAGAATCTGTCTTAAAGTTAGCATATCGTCCACCGGTTTACCGTCCAGCTCCAGGATAATGTCCCCAGCGGTCAGCCCGGCCGATGCGGCGGCCGATCCCGACACCACCGATTCCACGAACATCCCACGGCCGTCGGTGTTGGGAGTCGGTTTCACTCCTAAAAAAGCCGGAGCAATACGAACTTCGGGATCTTTGAGCCGTTCGATCAGCGCTTCAGCGCCGTCCATCGGGATCGCAAATCCAATTCCTGAATCATACCATTCAACGCCGGCCCCAACGGCAGAAGATTGAGGGTTCAGGGGCACGCAAATGCCAATCAGATTTCCTCGTATGTCAATCAAGGGACCGCCATAATTGGCGGGGCTGATGTTAGCGTCGGTTTGAACGGCGCGCCCACCAATTCGATTTTTGGCGCTGATAATCCCCAACGAAACAGCTGGGCTTTTGTCACCATACCCTACGCCCATCGACAATGCCCATTGGCCGACCTTCATTTTATCAAGCTTCGCGATATCGCACGCACCAACATCGGGCAAATCGTCGACATCGTCGATCTTCAACAAACAAATCTTCCGAGAATCGTCGCGCCCCATCGGCCGCGCAACCCGTCGCACACCATCGGAGGTGACCACCGTGATGATCAAAGGCCGAGACACAAAGTTGAAGGTGCTGGTGATGACGTAACCTTCGGCACCGACCAAAATCCCTGTCGTGTTACCTTCCCCCTGCTTCCTGATCCCACCAATTTTACCTTGCTTGGTGCCAACACCACCGTAGGATTCGATGGTCACCAAAAACGGTTCGATTTTCGCCGCCGCAATCCGAATCGCCTTGGACGTTGCCTGCATGGTTTCGGCAGATTGGCCAACGGCATCATCGACCGATGAAAACGGCAGTGCAAAACTAAACAGAATTATCGTAAAACGAATCATGGCTTACTTCTTTTCACCGGGAGTGATTTCCATCCGCTGCAATTTTGATCCGCGTTTAAAAACGATCGGAACCTCAACACCGGGTTTCAGCCGATCAACGACTTTTTGGTATTCTTGAACCGTACCAATTTGCACACCGTCCAATGCCACGATCAAATCGTCGGGCCTAAGTCGCAATTTCGCCGCCGGACTTGCTCGACGCACTCGATCAACGTAAGCCGGATCATTTCGACTGCCGAGGCTGAAAAGAACTATGCCCAAATAAGCTTTTCCTAACGCTTCGGCTCCCTCTTGGTCATTGGAGGTTGAAGCTGTTTCCGCGATTTGATCTTCAACAAATTGCTTTAACGTGGAACTGGGAACTGCATAATTGATGCGCGTGTTGGTCTCGGAACTGTTAATCAATTTTCCGATCATTCCCACCAACTGCCCATCGGCGTTGATCACCGCGCCGCCGCCGGCTCCGGGGTTACTGGTGATCGCGTCAATCAGAACCAACGGCCCTTTGTAGGCGACGTCTCTGTCATTGAGCCGTGCTTCGATGGTCGATCGCAGCGCAATAATGCCAATCATTGCGGACATCGGTTCGGATTCATTGGCAACTTTGAAGGCGTTACTCAGGGCGACCACCCAATCGCCTTTTTCGCCGACAGGTTTGCCCGATAATTGAAAATAGTCCAACGCGCGGTCCACTTCAATTTTCAATAACGCCAATTGCAGTGTTCGATTACGACGCAGAATCGTCGCGCTATAAGATTTCCCGTCACTTAATTCCACCCGCACCTGTCGACCGTCGAGAAACACACCTTGCGACGTGAGTATAAGACCATCGGCGCTGACGATGACCCCCGAAGCATACCCATCGACTCGACCGACTCCGGCGCCGATGACTTTGGCCATCCGCGGTTGGCAGCGATCAATCAACGGTGGCAGAACGGACGTCTGTGCAAAACAATTGCCGTCCTGTTGAGCCAAACAACTGCCCCCCAAAACAAATATGCCGAAAAAGAAAACGCGTAATGTGATCAGTTTATTCCGCATCAGTTCCCATCGTTTTAACGGTCTGCGCTTCAATGCGTTTTTCGAATTCTTGGATCGCAATGGATTCTATGCTGTCGTTTGTAATGGTTCTCGATACTTGTTCTCCTAAACCACGCACGTCGTGTCGCACCAACGGTATCGAAAATTTTTCCCCATCAACAGGCTGCCAGTTTTTCAGTAAAACTCCCCCTTCACGACAGTCAATATTTGCCGAACACTTACGAAGCCGAAGTGGGTTTGGCGAATACATCGTCCCGGTCAACCAAAAATACAGCGGTTCAAGATCTGAATTGTTGGCTACAAACCGATGGGCGATCTGGTGGTCGCAAAGATCGGCACCGTCAATCAACAAATCACCCATCGTCGAAAAAGGAGGATCATGAAATCCAGCTGTCATCACGATCGCTTGCAAAACTTCAAAACGCGCCTTCGCCTCGACGGTGGGCAGAATCCGCGGTAGCGAATCGGCCACCGTGAGATTCCTTTGATAGAAGTTTTCCCCATCAAAAATCCAAATCATTTCAGCACTTTTCACGACGAATCGGCCATCGGCACACAACCAAGTCCGTAGCTTCGATGTGCCACCATTTCTATCAGCAACCGAGTCGTTAAGACGCCAGCATCCGTCACGCACACTGGCGGCGTAGGGTTGCTGCCATTGGCCCATAATTTCTCGCACATAGGTTGAATTCAATTTGGGATCGCGCACCGTGCCGGGGGCGGCAGATAATACTTTTGCCATTTCAATCTTTCGCCGCACGATTTTTTCTTCTTCGGTTGGCGGAGAATCGGAATCCTTTGGGACGCTCCGTTTCCCTGGTTTTAAAACCTTAGGTTTGGCGGGCCGTGCATAAGGCAACCCCAGCAACCGGACTTGGATCTCGACCTCGGCTTGGTCTGGCTTTCGAATTTTCAGTCTTGCCGGCCACCCCTCGGGAAGCGTGCAGATCAAATTCGTAAATTGATTGGAGGTTTTAATAGTCGTTCCTTCGAACTCCAGCATCTCATCGCCTAATTCCAACCCGGCGGCGGACGCGGGCGCATCAACCGATAGCGTCGAACACACCACTTTGCCGTCGCGGTCAGAAAAATTTGCGTCCAAGGTCCCATGTTCGACTAATTTGGTCGCTAGCAGTTCGGGGATAAAATTTTTAATCTGATTGGATGAAATCGCGTATCCCAGTCCAACATTGACGCGCCCGCGATCCTGAAAACTACCGCGCCCGTTGATCCCAATCACTTCACCGGACATGTTGAATAGTGGCCCACCGGAGTTCCCGGGATTGATCGAACTATCGACTTGGATACAGTTGCCGTAAACCAGCTGATTCCTTCCGGCCCCTGCCTGGTACCGTTTGACCCCGCTGACGATTCCCAGTGTTACCGTCGGCGATTGATCTTCGGTCAAAATAAAAGGGTTCCCCATCGCCAAGGCCCAGTGACCGACTTGGACTTCATCGGAATCTCCCAACAGTGTGAAGGGGAATTCAAAATCATCATCGGCGTCGTCATTGGGGATCATTTGTATCAATGACACATCGCCGCCGGGATCGGTGCCGATCAATTTCCAGCGATATATTTTATCGCCCGCCATGCCTCCCCAACCTTCAACCCCAGCTCCGCTGACCACATGGTGGTTGGTTAACGTAATGCCCGTCGGCGTGATCACGACTCCAGAACCGCCGCCACCACGGTCCTGATCATAGATCGCGACGACGCTGTTGATCACTTGATCAATCGCGGAGACGCGCTGCTGTTGGAAGTCCAGTACCTTCTTCAATTCGGCGTCTGTCAACGCAGTATTCTGGGCCCAAAGCAATCCTGAAATCGGCATCAGACAATACAATGCCACAGCCCACAGACCTATCCGAGTTCTCACGATTGCGTCCCTATTAAGGTTTGACAAATTTCGCATCCGCCCAGTCCGCATGGTCGGCCAGATCAAACTGTTGCCCCGGTTCAACAATTAAAGTAACAATCGCCATCCCAGAAATGTCGACATCGACCTTAACCGGGGGGGTATCGGCGGCGATGCGTTGGGTCCAAAGCTCTATCCCATCGGCGGTGACAGTCATCTGACAGTCACCGCGCCCGTTGGTCTCGGCGTCAATACCGGCAACAAATTGGAGTCTCTCAAATTGATTCGTGTTGGCAAATTGAAGGGCGCTATACGATTGCGTGCCAATTCCTTTTCGGTACGTCTGCGGCGACGACTTATCCGGATCCTGGAGACGAATTGGATTCGATTCGATGCTGCGATCCCGTTGCCAAGGACGCTGAGGGGTGAAAATGGTTTGCTGTTCCACCGCCACCGGTTCCAAGCTGGAAAGATAAACAAGATGATCAGATTGCCTCTCTAAACGGACGACCGCTGACCACGGGATTTCAATCGTGTGGTTGGCCGTGATGGCCAAGGCCAACATCCCATTAACGACTCTCACTATTTTTCCATTGAGCACCGAACCATCGGTCAGCTGCACTTCGGTACCGGTGAGCGATTTAATTCCTAAGTTAGCCAGTGATAGTGCGTTGACTTTCTCAATCCCAATCTTGCGAGATTTTCCATTGAAGTTCAAACCAAGCTTCCCTTGAGATAAACCTTCAAAGATCCCGGCAACCGCCTTCTCCCCCTCTGGTGTATTAACGATGACGGTGTCTTCACTGTCAGACCGTTGAGCGATCTGTTTGTTTACCCTCGGCGTACGGGCAAAGACAACCGCCTGAATGACGTCCAGCGGCAAGGTCGTCGTCAACCCCGTCGCTGAGGAAGAAGAAACCGTTGCGGTTGCGTCTTGGATGACTATCTGATTGGTCCGTATGACACCTTGGCCGGCGATTAAGACTTCAATGACGCCAGAAACGCTTGTTGGTAGATCTGTTTCATAGGCCACGATTTTATCCAGTTTCGTATTCGCCGGCACACCGGGCCCTGAAACGACTCCCTCTTTAGACATCGATTCGATCGTTGCCGAATTAACCGATCCGTCGATCCACTGGATCGTTGACTGCGCCGCCACCGCCGGACTCAACAGCATCAAGACCCCCATGGCCAAGACGGTTTGAAGGGCATGGTTTTGAAAACGATCGGTTGAGACCGAAGTGAAAAAAATCATAGTTCCAGCGATATGTGCGAAAGTTTTATCGTGCCATCAAAATCAGAAACCCTATCCTACCAACTTTTGTCGAGATCGGATAATAACTAGGCACCGCGTCGTGGTTAATTTTCCCACGGCATTTCTCCGCGCGTCGCGCTTTCCACTTAGGCGATCGGCATAGGTTATTTACCTTCGCCGTTGGCGGCTTCCATGTACCGTTCGACGATGTCGCGATAGCGCGCCGGTAGTTTCTCTTTCACCGCATTGTTAGCAGGGTCGCGGCTTCGGTTACGCAAACGGCTCCACGGACTGGCTGGAGAATCGTCATACGTTTTGACTATCGCTTCACCGTTAGGATTGCCACTGCTACCGCCCTGTTGGCTTTTAGATGGTTTAGGCGACTTCGGTTTTTGAGCCTGCTGGTTTTTTTGGTTCTGTTGTTGAGGTTTATTTTGTTTGGCGCTACTGGAGCTATTACTGGAGGCTTCTCTTTTCTCTTCCTCTTTGATCAGCTTGCTGAGCATGTCGACGATTTGGTCTTGCTGCTGCTGCGTCGACTGATCGGTTTTGGCTAACTCTAAACGGCGCCGAGAGTAATCCATTCTTCGATAAATGTCTTCCAGTTTTCCATCTGTAACGGCCTCTAATTCCTGCAACTGACGCCAGGCGCTGACTCGCATCCGTTCGGGAGAATCGGGGCTCTCTGTGAGAAACCGCTTGTATGACTTCATTGCATCGTCTTTCTTCAACAGTCCTGTTTGTGCCAAACCAGTGAAGTACAAAGACGGACCGCGGTGGGCAGAAAATTCTGCAAGTTCGCCCGACAGCTTTTCAAGATGAACGATCGCCAGTTCGTACTGTTCGTTATTCATCAAAGTACGTGCCAAGAAAAACGTGGCGTCGGCGGCCAAAAACTTGTCATCAGCAAGAGTCAACGGCGTTAGTAATTTCACCGCTGCGTCAACCTGATCAGCGTCGGAGGATTCAACCGCCGTCGCATAACCGGGATAAATTTGTATCAGCCCTTCGGTCACCGCGTCGGTGATACTGTCATCATACTGAGCGATCGTGTTTTTGATTTCGTCGCGACGATCGGCAATTACGTCCAACGAATCAACGTGGTCGAGAAACGACTGCATCAATTTGGAATCAGGATTTGGATTGGCCGAAAACAATTCGTTTGGCAGTAGAACAGCAATCGCCAATACGGCGGACACTGCCCCCATGACGGCAATTTTCCCGGCGATCTGGAATCGCCAATTTGCAGCGGCGATTGTGTTTAATTTTGAAATCATGGTTTCAATCCTGCCTATTGTTTTCTCAGGATGTTGTCGGTCATTTCGAGAATCTTTTTTTGCATCGTTGCGGCGTCGCCGATTTCTTTTTCGACGACGTCTACCATCGCCGGTTGCTCCCGCATGATTTCTAATTTTTTGGTGCGGCGATTGAGTCTCCGTTGACGCATCCTTAGTATTTTAAGTTCGGCCGATTTCTTAAGCAACGGTTGTTTGCCGCCGCCTCCGCCTCCTCCGCCACCGCTTTTCTTGCCTTCTTGCTTTGCTTCTTTAAGTGCATCGATCAGGTCTTGGATGGTTGTTTCTACTTCTTTTTGAACCAATTGCGTGTACGGGTCGGTTCGTTCGGCCTGTAACAATTCCGCCGCCGATTCGAGGTCAACCCGTAAGTCTTGGACGACTTCAGGAAAAACGATACTGGTCCCGTCCTCCAAAAGCAAATCGTACGCTTGCTGGCCAAGTTCGCGAATCTCAAGTTCTTCGGTGGCCAACCGCAGAATTAGTAGCTGGTCACGCAAACGGATTTGCCCGAGATTGGCCCGTTTATCTTCGATTTCAATCGTCATCACGCTGGCCACATTTTGCCGATCGAGCATCTCGCGAAACCGAGCCTCCAACCGTGCGAGCTTCTCTTCGTTGGTTTCTTCGCGGAGCTGTGAAAGCCGGTCCTCGATTTCCTCGATCGCCTCTTCCATCTTCTGTTCTGCCTGTTTTTGCTGCTGCTGAGCTGATTCGGAGTCGTTTTGCTGCATGTCATCGGCCGCTTTTTTCTGAGCAGCCCCGGCCTGTTGCATTTCCTGTTGGCCGGGTTGCTGTGGTTGAGGCTGGCCGTCGCCACCATCTTCGGATGGTTTTGGCTTGGGCGCCTTCTCCATCGCTTGGACAATGTCCATCGTTTTATCGCGATTGCGACGTTGCTCCTTAGCCAGTTGTTCCAAAATCTCTGGCGGTAGCGATTCAATCCGCCGCTTTTCCTTCTCAAGCTCAGACAGCGCCTTCTCAAGTTCGTCCAAGGCCTTTTCCTGCTGAGCTTTTGCATCGGCAGGTTTTCCACTACCGAGTTTCTCTTCTGCGCGTTGCTGGTGTTCGGCTGACTTCTCTAATGACTTTTCGCCCGGCTTGGGTGGATGAGGTGGTGATGGCGATCCGCTTTTCCTCTGAGCTTCCGGTGGAGATTGCCCCTCAGGAGATTGCGGTGATTCGGCAAAAGCACCTTCTGATGACTCACCTTCTGAAGGCTTTCCTTCTGCCCCCCCCTTAGATCGATTATCGGAAGATTTCCCGCCTTTTGACTCCAGCTTTCCTTTTTCGGCTGCCCCATTTTTCGCTTCTCCCGAGTTACCTTCTCCTTCTTTACCTTCTCCTTCTTTACCTTCTCTTTCTTTACCTTCTCTTTCTTTACCTTCACCGCCTTGGGGTCGGCTATCGGCAGGTTGCCCATTGTTGGGTTGTGGCTTGAAGGATCCGTCGGGGTTTAAATTCTCTTGATCACCACTAAGGTTGTTTTTTAGTTGGTCGGTCTGTTTGCGGAGTTCGAATTGTTTGTCTGCGATCTTGTCAAGCTTCTTCAGGTTTGCGTCTTTATTTTCGGCGGTCTCTTTGACGATCTGCTTTTGCGATTCGATCAGTTTGTTCAGCGCTTTGATCTGGGCTCCGATTTGTTCGGCCGCTTGCTCTTTGTTCGCCGCCTGTTCGGTTGCGCGTGTTTGTTTTCGTTGCTCCTGAAGCTGATTTTCGACATTCTTTTTGAACTCTTCGAGCATTGCGATTTCCTCTTTCGCAGAAATCGACTTCTCTTTTTCGTTGGTCAGCATCCGGATCAACGATTCAAGAATCTCAACAACTTCGCTCAGCTCCCGATCGGCTTGGTCGTACCTTTGTGAATTCAACAATGCGCTGACTTGATCCATCTTTTTTGTCAGAGAGAGTTCTTTTGACTGTTGATAGGTTTTAATCAGCAGATCGGCGCGTTTTGGGTCTTTTTCGCGGATGCGTTCCGCAACGATCGTGAACTTGGCTTCCAATTCCACCATCTTGCGTTGTACCAATTTTTGACGAACCCCCAATTCGGTACGCTGATCGCGCGCCCCATCCTCAGCCAATCCAACGGCACCGGTTGTCAACACCAACAGCCATAAAGAAACGCCGCACCACATTCGCAGACTCTTCCGCACATGTTGGCCGGTTAATTTTTTGGTTGTGCTATTCATCGAAAATACCCTGTGCTTCGGATTCGTCGGTGATCGTTTGATTGGCTTTGATCTTGTCGATGCCATCCCCGATGCTGTCGGTCGTACGTTTAACTTCGAGCATCTCGTTGAGGATCTCTTGAAAGGTTTCTGAGTTGTTCATTGCATCTAAAATTTTCTTCATCGCTTCGAGCACCTGCTGTTGAACGACGATGGTCTGATTGACCGCAACATCAAGTTCGTTTTGGGATTCTTGGACTCGCCGACAGTTGTCCATGTTACGGGTCGCGATGGAGATAAGTTCCTGGTCTAACCAGCGAATGGGGCGAATGATTTTTTCGTCAAATCGTTTCTCGATGCGCTGCGAAGGCATCAGTTCGTTTTCAGCTTCGTCCAAACGATTGTTTTTGACCTCCACCAAAAATTCTTCGAACCGGTTCGCAATTCGGTCCATCGAAGTCCCCACCCCTTTTTGGTCTCGAATCATTGAAATTATCTTAGCTTCACGTTGGCGATGGAATTCTGCGATTGTCATGTCCTGATCCGGTTGACTGGCCGCGACCGCTTCAATTTCGCCAGTCAACTCCAACTGAGCCTGATAGACTTGTTCAAACGCCTTACGTTGTTCGATCTCCCGACGCAACAAATCAGCCCGCAGTTCTTCTTCCGAAACAACCCGCAACAGAAACTCCTGCGACGCGCTGACGCCCGGTTCATTTGGACGCGTATCTTCAGCGCTGACGTTCATCCGCAAATTCATACCCGGCTGTAGACCCAAAATCTCCAATTGCAACACGCTAACGTCTTTCGCAGACACCGCCGGGCGGTCTGCGGGCAAGCCATCGAAATTGATTTGCTTCACCGTTTCGTTCTCTTCGTCCCCGTTGCGCCAACGACAGTCAAAGAACATCTGCTCAAGGCCATAGTCGTCGATGGCTTGGTAGGACGCGGGAATTAACGCGCGCGGCGTTACCAACCCACTGATCCCTAATAGGTCTGCACGAATTTTGGGCGGTTTGTCTTCCTTGATCGTGATCGCAAATTTCGATCTACGGAGATTTCCGAGCCCTGCTTCGTCGACCAGTTTCAACTCGTAATCGCCACCGACAAGTGATTGCTGGGCGCTATTACCTTCACCGTTACCTTCACTATCGCTTCGACCGGGAACCGTGATCTCAAATGACTTACCATCGGCCGCGTCAACGCCGATGGCAGATTCCACTCCTCCTGCAACAAGCATCGCCGATCGCAATGGTTTGTTGGTGGCGGCGGCGATGCTGAGCGCGCTTCCCTCAAGAACGCCGTGCGGGCCGTTGCCTGAAAGCCGTTCAGGGGCGCGCCCCGTGTACCTTGGCAGCGTCACTTCCAGTTTCAAATCAACGATCGCCGGGGGTTCTACATAATCGACAGCGACCCAATCGGTTGTGACGCCGTTGGCCGAAGTGGCGCGAAAACGAAATTCATTGGTCACGTTGATTTCAAACACGCGCTCACGTCCGTCCAACTTTCCCGTCCGTTTCATCGGGTAAATGGTGCGATTGCCGCTGCTACCTTCGACTTCCAGACTGACTTCAACATCGATCACTGATGAATCTTCAGTGATGGTCACGATTTGCTTATGCTTTGCCCCCAGCGGCAGCACTAACTTTCCATCGGCGGCACCGTCGATCACAAGGTAGGTGGGCTGCGGCCATTGGCGGTTGGTCAGCATAATGTTACGGCTGAACCAAGTGCCCAGAAATTGCGTTGCGAAAATCCCGAGAGCTAAAATCGCAAACAACACCGCGCCACCTGCCAACACTCCAAGATCCTTTTTATGTTGAGCATGGTCTAAAGTGTTATTGAAGTCGATCGAGTGTGCTTTGGCGATTCCGGACTCAACCGTCGCGTCGACTAATTGCTGGGAGGCTCCGATTGCCGCAAGATCTGTCTGACGGGATAATTGAATCGCGGCAAGGATTTGCTCTTTGGTGCCTTCATTTTTTCGTTCAACCTGATAGATCAACGCATCATCGGACATCCGCGTCAGCAGCGGTTTGATCACTTTGGTGCAGAAGAAGTAAAACGCGATCCCTGCCATCACAACCAGCATAATAATCCGCTGGGCGAAGTCCATTTCGAAAGTTCGATCGATGGCGATGTCGGCAATGATCAATCCGCTCACGATCAACAGCCATCGCCCGATACCATGGACGGTCAGCCATCCGGTCAGTTTCCGCCGCAGCGCCGCCAATTTTTGCTGGATAATGCGTGGGGAAGATTTAGTTGTGGGAACGGTTGTCATTCGTTTGAAAGTGCGTCAGAAATGGAGAAAAAAATTTCGGAAACTGGAGTTTGGACTTTTACGATCTCGAAATTGCGCGTTGAAAATTCGGACACCCGCATTCAATCTACATTTTTACAGCAACTTATAATACTTCCTTAACGCCCATTCTGCGGTCAAAAGCACTGCCGGGATAAGAAACACGCTCCACCTTAAAAAATTGCTCGCGTCCCACAATGGTCTGGGTGGGCTGTTAAACTCGGCGCGGGTAACTTTGGTCGGCAGTAGCTCTGGTAGCTTCGCTAATTCATCCAAAGCCAGATACTGGCCTCCCGAACGTTGCGCGATCTCCGACATTAACTTCCGATTGAGCCAATACGAATTGGTTTCTGCCGACGGCGTGACGACACGAAAAGCAATTGGATCGATCAATTTCTCTTGCTCCTGTCCCAAGCGTATGGAAGCTTCGTAGCCGCCCAAACGTTTGGCCTCAAAAGCCCCCTCGTATCGGCCTTTCTGTTGCGGCAGTAATTTAAGCTCGACTTTCTCAGTTCGTCCGTCGTCGGATGTCAAAATCGCTTCAAAGGTCGGCTGTGTGGAGGGCTGAAATTGAGCGTCCAGAATCCGTGCCACCAACGTAATTCGATCCCCTAATTCATACTCCGATTTTTCCCGATCCAAAAATCCACGTCGCGAACCTTGTAGCGACCGCGTTTCCACTAGGAATCTGACCACCTGAATCCAAAACCGATCAAAATACTGAGCCTGCAACCCCAGCGGACGCCAACGCCAGGTCCCCTGAAATCCAAGATACAATACACTTCCGGCACCATAGCGTCCCGAAACCAACAAGGGCTGATTACCGCCGGCGCTGATTTGATCGCCTCTTTCGATTAACACCCGCGAGGTCGCTTTAGCGGACAACGTCGGGAAGCTCCAATAAATCCCGGGCATCACCTCCCAAATCTTCTGCGACTCCAAGGGGTCGGCTTTGAAGCTCATTACTGGATGGTCAAGATTATGATTGACCACCAACATCTTTCCCGATTCGCTCTCTGTCGCGCTGGCCAGTGCCTGGGTGGTGTCAATAAATTCATTGTCGCCAAAACGTACCGGTAATAGATCACGAATCTGCTGAAGACGATTGAGTGTGATGAATTCGCTGGTGAATTGAGGCCCCGCCATGAACAACACGCCTCCGGCTTTGAATTTGCAAAAGTCCTGCAGCAACTGCATCCACTTGTCATCAAATTCAACCGGGTTAGGATCGATCATGATGACCACGTTGTATTGCCCAAGTTCTTCGATCGAACGCGGTAAACGATCAATCGCCACATTCCCTTCTTGGGGTCGCGATTGATCCATCGACTGTAACCAACAGCTCAATTCGATCGTCGAATCGCGCTGCAATAATCGTTGCACCTGTTGATAGTCCCAGTTTGGCAGACCTGAGACCAGCAACACCTTCACCTTTTCATCGACGACCTCCAACTGCGAAGACGCCAATCGATTGTCGTCCAACTGCGTTTCGTCGTCCAATTCTTCGACCGCGACGGTATAGATATACTTTCCCGGTTGGGTGGTCACGTGATCGAAATCAATTCGGACCCGACCGCCAGTTTCTGGGATATTGATTTGCCGCGTTTTCAATGTCCGCGCTTCCCCCAGTTTCTCCGTGTTGGAGTTTACCTTCTGTTCCAAAAGCGTAACGTCTAACTGGGGAGGCAGCCCGGTTTCATCGCGGCGGCTGGTCTGCAAAACCGCTTCGATCTCAAACGGTTCGTCGGGATAAGCCTTGTCGCGAACATAGATTTCGCTGATCGCCAAGTTCTTCGGCGGATTGGGGTCACCCACGCCCACGGTGTAAATCGGAATTCCCAATCCAGCAGCCTTCTCCGCAAGTTCGACCGGGTCTTCGTCGCCGTTATGTTGGCCCTCACTTAGCAACACAATCGATGACAAACGAGAAGAATCTTCTAAAGATTCGCGCAGCGCTTGCCAAACATTGGTCCCCAGACCATCGGCGACCAACGGGGGAAACGTTTTCGCAAGCAATGACTCCCCTTCCGACGGAACATCCTTATCGGATGGCCGATCGTGATCCTCCGCGTCCGTCGATTCAGAATCTGTTGCGGGAATGACGGCGACCTGTTCGGTTCCATCGGCAAAATCCGTGACACGAATCGCACCCTTTTGACGAATCGATTGTAGCCAAGCGGGGTCTTTGGCGATCGCTTGGTTAATCAGTTCAACGCGTTCGGTGGTTCCGTCAGCAATTTCTGTTTGGGACAGTCCGGTCAATTGAGCCAGTCGCCGAACTTGGTCGGCGTCGCGATATTTATCACCACGCGCGATCGACAACGAATTGTCGCGCAGGAAAACAATGTTTGGCTTCAGTGCGCTGACCTGCTGATAGAAGATCGACGGTTTCAGAAACAGCGCGATCAGCATCAACAATACCGCCAAACGCAAACTCGCCAACAACAACTTTACTTTTGGTGGGCACGTGTTGATTTCTCGGCGGTATAACCAAAACACACCAAATACAACCGCCGCCACGATCGCGATCAGTACAAACACCCCCCAACTTTCTGGGAAGTTAGCCCATTGCAGTTTCAGATCGCCTGCCTGTTGGGAGTCGCGTCCCACGATGTTCTGCAACAAGTTCTGCAGTGCGAACACGGGTGAAACCGAAATCAACGCCTCGAACAACGAACCCCGGGTCGGGACACCGCAGCATCGTTCCGCCCTGCCCTCGTTTAACGACTCAATTGATATACCGCACTTGTGATCGCCGCCGGCAACCGAATCATCCCGTTGGCAACCAAAGCGAATACCGGAACGCGCGGTAGTTGCATTTGGCGAATTAATTTTGTTCTTTGTTTTCACTCTTAGGCAATCGCGCGGGTTGGGAAAGTTAGTGTTCTGCATATCTCATGTTGATCGACATTAGCGGCATATTGTAACCTTCGGCAGAAACAAATGGAGTCTCACAGCGCTCTAGGTTACTTACGTTACTTGATCAAACGCCGTTAATCTGCCGGTTCTGGTTTCTGACCTAAGACGTACAAACGGTTTCCGCCGTGAACGTAAATCCTACGACCGTCACTATATAAGCTCCCCAACGGCGCGCCAGTTCCAAGGTTCACCTCCACGCAGGCGATCGGTTCAATGGCTTGCCCTTGCTTTTGGGCAACCAAAGGATACTGGATGATCGCTGAATCAACGGGAACAAAAACGCCGTCCGGAGTCAGCATCGCCCGTCCATGCGATTTCTTTTTATCACCAAAGATCGGTGTGGCCCCCCACATCATGCGTCCTTGGCCTTTGAGGTCGTATGCGATAATCGTTTCGTACCCTCCAGCGTACAGAACGTCGTTGTAGATTCCAATCAGGTAATCAACCTTGGAGCCGACCGGGTTGTACTCGCATTCCCAGATAATTTCGCCGGTATTGCGGTCCATGGCCGTTATGACTTCGGTATCGCTGGAAAAGTAAATCATCTGATTGCCATAGCAAACAATTTCGTCATTGCTCCAACCGTTGAAGTCCATGCGTTTGGAATTCCAACCGTGTCGGCGTACCAATTGGTCTCGTTTCCCTGTCCGCGGATATCGTTTTGCAAAACGAACCATCCCCGTCGCGGGATCTAACGTGAACACGACCCCCATGCCACAATTGACGAACAAATCGCTGCCGGTGATCGACATTTGAATCGCCGACCAAGGCTGAGCACTGGCTTCGGGTTCATCACAAAGATATGATTTCCAAACCGTTTTTCCGCCGTTATTGGGGTCAATAGCAAACACGGAGATCGCTCCTCCGGCGTTAACGGGCACGATGACAATGTCGCCATAACCGATCGGGGCCGACATAAAACCGCCGCCGGAGATGTATTGTGTGTTTGCTTCATCGCCATCGCGGCCGCTCGTTTTTTCCACCGGCAACTGCCAACCGATGCGGCCGCTGGCACGATCATAGGCCGTTAAAAAGTTGGTGCGATTGCGCCGAAAAGTCGAATTCCATTGCACGTTGAGACGGGCTGGGGAGTGACGATTTCGATCGTCGTACTTGGGACCTTCGATCGCATAAAGAAAATCACCGTGAATCGACATTTGCGATGCGATGTTATCTCCGAAGTACTGGACTTCACACATCGTCGTGGGATGGGGAGACTGAGCCGACCGGTTTCTGCGATTACCCCCCTTGCCCCACTGACGCATCATGGTTTCTTTCATCCGAGTCGTTTCGTCGATCTCAAACGCGTTGCGCCAAAGACTGCGCCAACCGACTACAGCATCCACTGCAGCATTCTCCCGTAATCTTACGGCCGACCTTTGAGTGTTTTTATCGTCATCGTTTTGGTTGTATGCCGATGTGCGAATCGCGTCTTCGACCGCCTGTTTGTCAAACGCAATCACGTCGGCGGGGGATCGAAAGAACACTTTATCTTGGTCCAACAACAATTGCCCAACCGGTCGCCAGTCCTTTTCTGACCACGAAGCGATCAAGCTTTTCTCACGGGGGCTGACGGTGCTGGCCGCTGGCTTGGTGTGCGCCGCGTCGCCGCTACGCACAAACCCGACGTGGTCCGAACGATCGTAGCGCGTGTCTTTGGGTTCGGTGAAGTACTGCCACAGCGCGACCAGGTCCTGCTTCATCAGCTCCGCCGGCGGCGACGGCATCACACCGTCGCGCGACGCGCCGCCCAACCGAGTCTTCCAAACGGTCAGCCCGCTGGATTGACGCGCGGCGACCGCAAGTTGCCCCAACGACGATTCCACGGCCCCCAAATTGGCAACGTCAGAATCAGATACTGATTTTGATTCCTCTAATGCGACTTCGGCGTCCGGCGTGTTGCCCAAATACGCATGGCACAAGGCGATCCTAAGGTAAACCTGATCCATCGGGACCGACGGATCGGGATGGACACTGGCAATCTTTTTAAACAATCGCAACGCGCCGGTAAAATCAAACCGGTCCAAATACAGCGCCCCCAATGCAAACGCCGCGTCATCTCCAAGGGAACTGATGAAGTACTGACGAACGACGGAGCTTAACGCCGTGGTGTCGCTCAAGGAAGCCGCATTGAGGATCTCTTTGGCTTCGGCGTCAGCGGTGATCCGGTACGTCGCAAGCCCTTCGGGGGGAAGTTGCCCCAGTATTTTTTCAACCTCCTCGATCAGCGAAAAATAAGTCTCCCGATCGGTGGTATACAGCGCGTCGCCGCTACGCTGCAGGACCGCCTGCCAAAGTTTCGTCGCCACGCGGTAGTTACCATCAGAACGATAGCGTTCGGCTTTTTCCAACAGTGCTTCAAGATCAGGGTCCGTTTTCAAAGAAGCCCCCGATTCGATGTCTTGGAGATCAGTTTCTTCTTCGGAAAAAGCTTGGACACCGCCAAACAGTTGCCCCCTTGCGACCGAAGAAAGTGTCAAACTCACTGGCCCCATCACCAGCGACACCAACAGCGCTAATTTCGAAATTGGCAACAAAGATCTGACCGGTCGTTGCGTCATCGTTTTTGTCCCCACAGCCATCCCAAGAATTGTTCCGCCACCAGAATCGCCATCAACCCAATCAAGATCATCACCCACAGTTCACTGTTTCCGCCTTCGACGGTCTCGCCCAGCAGTCCCGCGGTAGAGACCATCGCCACTTTGCTGCCGAAAAAACTGTTATTAAGGACGGTCGGAGACAAACGCAACAGCCGGCTTTCACGCGCGTCATAGTTTGTCGCTAACAACACCGACTCTTGGACCCCCGAATGACGGGTCAACTGCACGTCGTAGAATCCACGCCGCGCGAGATTCTCGAATTCTGCCTTATATAATATGCTGTCGGGTTTCGAGGGGTCGACTGGTTTGGCAACCGTTTCCATTTTTTCGTTCTCCGGATCACGCACAACCACGCGGTTCTCATAAGCCGAAAGGTCGATCGGAATCGTTGCCCCGCCGCCCAAGAAAATGGAATGATCAACATTCGTTGAACCGGCCAAATAGCTTATCAAATCCACCATTATCGGTGCAAAAGTGGGACTTGAAGGCCACATCGACCAATCGCCGTCGCCGGGAATGGTGAACACAACCACCCGTCCATCCCCCAAGGTGCGGTCCACCATTGCGATCGAATTGTCTGCATCGTTTAACCGCAACGGCACTTCGATCGCATTGTCCGCGGCTGCCGATGCGGGCATTTCCGACGTCCACCAACTGAAAACATCAACATTGCCAAGACTCGAAGCATCGGACTGGATGATGACCTCCAACGCTGGATGCACCTGCGGTGCGACCTCGAAATTGGCCCACTTCGACATCGTGGGATCGCCGCTGATACTGTTTAACTTCAGCGGCGAGAGCCCCTGCAGTTGGGCTTGCTTGGATTGGGCTTCTTTGCCTTCGCCAAAAAATGTCGCATTGAAAGTCGCGGCGCGGACTCGGTTGCCCGGCATCAAGACCAAACTGCCCCCGTCTTTGACCCACTGTTCCAATGCCGCTGTCCTATCGTCGGATGCTTCATCGACGTTGCAAAGGAAGATCACCGAATAATCCGAAAGCGACGCGGTCTCCAGATCGCTGATCGTGCCGGTGGTCATTTTCAACCCCGTGCCAAGGACTTCTAAACTGCGCAGGTAATGCGTCTCGCTACGTTCAGAGGTTGCCGAAGGATCCCCATCGACCAACAGAACCGAAATGCCGTCGATCACACGAGCCGCCATCAGTCGCGCACTGTCTTCGCTCAACTGGTCTTTATTCAGCATTTCCCCGGTCAGCGATTGACGGTCGATTTCAGCTCGAACCCGATAGCTTTTCCAGCGTGCCTGATCGTCGTCGATCGCCAGAACGTTGTCGTTGACGCCGACGGGATTAAAAACGTACGCGAATACCACCTGTTGAGTCTGATTGGGGGCGATGGAAGGCACCGTTTGAAATTGCGGTTGATCATCATCAATTTGCAACAACACTTTCAAATCAGCGACCGTTGCGTCACCATAATTGGCCACATCAACCACAAAATTGATGACCTTGTTGGCCACAAGAAGCCCATCGGTGCGGATGTTTGTGATCGCAAGATTCTGGTCCTCGTCATCGGCAACATCGACGACGTACGTTCCCACCGAAAGATCCGCAACCGCGTCCAGCAATTTATTGGGCGCCGAGTTCACATCTGCCTGATCCGCGACAAGCCAATCGCGTTGACGTAGGTCGGTATACACGTAAGCCGCCCGGCCGTAGCTTTTGTCACCACCGACGTAGGACTTCAATTCGGTTAGCGACTGCGTGTAATCAGCCACCTGATCAGACACCGTTAAACCATCGATGGTCTGAAGGTGGCGATTGAGCGTCGTTTTGGTCAGCGGTTCATTGTCGATCAACCGTTGATCGGGGGCGCTTGTCAAAATCACCGTCAACCAGTCCTCCGATGCGGTCGTACCGGCCAATTGAGAAATAAGTTCTTTGACCGAAGATTTGGTCGTTTCGATCGAAGGCTGAGTCCCGTTGAGGACGCGCTGGGACAAAGAATCATCGATCAAGATCACGCGCTCAACTTTTTGAGCCTGTGCAAGGATCGCCGTCAAGCTTGATGGCAGAAAAGGCCTGGCCAGCATCAGCGCCAGCAACAGCATCGCAAGGCAACGCAGCAACAAAAGAATAAAATTCTCTAACTGCACGCGTCGACGGTTTTTTTTGTCCGCCGCGAACAAAAAATCCATCGCGGCCCATTCGACAATTTTGAAACGCCGCTTGTTAAGCAGATGAATCAGGATCGGCGATGCAACCGCCAGCGTCCCTAGCAGCATCCATGGGTTCAAGAACCAGCTGAACATGAAATTTTCATAGCCTTATGCAGGGCGGAGTGAGGACGGAAACCAACAGTCCCGCATTGTAAGCCGTCTGGCCAACCACTGATAGGCTCAGATTGCCAACCGCAGCGTTGTTATTGGGGGATTTTGTCGCCCTGTGGCCGAACGCACAGCCGACGCGGTACCAGCGCCTCCGAACCAATACAGGTTCATCAAAGAATCAAATGGGGCGATTTACCGTGCGATTGAAATTTAGAACTTGATCAAAGGCAGGCAGTCCGGCGTAACGTTTGCGTGATCATCAGCACACCGACCGAAACGACCGTCCTTGGATGAACCAAACTTTGGGATGAACCAAACTTTGGAATGAACCAAACTCTGGAATGAACCAAACTCTGAAAAGGCGATGTTAGTTTTGATTTTGATTTTGGCCGCGCTTTTATCGTAGGCATTGCATTGTCATTGGCCAACAATCCCCTCAGAGAAGGGCTGGTTCGGCCTGACGTTGGCGGCAGTCACCACCATCGTAGGAACGCACTTTTTCGCTTGGCCCAAGGCCTCACGGATCCTAGCTGCGCTTTGCTGTTACCCCCAATGGTTTTCCGTGGGCACCGGTACCCGCGGGCTACCGAATCCGCAGTGGGGCTTGGTCTGTATGGCAAACACGCGCTTTGTTGTCTGCCTGCACGATGCCAATCGGCGCGGTTTTGCTTTGGCTGCTGGGGGCTGGGATAACGAAGTAGCTCGGTGGTGATTGGCCCAAACACCCCAGAACCTGGACCACGATGCGGACTTTCTCTAGTTTTGTGGGCAATTCGTATTATCAGCAGACGACGACAAAGGATCTCTTGAAAGAGGGCTTGGTATCCGCTTATCATTGAAACTAGTTTCTGAGAATGTACGGACATTAACCCTGAAAGCCAAAAACCATGGACAGCCAATCAGTACTTGCACGCCTCAAAGACGGTAACCAAAGGTTTGTCGCCGACAAACTTGATGGTCAACTGCAGGATAGCTCTCGGCGCGGTGCCTTAACCGGCGGTCAAGAGCCCTACGCGATCATCCTCAGCTGCGCCGACAGCCGCGTTGTGCCTGAACTTTGTTTCGACACCGGGTTGGGAGAACTTTTTGTTGTCCGTATCGCAGGTAACGTCGCCAACACATCGTCTATCGGAAGTATCGAATACGCCGTCGCCCACATCGGATGTCCGCTGCTGGTCGTGATGGGGCACGAAAACTGCGGAGCGGTTACCGCCGCCAAAAACGGTGGCGACAACGGTTACAACATCAATCACCTATTGGCCCACATTACCCCCGCATTGGTTGCCGCCGGTGATGGTGCTGACGTCAACACGGTCGTCAAAAAGAACGCTCAAATGACCGCTGACGAGCTGACGCTGCGATCAAAAATTATCGGCGACGCCGTCGCCAGTGGTAAATTGAAAATCGTTCCGGCATACTACCAACTGGAAAGCGGCCAAGTCGAATTCCTGTAAACTGCTGGAATATCGAATCTTAGAATCGGCGGCGGTTTAACCGCCCATCACGTCGCTCGAGCAATAACCAGCGGCCGTTACGATCTATCCAGCATTGGCCATCCGTTTGTCAGTTTGACAGTTAGCCGGCAGGCGTAGTGTTTTATTGACGCAACACGTACGTCTATCGGTTGACGTTTGAACCTCTGGACTGGCTAAATGGTCATGCAAGCGCTGTACCACGGGGAAGATTTCGGACGCAACTTTCGGAAGATTCAATAGACGTGACTCCGTGGCAATAAGCGACGGCTGATTGACGATTCAGTCAGCAACGCAGCGTCATTGCCAACCGAATGCAGCAAAAATACGGAGCCTTTTAAAATTCTTGATTTAGTTTTTGTTAATGACCCAACGGAAGACTCCGGCCTTGGGGAGAACGATGCGGTCGAAGGAGCCCTGATGAAACCAAGACGTGGAAAAATCCTCAAGAAATCCT
>CALDYR010000054.1 GCA_937944405.1 uncultured Pirellulaceae bacterium
GATCGAATCAGCAGCAATCCTCGGCCCGAAACACGATTGAGATTTTCTACGAGGCGCGGGTCGGCGATGGTTGAGGGGTCAAACCCGGCCCCTTCGTCTGAAATCTGGATACAGATATGATCATCGGAATACTCGGCCTCAAGCCGGACTTTTCGGCACCGATAATGTGACAATTGTTTGCGGTCTGCGATCGCTTGATAGTAGTCGCCGTCGTTTTCTCCTTCTCGCAGTTGGGAGCAAACCTCTAAGTTTCCGTGGTGCATTGCATTGGTGAGTGCTTCTTCGATCGCCATTGCGATTTGCAGTCGATCGGGATTGCTCCAGTTCGGCAGGCCGTTTTGAAGATTTTCGATTGTAGGGCCAATCAGGGATGACTCGTTGTCGAGAACGAAGGCTTGATGATCGGGCACCGCACAAAAGCTTGTACTGTGAGTGTATTGCATTCTATCGGCAACTTCGAGGACTTGCTTGATCGTGGTCACGAGGTCTGTAGAGAGGGCATTTTTCGGTGAGAAACTGGTCGCGCCGGCGCGGAGGGCGGACATGGCCACTTCCACATTGTCGTTGTTGGTGACCAATAGGATCGGCAGTGTGGGATCGATTTTTTTGATTCGCCGGATCAGTTCCAGGCCATCGATTCCCCGCATTTGCAAATCCGTTACCAAGATCGCCGGTCCGGATGAATCATGGGTGGGGGGACGTTTGACTTTGGCAAGCGCCGCATCGGCCGAATCGACCAGATCGATTTGCCAGTCGGTCTGCGATTTCAGGATCCCTTTGAATAATGCTCGGTCAACAGGGTTGTCATCGGCGATAAGGATATTTGTCACGATCAATCGGCCGGATACAGGTGGCGAGAATTTATGCGAGCAAACCGTGGCCGATAGGATCGGCTTTGGCCAACGTTGACCGGCGTTACCGCACGACTGAGGTTTGTTGTATTCCTTCGCAACGCCCTATATTATAGCACTGCCGCACCGGCCCGCAAAACTGGCGGAAATCTCCAAAAATCTTCCATCATGAATCAACGCCACAAAATACGATTGCGCGGTCCGTGGTGGTGCGTGGCATCCGCAACTAAGGCAGGGCCAAATGCCAGTGAAGATCGTTTCAGAACGACCCTTCCGTTGAACTGGCCCGAGAAACTCCCAAGTGATTTTACCGGGACAGTTAGATTGTCGCGTAAGTTTAATTGTTCCTCAGGGATGGGGGATGCTAGCGCGATCTGGGTGGCGATTTCATCTTTGGGGGCGTCTGCCGAGGTGCGGTTAAATGACGTGTCGATTGTGAAAGTTGCCCCGCAAGGGTGGCTGGAAATTGCTGTCACCGATGGGCTGCAGCCTTTCAATGAGTTGCAGATCATTTTGGAGGTCTCCCACCCTCCCCGGCTGGGTTTGATTGGTGATGTAGGGCTTGAAATCGCTCAATAAAAGCCGACAGCAGATCTTGCTAGCGTTGCCAGTCGATTGACACTGTGTGAGATGAGGACGCTGCGGGTTGGTTGGTTTATGCGGCCGGTGCGTCGTTTGGAAACGGTTTAATTGCACCACAAAAATTCGGCTTTGGATACCGCTGCGGCAAATAGTTGATCTATCGGCGATAACTAACCGATAGCAATGAAACGAGGTCTGCGCTGAGGTGCGGGTTTAGTAAATAGCTGCTAACTGGCCGTGATCGCGTCGGTTTTACACAAGCGATCGAAAATTTGTATTCAGAAGTCACCGAGTTCGCCGATGCGTTCCACTAATTTGTTAGAGCATGTCTATCTCTGCCTACGAAGGTATTCGCCGGTTTGGGTGACGCCTATGATTTTGGGGTTGGCCATTGCAGGGGCCTACAACAAGATTTTTGCGTCCAAAACATTCACGGCGCGGCAATCCCTTATTCTGCGCGACGATCTGATGGGGGACGCCTTCAAACCCAGTCGCTTTGGTTCCCAAGAGCAGTTGAAATCGGCTCAAGAGACTGTCCTTGAGATTGCCCGTAAGCCCCAGGTTATACGAGCAGTGCTGGAACAGTTGGGGCCGATGGGTTCTGGTGGTCACGGCGATTATCCGTCTCTGGAGACTATCGAAGGGGTGCAGGGTAATGTGATGTTGTCGGCGCCTAACGGTGCTGAGTTCGGGAAAACGGAGGCCGTGGTGTTGACGGTGAAAACGGCGGATCCCGAGCGATCGCGGAAATTTGTTGCGCTGTTACTTGACCAAATCGACTCCAAACTCAACGAGGTACGGCTTCTGCGGCTTGACAGTATGCGCAGCGAGCTTTCTCAGGCCAGCGTCAACGCGAAGAAATCGTTAGAGACTTCGTCGCAACGACTGCAGGCTTTGGAGAAGAGCTTTGGCGCCGAAATCACGACTATTCGTGGTCTCAATGATCCCCAAAGCGGCAGCGGATTCGATCTCAAGTTAAATCAAATTCGGCTTGAACAGCGTCAAGCGGCCGCTCAATTGGCATCGGCGAAAGAGCAACGCGAATTGCTGCTGACCGCCAAACGAAACGGCGGAAAAGAGCTCGTCACTTCCAACGAGCTTTTGCAACTGCAACCGGCGTTGCAGGGGGTCATGACGAATCTTTCCGCCGCAATGGCGCAATTGGCGATCGACGAAGGGCGCTACACATCGTTGCATCCGGAACTGCAGCGTTCTCGCCGCGCCGTTCAGCAACAAAAACGCCAGCTGTTCAATTCGCTTGGGACAACAATCAAAGGTTTAGATTCCCAAATCCAAACGCTCAGTGCGTTGGAACGGCGTCTGGGCAAGTCAGTAGTGGAATTGGAAACGAAGCTGCGCACGTTAACCGAACAACGGGTTCCGTACGCGACGCTGGAAGAAGAAGTCAAAAAGAAAGCGGAAGTGTACAACGAAGTGCAAGGCCGTTTGGCTCAGGTCCAATCTTACGCGACATCGACCGACGAAGTCGCCATGCTGACGCGCATCGACAAACCACAGGTCAGCTCACGACCGGATCAAATCGGTGCATCGACAGCTGGAATGTTGGGCGGTGCGGTTGGTTTGGTGTGCGGTTTGGGGCTGGTTATTTTGTTGTCTCCTCCCTTTGAGGATCCGCGTTCGTACGTTTCACAGACGCCTCCATCGCCGACGGCCGAACAGAGGCCATCGCATGCCGCCCCCGTTGTTGGTGCTTCTCCGGTGGTTCAGAATGTCTCCCCCGAAACAGTCGTAGAAAGCCGGTTGAGGACGGCCTCCGCGATGCAACGGCAAATGGCACCTCCGCAGCCCGTGAATACACAAGCCGATGATGCTGGAGGAGACTCCGGCAGTGGTTTGGTGGCTAACGCTATAGAATCAATGATTCCTGATTCTGTCATCAAACATATGACGGCGCTCAAGCAAGGGATTACCAAAGGGATTGTGCCCCAGCGAAACGGTGAACACCCCCAGGCCGAAGCTCAACCCGGACCTGAAAAATCGCTGACGACGCCATCCCCTGCTCCCGTCGAACCACCCGAGGCAGCGGTCGCTCCGGTGGTTGTTACTGCCGCCGCACCCACCCCAGCAACCAGTGCCCCGGCGAGTGTCGGTTCGGCTGAGGTGATCGCGGCTTTTAAAGCCCGCGAGGCACAGGACGCCGCCGACAAGGCCAAAGTCGATGCGAGGGTGGCTCAAGCGATTGCAAGTTCCCCGACGCACGCTACTCCTGCTGCCGCTCCGGTGCAAAACGGTCAGCCGGCCAGTCCCGCGCCTCGGAAATCAGTGGCCGTTGAAAAACGTTCTGAACTTACCACGTTCGCTAGTGCCGCTGAGGGAAAGACCCAAAGTTCCCCACAAGAAACAACGCCGCCGAAGTCCACCGCCGCTAAAGATGAACGTGAGCCTGCCAAGCCAATTAAGGACAAATCGCCGCCAGACATTTTAGTGGTCGATCGCGTCCGTAGCCCCGAGGTGCCGGAGTCAATCACCAATGGTCGTATCACCGCCGAAAGTCTCTTGAGTTTGAGCCAACAAAAGAAATCTTCTGAGCAAGAATCGGAAGCATCGGAAGGGATGAGAAAGGCTGAAGCGCCGGTACCCCAGAAAAATTTATCCGCGCTGGCTCACAAACCAGTCAATTCGCCTGGCCTGCCCGGAGGTATCAACAGCGCCGCCGGTAATGAAAACCCGGGCGATGCTTCGGGGGATTCTGGCGTTACCAGCATCACCGATTACGCCCGGGCCTTGGATCGAAAATTGGTGACTGCTGAAGATGATCAGATCGTTTCTTCAGCAAATAGCGAATTGCAGCCTGAGGGTGAAAGTAGTGACGGAAATCGTCCACAGCGTTCCGCGAATGCCCGACCTTTGGACATCGCACGATCGATCGGCGATCAGGGTTCGCAACGGCCACCAGTCGGCGAAATTCAACTTGGCGAAACGAACGGTGGTTCCAAACAAGTTCAAGGTCAACGCCGAAAATCGATTTCCGATTTAGTCAATGAGATAGATGATTCTGTCGCTGGATTGGTGAAAGAAGCAAAACGTACCGACGTGCAGTCGGAAAATACTTCGGCGGTATCGTCGGTGGCATCTGCCGAGGTCGCCGTGTCCGCGTCGACCAAACCCAAACCGCGCAAAGTGGTCACTGCGGCAGCAATTCCGTCCCAAGTACGCAAACTTTCCGGTTCGTTCTCAAGTTTTGCGCGACCGTCGGATTCTCAAGAGTGAGCCGATTCTGCTAACATGGATTCTCCGATAAACATGAATCCTCCTGACCCAGTGGAATAAGAATGCACAGCATAGACTTTGGACGCATCGCGTTGCCAGCCCTTATGATCGCGGCTATCGCGTCGACCTCCCCAACAGTAGTCCAAATCGCGAACGCCCAACACGAAGAAGAGCTTGCGGCACTTGCCGCGCCAGAGGTTCTGTTCAACGGACAGGATCTTAAAGGGTGGATCTTTTTCAGCAAGCAACAGGACGCCGTAGTCGAGGACACTTGGTCGGTCGAAAATGGGATACTCAAGTGTGCCGGAAAACCCAAAGGATATTTGCTAACGCGTCGCTGGTACCGAGATTACGAATTGACGCTGGAGTGGCGTTGGTCAGGCGAGGTGGGCGGGAACAACGGGGTCTTGGTTCATTCGACCGTGCCACTGATGTTTGGCGGATGGCCTCAGTCGCTAGAGGTTCAGCTGCGATCGGGGTCTGCCGGTGATTTTTGGGTGATCGGAAAACACGTCAACATCGATGTCGAAAATGCTCAACAGAGGCGGGCGAAGCCTGTACCCGGCGATCGCCATACCCATCGTCGCATCAAACGATTAACAAGCGATCCCGAGAAACCGATCGGCCAATGGAACACGATGCGAATCATCTGCAATCAAGATGAAGTCACCGTGTTGGTCAACGATGTGAAGGTCAACCATGGCACCAACTGCACAGTCACCCAGGGCGGTATCGCGCTGCAATCCGAGGGCACGCCGGCCGAGTTCCGGAATATTGAAATCAAACCGCTGACTCTTGGGCAGGCAGAATGACCGCAAAAGGTAACGGCCGCGCAAAGTGAGGCGCAAGGTGCGGCGGTCAAAGCAGGGACGTCAAACCGCGACCCGATCAAGCCAATCGCGATTCGCTTGACGGCATACGGGCCGGCATTCCAAGACGGCAGTAGGCTCCCTCGGGCGCAGTGCAAAACTGTTCCCTTTACCCTGCATTTCCTCTACCCTTCGAACCGCTTGATAATCGTCGCGCTGGCTTGGCCTTGGGGGGTGACGTTGAGGTTCATGAAGCTGTCGCCGGGGGCGGTTGGTTCGGTGGTCACGTTCAGTTTGCACTTAGGGTCAACCGAATCGCAATTGAGCACGGGGAACAATTTGTTTTTCTGCATCGCGGTGATACTGGAGATGGCTTCGACCATCCCGCTTCCGGCGCCGAGGTTCCCCATGTAGCTTTTGGCGGCGGTCACCGGCGTGTCACCGAAGGCGTCGACAATGGCTGCTGATTCTTCTTCATCGCATCGCAATCCACCTAACCCATGGGCGTGAACGTGCCCGATGGAATCGGCGGTCAGGTGCGCGACTTCAATCGCCGTTGCGATGGCATTGGAGAGTGCCGTTTTGTAGTCCGCCGTTGAGTCGGCGTTCATTACCGCTGATGAACCGTAACCAACGACTTCACCTAAAATGTTTGCTCCTCTTGCGGTGGCCGACTCCAACGATTCCAGCACCATTACCCCTGCGCCTTCGCCTATCACCATGCCGCTGCGGTTGGCGTCGAAGGGGCGACAGGCTTTCCCGGCATCTCCTGCCACAGCGTCGCTGGGGCGTTTGGCCAGTTGCTCTTGGAGGCAAACATGAATCGTACGTAACGGATGAATCCGAGACCCGGTCGCGCCGGTGACCATAATATCGGCGATGCCTCGGCGAATGATGGTGACCGATTCGCCGATCGCGATGTTGGATGATGCTTCCCTCACGGTGAGTGAATTGCTGGGCCCTTGCAGGTCGTTGAAGATCGCGACGTGACTGGCGGGCATGTTGGGCAAGTATTTTAGCAACCAAGTGGGTTCGACTTTGGGGATTCCTTGTTGGGCCCATTTTTCAAAATCAAACGCCCCGTCCGATGAAAGGCATTCCGCGATGCCAGCGCTGTATTCATCGGGGGAGGTGATAATGTAGTCACTGCCAAACATCGTCCCGACGCGTGTGGGGTCTTTTTCGGCGCCCGCCAGCCCTGCGTCTTCGATTGCCAGTTGTGCCGCCGCGACGCCGATTTGAATTTCGCGGCACATTAGCTTCAGAGCTTTTTTGATGTTGCGTTTGAGCAGTTTGTCAGGCGAACCAAAGTTATCGATGCCCCCATCAAAATCTGAACACTCTCCTCCGATATCGGTGGTGAAATTTTCCACGGGGACTGATTGCAGAATACCGACACCGCTTTTGCCAGTGCTGAGGTGGTCCCACATCGTTTCCACCGAGTTGCCGATCGGACTGACCAAACCCATACCTGTGATGACAACGCGGCGATCTGACTGTGACATTTTTGTTTTGGTAAAAGGAAGGTGAATACGACAAACAGCGAAGCATTTTAAGACAGCGGAGTATTTTAAGCCAAATCGTGTCGCCGTCGAGGTCAGCAACACGAATAGATCGGTGCCAGCATCCTTTGTAGCTGGGTGGGGGGCGACCGTCGGTGGGCAAAAAGTCCGCCCAATACGTCTTTTCCAGCGTTGTGAATCTTTGTTGGCGTTACTATTTCAGCGGCGCCAGCGATGATCGCCCGGCGGTGCGCGGCAAATTGGCTTCGTTAGCCGGGCCGCGGTATTCGATCATCAACAGGGCATCGGACCGATTAGTCTGCTTCCGCAGGCGTCCCAAGCCAAACACGCCGGTGCCGTTTTGAGTCTCGGGTTGAGGATCTGCGACCACGCCGCAGCTGAGCAATAGCACTTGATCCGAGGGCCAGCGGAAGCGTTCGTGCAGACGCCAGCTAATTAATTCCGGCACGTTGATGTCGGCGGTTTGTAACGCGCCGCCAACGCCACCGACGGGAATCTTGATCGGGGTCAAGGTTTCGACTTGGTCAACATCGCATTTAATGGCTACTTCGATTGCGCGGTTATCCAACAGCGAAAGCGCGCAGATGTTTAGGGTGTAGCCTTCGTTGATCGTCGTCAATAAGGGTTCGTAGGAAGGGAATTGTCCGGGCAACCAGCGGAGACTGCGGACGAACGGCACGGGCTTGGTTTTCTCTAAAACGAAAGCTTGACCATCGTGGCTTTTCACTTCGCCGCCGCTGTGCTGTTTGAAGTCGGTGCGTTGGCGAAGTTGTCCGACCAAAATCGCGGCGTTCTCCTTGGACATCATCCAAGCCTCAACGCCCGGCGTTTGAACGTCAATCGTTTGCAGCAGCGCGTACGCATTGGATCGCCAATTCGGATTGCCCACGGTCAACAGATCGACGTTGAAGTTTTGTTCTTGGCCGCGTGTGCGAACGAAACGGTCGATTATTGCTTTGACGGCGTTTTGAATCTCAGGCGTGTGATAGACGATCAAACGGTCTTCGGTGGCGTGCAGAATCCCCAGCGGTTCGTTAAACCACATTTCAGTTCCCGTCTCACGCAGCACCCAATTTAATACCGCCTGTTGGGGACGCGCGACGGATTTCACGTTGGAAGTATAGGGCCCAATATCATACTCGCGCCACACCTGTCCGGCATCATTAGGAAGCTGGTTTTGGGTGCGGCTGACTTTAGTGCCAAGAGAGGATGGCGAATGGGTTGATGGGGCCTGCGCGGGGGCGGCGGTTGGACGGTTAATAATGGGGGCTGTGAAGGTCTCCGCGTTTGTCGGCGGGCCATTGAGCCGCGGTACCGTGTCGGCTTGGCGGGGAGTGCTGACGGTGCCGGCGGCCGCGCCGTTGGTTCGGGCCGCTGGCTGCGATGGTGATGGCAGGGGGGCAGCGTTACGTGGCCTACTGCCGCCGACCGAAGGGTTGGCATTCATGGGGGCCCGGTCGCCATTGGCTTCGTTGGCTTGAATGGCTTGGGGGCTGACTTGGTTGAACGACGCACGCCATGGACTTCGTTGGGAGCGGTCGATTGTTTCTTGTGCCTGCACCGTTGCGACCATCACGAACGCAGCGCAGCATGCCGTTGAAGCGTAGAAACAAGCGTTGTTAAGAATGTTGGGAACGCTCAGAATTTGGGGGAAGCGCATTGTTGTCATCCTTGACTTGCACGCGGGAGAGTCTGCTTAAAGGCGGGATTGTAGGTGATCCGCAGGAGACGCCAAAGCCCGATCTTACCGAGGGTGTCGCACCGGGGTGCCGTGGTGTTAGACCCGTTTTTTAGCGGCGACCTGAGTTGTGGCCATTTCAGCCGCTGTGAAATCAGAGCGTGACGAAGGTGTTGAGCCTAAGGTGTTTCTCGTCAGAGGGCTATCTGCTTTGAGTGGGACTCAAATCGGGCCCCTGATTTTCCCGCCTGAATTTCCCACTTTTGAGGTCTTCGCACTCTTTGCCCTCGTATTCTTCGACTTCGCCGTCTGACCAGATGACTTGATATTTGCCATCGACACCGACCGTTTCGAACACCAAGGGTTCGTTTGTTCCTGGTCGCTTGATGAACGTTCCCCATCGGAAAAAATATTCAGCGCCATCTCGATCGCTGATCAAATTCTCCTCGAAGGTGTCTCGGTCGATCCCCATGAAGGCCAAGTTTTTGTCAATGTTGGGGTTGGTTTTGATGAACTCAATCAGTTCCTCTTTGCTTGGAGCGGCCTTGTGGATTCGGCTTTGGTAAAGCAGGTAGCTGTTCATTGCTCGTTGGATTTTCGTCTTGTTGGCTTCGGCAACGAGGTTTGCCACCTCTCCCTTGCCGCAACCAGTGACCGCCATCAAGAGGAAGCAGAGGGCAACCAGTGAAAGGTGCGTTACCGTGTGGTAAGTGCGTTTGTTCATGTCACAACTCATTATTTAAAATGAAAGCCTCACTAATCGAAACGACCAGTGAGGCTGAAAATAGTCAACTTAAAGTAACCTTACAGGCTGTCTTGGTCGAGCACCTGACCGTCGCGACGGTTGCCCAGTCGTGCGAGCGTAATCGGAGCGACGTCCATCGAAACCGAGTGCGTGGAACCATCGGCAAACACCATGTTCACCGAACCGGGGTGGGCAGAACCGAAGCCGAATTCAAATTCGTCTCCGCGCGGTCTCGAAAGTCTGTCGACATTATCGGCCATCATGTGGAACCCTCCTTCGGCGATACCGCGGCGGATGTTCCAGCTGCCGGGCAAAAAGTAGCCGGTTTCATCCCAGAAATGGGCTCCATTTGAACGTTCAGTGCTGTAGCTTTGCGACCAAACGGATTTTTCACCATATAGCATGGTGCTGGAAGAACCATCGGTAATCCCTCCAAATCCAATTCTGGAGAATCGTTGCAGGACGGGTGCCCCGCCGGAGGGACCAGCGTTTACAAAGCCGAGTTTACCAATGACTCCGTTCCAAGCGTCGTTTTCTTCGGCTGCGGTGCTGGTGTCGGCAAAACTTGCGTAGTTATTCATCCAGTTAGCGTTGGGATCGTTGAACGAGATGAAGGAAGCGTAATCAGGTAGCGGTCGGCTGTCGCCGTTGGTTGTGTCGACTTCTGCGCGCTCTCCCCGCGACGGACAACCGAACATCTGAACGCGCTCGCCCTGAAACTCAATCCCGTTAATTGTGAATTGCTGAGGCAAAGCAGCCAAGTTGTTTTGCTCGATGAAGGGTAATATCTCGAAGTAGAAGTTCAGTACCGGTACTTCAGGCCTGGACGTGTTGCCAATCAGGAAGACAGCGTTGCCCTGAGGCCCCGTTGTGGGAAAACGCATGTTGGACGATTCATAATTGAGCGTCCCCAAAGCCATTTGACGAAGGCCGTTGAGACATTCGGTGCGCCGGGCTGCTTCTCGCACCTGCTGGACCGCCGGTAGCAGCATTCCGATCAAGATGCCAATAATGGCGATCACGACCAACAGCTCCACCAATGTAAAACCTCTGCGTTTCAGTTTCATGAAATTACCTACAGGAAAAAAGAATAAAAAATCAAGCCAAACAGTCTCAATCGAGGCGTGATTGTGGTCGCTAGTTGGCGAGGCGGGTTGTAAAACGGTTTTGAAGAAAGCGGTTTCAAGCTATCTTCTACGATAATACGGCGAATACATACGCACACCTAGCCTATTATTTGAAACATCCGCAATTAATTCGGTTATTGGTGATTGACGGGGGAAGTGGGACTGGCAACCACTGTTCCGTTAATTTTTTCATTGTCAATGAAAACCAATAGGCGGGCCGATTTAAAGTGTTTTTAGGAACCCTAGTGCAACTTTAGCGTTAGGCTCGTCGCGGGAAGAGGTTTTTTTAGGAAAGTGATGGTTTTTACACTCTGGAGGTTGACAGTGCGATTAGCTTGCGAATCGCCTGTCGCCTTCTGAGGCAACCGGATGCAATAAGCTTCCGGTCGACCCCAATAAGCCGAAGCCTCGAACTGCCCTGCTGTCGATTGTTATCGATCTGTCGCCCCAGTTTTGAATCTGGTCATTCTGGTCGCGTGATGATTAGTTCGCCGCGGTTTCAGCGAGAGCCAGCTTTATCGATGAGGAAACCGGTCTATTGTCTAAACGGTCGGGTCGGTCGTCGGTGCCTCTTTGGCATCGACGGGCCGTGAATGCGGGGTGCGTAGAAGTTGGTTATTGGGTTTTGCCAAGCAATTGCGACGATAGATTTCAATCGGTTCGGAGCAACGGGACGCCGTTGCTTGGTGACCGGAAGAGGGCGGGGTTGATCGCGCGCCCGGTAGTCACTGCAACAGCGATGTTAGGGGGATTTCAGTGAAACGCCTTTTGGGGCGTCTAACCACCGTTGACGGTTGGGTCTGGCAAGGCTATCCTTTTGAATTGCAAATCGGATCTGTAGGAGCTTTCTGCGGGTTTGTTTTGTAGCCACCTCGCGCTGATTCTGACTCGCACACAAGATTTCATTATCGATTGCTGCAATGGCAAGCGTCACGCTGGAACATATTTTCAAACAGTTTCCAGATGGTAACATAGCTGTTGACCATGTCGATCTTGAGGTGCGTGACCAAGAGTTTTTGGTGTTAGTGGGTCCCAGCGGTTGCGGAAAAAGTTCGACGCTGCGGATGATCGCGGGGCTGGACATGCCAACCTCAGGGAAGATCGAAATTGGGGGGCGCGTCGTCAACGATGTGGCTCCTAAGGATCGGAACATTGCAATGGTGTTTCAAAACTATGCTTTGTACCCGCACATGTCGGTGTACAAAAACATGGCGTTTGGATTGTTGTTACGTTACGGCGGTGGAGTACTTAGTCGTGGTTTAAGACGCATTTTTAAACCTCGGAAGTCGGCTGAACTTAATCGGTTGAGGTCCGGGGTTGATCGCCAAGTCAGGTCAGCGGCTGATAGGTTAGCAATTTCGCATTTGCTTGATCGTAAGCCGTATCAGCTTTCCGGCGGTGAACGTCAGCGTGTTGCCTTGGGGCGCGCGATGGTACGGGATCCGGCGGTGTTTTTGTTTGATGAGCCTTTGTCTAATCTTGACGCAAAACTGCGTCAGCAGATGCGGGTGGAGTTAAAGCGGATTCACGGTGATTTAAAAACCACCATGGTTTATGTCACGCACGATCAAGTTGAAGCGATGACTTTGGGCGATCGGATCGCCGTGATTAGAGACGGGAGAGTGCTGCAGATTGGCAGGCCGCTGGATGTTTATCGGCGTCCCGCCAATCTGTTTGTGGCGAAGTTTATCGGTAGCACGCCGACTAATGTCGTTGCTGCAGTCATGGTGGAAATAGATGACGATGCGTTCTTTCTGCATTTGGCAGGGGGGCGTTTTGAGTTGCGATGGTCGGATTTAGATGCCGGCATAAGCAACGACTTGGCCCAGCGGTTGGGGGCGCGACCTGCGGGCTTAGATGTTGTGATTGGGTTTAGGTCCGAGCACGGCAAGTTGGAGTTGGCAGGACGTTTTGGCCGTCGAACGCCAGCGCGGGAGGCCTCGGTTTCTCTCATCGGTAGGGTCGGTTTGGTCGACAGGTTAGGGAGCGAAGCGCTGATTGAGATTCGCTTGGACGAAAGTCCGGCAAAAACACAAATAAAGGACTCGCAGCACAGTGACGGTCGCGTTACCGTCAGATCCTTGCCGGATTTGACGGTCGAAGTCGGTGAGCCAGTTTCGGTTCACGTGGCGGTCGCCCAGTTGTTGTGGTTCGACCCAGAAACGGGCGAAAACTTAGCCAGAGAAAATACATGAACGCCAGTGAAGTTCTAAGAATTGTTGATTCGCTTCATCGAGAAAAAAACATCGAGAAGGAAACGGTCTTTAAATTGATCGAATCCGCACTGGTTACTGCTGCGCGAAGGCACTTCGGCGATGAAGCCGATATCGAATTCTTCATCGAACGTGATAGCGGTGTCATTGCCGGTCGCCACGGCCAGGAAATGCTGGACTATGAAGAGGTCATCGGCCGAATTGGCGCTCAAACCGCCAAACAGGTGATCATTCAAAAGGTCCGTGAAGCCGAACGTGATTCGCAGATCGAAGAATTTACCGAAGTTATCGACGAAATCGTTTCAGGGCAGGTCAATCGCAACGAAGGCCGTGTCACTACCGTCACCCTTGGTGCGGTCGAGGCAATTTTGCCTCGCAGTGAACAAATTCCCGGTGATTCCCATCAGCCTAACGAGCGTATCCGGGCGTTGGTGACCGAGGTCAAGGCTCAGGGGTCGCGGATTAAAATTGTCCTCAGCCGGACGCGCGCTAATTTCGTTAAACGGTTGTTTGAAAGCGAAATTCCGGAGATTACTGATGGTGTGATCTCCATTAACGCCATTGCGCGTGAGGCGGGCTATCGTTCAAAGGTCGCTGTCAGTAGTGTCGATTCAAAAGTTGATTGCGTTGGGGCGTGTGTCGGTGTGCGTGGCAATCGCATCAAAGTTATCATCGACGAACTTGCTGGGGAACGAATCGACATCGTTCGGTACGACGAAGATCCTCAGGTTTTGATTCCCAATTCGCTGCAACCGGCAGAAGTCGACGAAGTGATTTTGTGTGCGATGATGGGCCGAGCGATCGTGTTGGTGCGTGAAGATCAATTGTCTTTGGCGATTGGGAAACGCGGGCAGAACGTCCGGTTGGGAAGCAAGCTTTGCGGTTGGGACATAGAAATTATGACTCAGACGGAACTTGAATCGCAGATTGATCGTGCCGTCCGAGGGTTTTGCGAAATCGATGGAGTCGACGAAGATCTGGCCAACCGTTTGGTGGGCGAAGGCTATCTCTCCTATGACGATCTTGAGGTGATTGAGCCTTCCAACCTAATGGAAATGGGCGATTTGACCGAAGAAGACGTTGACCGGATTGTTGAACAGGCGGAAGTTCGAGCTGCCGAAGCCGAAAAACGCTCGGTAGAGGAGAAACGCGTCCGCAAAGAACAAGAGTCGATCCGTAGAGCAACCGAAGCGGCGGAGGCGAAGAAAGCCGCCCAAGCCGCCGCGATCGCGAAACTGGCTGCTCAAGCCGAAGAAGAAGCGAAAGCCGAAGGGAAGGTTGATGGGGAAGCCAAAGCCGGAGAAGAAGTTGACACCGAATCTGCTACCACCGATCAGGGGGACGGCCCCCGGGGGCAGCCGACGGCTTCAAGTGGAGATTCTGGCCCCCAAGTCGCGTCTTAGGTGGTTTTTTGCGGCGGTCCGGCGCCGAGATGCCTTTGGTGCCTGTCGCTGAGGCGGCTATGAAGAAACTTTAGTGGTAAAAAATAATAACTGGGTTACCATAATCGCTCGAAACTTGCGATAATTTTCGACCCCGTTTGAGATGAATGTGTAATCGAGACGATTTCGCCGCTGGCGTTTGCTTTCGATTGGTTTCCAAACCGTGTCTGCACTTGGAGGTTTTTACTTCCAGGCGGAAGGGACGATTTATGTAATTGTTAAGGTGAATGATGAGTCGCTGTTAGGGTGACTCTGTTCGAAAAAAGGAGGGTCACGTCTAGTGCCCGTACGCATTTACGCGTTTGCTAAAGAACTTGGGTTTGACAACAAACAGTTGCTCGATATTTGCGATTCAGCAGGTGTCGAAGACAAGGGTTCTGCGCTAGCAAGTCTCACCGACGACGAAGTCGTCATCATCAAAGACTATCTTGCCTCACCGCCACCGGCCGAAGAAGAATTCGAACCGGAGCAGGAAGACGTTGTCCAAGAGGCATCCGTGCCCCGCAGCGCCGATGATGCTCAAAGCGATCAACATGCCCCCGCTGCTCCGGACGCTCAAAGCGATCAAGCCGAGGCCGAGGTTCAAAGCGGCGCGGAAGCTCAAAGCGCCAGCGAGCCTGTCGGCTCTCGCGATGTAGATCAGGCGGCTCCCGAGACGGTCGATCCAGTCGCCACCGAACAGGCCGCCGCCGATGATGCCGTTGAACCGGCCGTTGCGTCAAAAGCAGTAGATAAATCTGCCGAAACAACTCCGGAACCCGTTGCCGCCGAACAGCCACCAGCCAAAACAAAAAGCGTAGTCAGTGGGCTACTGGGTAAGCTTCGTAGTCGATCCAAAGACGCATTCCCGTCGGTCAAAGCCACCACCGGAAAACCGATCATTAAAAAGGCGTCAATTCACGACGTCGTCGAGGAAAAGGCTCCCGAACCACCGGCGCCTGAAAAAGTAGTTCAACCGCCGGCGCCGATCAGGCCTTCAGTACCTAAAACCCCGATGCGCAACCCGTTGTTCTCGCGCGGGCAAAAAGTGGTGCGAGATCTCGACAGCCGCCCGAAGAATACCTCTGGCGGTGAGGAGAAAAAACGCCCGGTGAAAAAACGCGGGATTACGGCCAACGTCGCCAAGATGCCGGAAGTAAAACAGCCCAGTGCTTCAGCCACCGATTCTACTGAGAAAGTACAGAAGCCAGATATCGCGCTGCCGCAAGACGCGATCAATCAGATTCAGCGCGGCGGTGCCGCCCCGCTGGAGCATCTGACCAAATCGAAGAAGGCAAAGAAAAAAGGCAACGTTGGCGAAAAGGAAACCAGCGGCGAAGTCTTCGGCGACATGCCATCGAAGGTCCGGCGTTCGACTGCCCAACGCGGCGACGCACCGTTGGGAGGATTGCGAAATCGACGGCCTACCCGTTACCAGCGCTCGCGGCCAGGCACTCGCCGCTCGCGCGGTAAGGTCGTTAACTCAGCGGCCCCGCGTAAGGACGATGTTGTCTTGCAACTGCCCTGCACGGTGCGAGAATTTTCGGAAGCAGCCGGTGTTCCTGCCGTTCAGGCACTGTTAACGCTACAGCAACTGGGCGATGAATCTGCCAAAAACATCAACTCGGTACTGCCCGATGAAATGGTGGAATTGTTAGTCGATCACTTCGAAGCCAGCGTTGAAATTCGCCAGCAGCAGACCGCCGAAGACCAGATGATGGCCGGCTACGACGTCGAAAACGAAGACGAAGAAGATCTCTTGCCACGTGCACCGATCGTAACTTTCTTGGGGCATGTCGATCATGGTAAAACTTCATTATTGGATGCCTTGATCGGCATCAATGTGGTTTCCGGTGAAGCCGGTGGAATCACTCAGCACATCCGGGCTTACGAAGTCAAAAAGGGCGAACAGAAAATTGCGTTCGTCGACACCCCGGGCCACGAGGCGTTCACAGAAATGCGGGCCCGAGGAGCCAACGTCACCGACATTGCGGTGTTGGTTGTTGCCGCTGACGACGGGATTATGCCGCAAACCGAGGAAGCGATCACCCACGCCAAAGCGGCGGGCGTTCCGATCATTGTCGCCCTGAATAAAATCGATATCCCCGGCGTCACCCCGGACAAAGCGATGCAGGATCTCGCGGCCGCAGAATTGTTGCCCAGCGAATGGGGTGGCGAAACTGAAGTCGTCAAAACAAGCGCTATCAACGGTGTAGGGCTTGATGAACTGCTGGAAACGATTTTGGTGACGGCCGAACTATACGAATATAAAGCCAATCCCGACCGTTCCGCGTTTGGAACGTGTTTGGAATCTGAGCAGCAATCCGATCGCGGTGTCGTCTGCAAAGTGATGGTACAGGGCGGAACGCTCAACATCGGAGACATCGTCGTTTGCGGTGCGGCTCATGGGCGCGTTAAAGCGATGCATGACACGTTGCATCCAAAACGGCGGCTGAAGTCCGCAGGCCCATCGACACCGGTGAACTTAACGGGTTTCAACACCGCGCCAGGCGCTGGTGATAAATTGTATGTCGTCGACGACGTGGCCACCGCGCGTGAGATTGCGGACACCCGTTTAGCCCAACAGCACGAACAAGACGTCTCGGGGACGGTAAAAATTTCGCTTGAAGAGATGCAGCGGCGTTTGGAATCGGGCAACTTGGCTTCCAACGACGCTGAATTGATTACGCTTAATTTGATCATCCGGGCCGACACCAAAGGTTCGATCGAAGCGATCAAAAAAGAGTTAAGCAAAATCGAACATCCAGAAGTGCGGATCAAAATCATTCAGGCGCTTGTTGGAGGCGTTTCGGTCGCCGACGTGCGTTTGGCTCAAGCGTCCGAAGCGGTTATCTGTGCCTTCAACGTGGTGCCCGACGAAACCGCGCGTTCGCTGGCCGACGATGTTAATGCCGAAATTCGCCGCTATGAGGTGATCTATAAGATCACCGATGACCTCAAAGCGATGCTCGAAGGGCGACTGAAACCGGAGGAACAGATCGTTGATTTAGGAATGGCGATGGTGATGCAGACCTTCAGTGTCAGCAAAACTGGTACCATTGCCGGTTGCCGCGTGATGCGTGGCACGATCGCGCGTGACTGTCGTATGCGAGTCATTCGCGACAACACCGTGATCGGTGACTACGCGATTGAATCCCTGAAACGTGAAAAGGACGACGCGAAGGAAGTCCAGCGCGGCATGGAATGCGGTATCAAGCTCGCAGGGTTTAACGACGTCAAAGAAGGCGACACCCTCGAAGCTTATAAAATTGAAGAAATTGCCCGCACGCTGTAGGTGATTTTGACGGTCCGGAGGTCCATAATCGATGGTCAATCACATTGCGATTGCCTCCCAACAATTTGAGCTCGGCACTTCGGCAGATCCGGTGCTAAGGTGTTCGGCGGAACCGTTGTCGATGCCAACACCTCTGGCAGAAACGCGACTGGCCCCTGCGATGGGGCGCTTGGCGGTTTTATTCCGAGTGGCTCCTACCGAGCAATTCTCTAAAAAAATAAGGTTACCCCATGAGTTCACGCCGAGTCTTAAAAGCTGCCCAAGCAGTCCGCGAGGTCGTCGGCATGGCCATCATCGCAGATTTGAAAGATCCACGTGTCAAAGATGCGACAGTCACGATGGTCGAAGTATCGCCCGACATGCGTCAAGCTAAGGTTCATGTGTCGGTGATGGGGGATGATGTTAAACAACACCTATGCCTCAAGGGACTGCAAAGTTCTGCCGGGTACTTGCAATCCAAAATCGGTAATCGTATCGACACACGCTATACGCCGCGGATTGAGTTCGTTTTGGACAAGGGCATCAAAAACGCGATGACGGTGGCTCGTATTTTGGAAGAGGTGTTGCCTCAAGAAGGCGACCAAGGGACTCAGGCCGACCATGCCGATAAAGAAAACGGCAGTGCCGAAAGCGATTTTGACGACTCTTCGTCTCCTACCGCAGAATCGTCTTCGCAGGATGCCGACGCGAATTAGAATCTTCTTTTACTGAATCCTAACACCCGCTGAAAACGCTTTGAAGAAAATTTAATGGCCGCAAAAAATCGAGCTGATCTAATCGCCAATCTGTTCAAGGTTCTTAAAAAAGAATATCAACCGGTTCTCCCTCCGTCCAATCGGACCGTCATTGAGAACGCGATTTACGGTTGTTGTTTGGAGGATTCGACGTACGAAGCTGCCGATGAAGCATTTGCGAAACTGCATGAGAATTACTTTGATTGGAACGAAGTCCGCGTGACCACCGCCGCAGAACTCGCCGAAACGATGAAGGAACTGGGCCATCCAATGTTGGCTGCCGATCGTATGAAGAAGTTGCTTTACGGTATCTTCGAGACGTTTTATCAGTTCGATCTTGAGTTTCTCAAAAAAGAAAACCTCAGCAAAGCGGTTATTTCGTTTGAGAAAATGACGGGCGTCACGCCATTTATCATCAGCTACATGTCGCAAAACGGATTGGGGGGGCACTCGATCCCCACTGACCGTGCGATGCTGGAACTGATGGTGGTGATCGGTGCCATTACTGAAGACGAGGCACAGAAGGGGCGCGTGCCTGGGTTGGAACGCGCGATCGCGAAAGCCAAGGGGGTCGAATTCACTTCTTTGGTGCATCAACTGGCGGTGGCGTTTCACCGCACTCCCTTTAGTACCGCCACTCGCAACATCATTTTGAAAATCGCCCCAGATGCGAAGGAACGGTTTCCAAAACGCGGGGCCAAAACAAAACCCGCGACACCGGCCACGAAAACATCGCCCGAGGAAGAATTACCCCAAGAGCCGACCGCTGAGAAAAATACACCCGTGAAAAAAGCGCCCGCGAAAAAAAAAGCCGCTCAGAAGGCACCGGCGAAGAAAGCCACCACCAAAAAGGCACCGGTGAAAAAGGCCGCCACCAAAAAAGCACCGGTGAAGAAAGCAGCCGTGAAAAAGGCCGCCAAAAAGACAGCCACCAAAAAGAAAGCGGCTTCGAAGTCGCTGGCTAAAAAGAAGCCGCGATAGATACAATTTTTTTCCCGCGATGGGGTTGCCCCAGCGCCACGCGGTAGACTGGCGGTATGCGGCGTTGCCGGCGGGCGGGGTAGCCTCACAAACGATTGCCGTAAGTCTCGATTGCAAAACCTTTGAGCAGTAACGAATTTGAAAGGATTGAAAGATGGCCGGCCACAGTAAATGGGCAAACATCAAACATCGCAAATCAGCGGTCGACGCAAAACGCAGTAAAGCGTGGAGCAAACTGTCCAAAGCGATTATTGTGGCGGCAAAAATGGGTGGACCTGATCCGGCGGGCAATGCTCGTCTGAGGACTGCGATTTCCGACGCCAAAGCCGTCAGTATGCCCAAAGACAATATTCAACGGGCGATCAAAAAAGGGTCTGGCGAAAATGATGGCACGGTTTACGAGGAATTAGTCTACGAAGGTTACGGCGTCGAAGGCGTCGCGGTGATGTGCGATGTACTGACCGATAATCGCAATCGGACATCGCCAGAACTGAAAAAGATGTTCGAGAACAACGGTGGGAACATGGGCACCACCGGTTGCGTTTCGTTTATGTTTGATCGCAAGGGCCTGTTTATCATTGATGCTGAAAAAATCGACGAAGAAAAACTGATGGAACTGGCAATGGAATCCGGCGCCGAAGACATCGCCAGCAGCGGCCAGCAGTTTGAAGTGACCTGTGATCCAGATGTTTTTTCAGACGTTTGTGACGCATTTGAATCCGCCCAATTGGAATGTGTTTCTCAAAAAGTAGTGCGCATCCCTCAGAACACAGTTGACTTAGGTCTCGAAGCGGCCAAACAAGTTCTGAAGTTGATGGACGAACTGGATGATCATGACGACGTCCAAAACGTATCTGCGAACTTCAACATTTCGGACGAAGTGATGGCTGAAATAGACTCATGATCGACCAGTTTTAGTCTTCGGTAAACGGCCTCGTTTGAGACTGAAGAGCGTTTAACTTAATTTCCAAACGTGATTTTATCTGATCTGAAAGCGCGTTGGATTTTGCGTCCCGCTGACGTTGGGGAGAAACTTCTATCGCTTCGTCCACGTCGATGATTACGCGCATCGGTTTGTGGATACGGCTCTGGTTGGTTAGGTCTTCTTCTAACTTTTCGACGGTTTCTAGAATGCGGTCCACCGACGGGTGTTCGGTCAAATACTGCTCGGGATAGCAGTCCACCTGTTGGGCTAAATAAGTGTCTTCCAGTTGCTGCCATCGGCGTTGGCGCTCCGCAGGTGATAACTTGTTGAGGCTAAGATCGGGGAAAATCTTCACGCGCAGGTTCTTAATGCGAATCGCAATTCCAGCTTCCGATGTTGCGCCCAACCATTGCTTCTCCAACGGGCACAGCAGACGATTGACTAAATTGTTTTGGCGCTGTTTTAACGTCAGATGATTATCGGGAAGAATGCCGTATTGCAGCTCTTTTAAACGCAGCAGCGCATCGCCAATCTTCACAATCCGATCCACCAACGGCGCATCGGTTTGCCGTCGCCACGTCAGCTTATTTTCGATCGTCGCCAGCACTGGATCGCAGGCGGCGTGAATGTCTCCGTCGAAAAGATATCGAATCCCGATCGGGTGAACCACGACCTTCCCAGAAGAAGATTTCGCGCGCCGTTTCGCAGCCGTTTGCGCGATGAAGGCAGGCCCGTCCATCAGCGCCATTAGTTGGTCGTTGGTTCGACTGGTGGTCCCTTCGGGGAAGATCAACAGCGGACGCCGCGCATTTTGTAAAATTTTGATTGCGAAATCGACCGCTGTTTTATCCAAACCTTCGCGGTTGACGCTGAAGGCTCCCATGACTCGGATAGCAAACGTGTCGCGCGCGCTTTGGTTGAATAAATGCCAACTGGCCATCGTATAAAACGGGATTCCTGTCCGCGCGATCAATTCGCAAATCACGATGGGATCAGATGTGCGCGGGTGGTTCGGCGTCAGCATTACACCGTGACCGGCGGCGACCGATCGAGCCAGGCGGTCTTGATTGCGGACTTCGACTGCGGTGATCCCCCGATTACGCAGCAGATATCGGTGGACGCCTAACCGTACCAGTGTCTTGGCCGGCCACGCCGCTGCTACCGGGGCAACGAAGCGGTACGGTTTTTCAATCAATACGCCATCTTGCATTGGATCGACTCTTCTCTGTTGTTAATAAGGTTCTTCCAAGAATTCAGTGGCATTAGGCTTGATTTCTAGCCCGGATATTTCATTGGCTGATTGGTAGCCACCTATAAGAAAAGCCTTTTGCTCTGTAAAACGTTGGTTCTAACACCTTAACGACCCACAAAAGCAAGAGGCTTTATCGTGACAGAGTGTACCAGCAAATCGATGTCTTTTTCAAGCGCCGGTCGCCGCGAAGTGGTGGCCGATTTTCTCGGTGG
>CALDYR010000055.1 GCA_937944405.1 uncultured Pirellulaceae bacterium
ACCCATCAGATTGTTGCTGAAGTCCTCACCGGCAATGATGTTCACGACAGTGCGCCAGCTTTGGATCTAGTAAAGCAATCGGGCTGCGAGATCGGCACATTCTACGGCGATGGTGCTTACGACAGTTGGGACATTCACGACCGATTACAAGAGCAACAAATCGACGCGCTCATTCCGCCTCGACGTGGCTCGGTGATCAAACAGCACGCCAATTGCAACGCAAATCCATTGCCTCGCGACCAAAGCGTTCGACAGATTCGCCGCGACGGTCGCAAAGCGTGGAAGGAGCAAGTTGGTTATCAACGCCGCTCCAACGCTGAAACCGCAATGGCGCGACTCAAAGGCGCCTTCGGTGATCGCTTGAAAAACAGGAAAATGGAAAATCAGAAAACCGAAAAGGATTTCCGATGCAAAATCCTCAACATGTTTATCATGCTCGGAATGCCTTTATCCTTGTGGAGTTAGGAAACAAGGACTTTCAGATGAATAATCCGGGCTAAATTGTTGCTACAACTCCCGAAATCGCAGACAGATCTTGGATGCGCGAGTTTATTCGACGCGCCTATTGTTGTGGCCATCGCGATTTGCGACCGACCACCAAAGGTTTGGCTACAGGCCACACCGCGACGATCTACGCCCACCGTTTCGACGCCCCCAACGACGAAGCCCCCGAAATCATTGGAGGCAACGAACCCGACGTTGATGAAACTTGGCGATTCAGCATCGAAGTTGCGAAAGCTTGGGAATCGGCGGCTGAAGAATTCTAAACTCCAGCCACACGTCAGGTGCTGTTGAGGAGTGCGATAGTGATGAGCCCCGACCAAGCTGGCGTGTTTGGCGTGCTGCGAACGTTAGCAAAACGTGGTTTGGACCGTCGAAACGAAGATGGCAAGCAATTCGTTTCTTGGGTCCACGAATCCGACTTTTGCAGCTGTATCGATTCTTTGATTGCCGACGCATCATTAACCGGTCCGGTGAATGTTGCATCGCCCAACCCATTGCCTAACCGAGAGTTTATGCGGGAATTGCGTCAAGCCTGCGGGGTGAAATTCGATTTGCCAGCGGCCAAGTGGATGTTGGAAATTGGAGCCGGTTTAATGAAAACGGAGACCGAGTTGCTTCTCAAAAGCCTGCGTGTGGTTCCGGGGAAACTGATCGATGCGGGATATCAGTTCAAGCTTCTTCACTGGGGTGGGGCGTGTTTGGATTTAGTGCACGGTAGATTTGATTGCTTTTTGATGGCTGATCGTCTTTAATAAGAAGATTGCAGGAGAGGCCGGACATTTCGGCGATCTTTATTTGTGTCGGTTCATCTTATCAGGCTGCGATTTACATGCTTATCCGTAACCTCGGGTCGACCGACCCAGAACCTTCAACCCTGCTCAAAGTCGTGGGGGAGGGCTATCCAACGATCGCGGCATTGGCGATGTTGTGTGCCAATGCCATTTCCGAACCGCCGGACGACGTTGCGATGAACCAGTTGAGTAACGAAGCGCAGACGTTGCTGGTGATGGCGAAAGATCGAGGTACGTTTGAGATTCGAGCGACGAAAGTTTCGTTTGACTCTACTGAGCGATTTCTTGCGATCTGTGTCGAGACCGAACCTGCGACCTTTATGATGTTTCGCCAGAAGGACCAACCGCGTCAAACCATCCGCTTTTTCGAAGGTTTTGTAGAACTTTGCCGGCATGGTCTGGTTATTCATCATTTGCAAAAAGATTTTTCGTTGTCAACGCGCGGTTACGATTTGGCCGATTCTCTCAACGTCAGCGACTTCCAGCGCTGGGCGTGTTTCGCGGTTGAAATTGAGGGATAAATGCAAATCCCATTGACGCTGACGGCGCTGCTAATGTTCGGGTGGTGGTTCACTCCGCTGCCCTTAAACGGGCAAGAAACCGCTGCGCAGAAAATCGACCGGTTGAAGTATCGATGTAAAATCGGAGATGTTGACGGAATTGGGGAATTGGTGGAACCGCTTTTTCAGCAGGTCATTGACGGGGACGCGCGGTTCGATGTCGTTCAACGGCATTTCATCGCCACCGCAGCGCTGAAATTTCATCTTCGGACCGGTCGATACGCCCGCGCGATCGTCCCTTATTTAATTGCCCTGCAACGACAAAAACAGATAGATGAATCCCCAAACGAAGAAACCGCAAACGATCAGAACCAGCACAACCCAATCGATGATGGGTTGGGGGCGATGGCGGATGACTCATTCCGGCGAAAACACCTGCCCCCCATTTTCTTTGCTGCCGATCAACATCAGCAATTCATTGCTGATGTCAGCGTGGCCATAGAAAATGGAGTACTCCGTGAGTCAGAATTGACGGCTGCGTATCATGCGGCGGATTCAAATCAATTGACGACGGTTGAACAAAAAATGGTGGTCGCGATTTCTGCAGTTGCCCCTCAACGATTGGTGACCGACCGTGAGATACTTCGATTGGTTGACTTTTTCGTCACCTATCGGTCTCAACATCCGACGTTGTCACATGAGTCATTGGTAGCGGCAATCGAAGCACTTCGGCGTCAAAAACGTCACCAAGAGGTTCAGCGGTTAACCATGGCCTTTCGTCAACACTACCCCGATTCGCGCAGGTTAGCCCCATGAACGCCGAAGCCATGAATTTGCTGCAAATGATCTTTGGCGGTAGCTTGATCGGCGTGGGCATCATGCTGTTTTTGCTGGCTCTGTCGGCGATCAGCCTCTACTCAATCGCAGATCATTTTCTCACGATCCGGCAGTCGCGTCTGTTTCCCGAGAATCACTTAGATCACATTGAACAGTTGGTTGGGGCGAAAAAAATTGATGAAGCACGTGACTATTGCTATCAACACGCGCACGACTCGATGGCGGGACGAATCATCGGTGCGGGGTTGCTGCGGTACCGCAACAGCCAATTTGGATTTGCTGAATACCGAGCCGCGATCGAAGAAGCCGGTGAAGATGAAATGGCGAAACTTTTTCGCCGGACCGAAGTATTGGCTACCATCGCCGCTATCGCGCCGATGTTAGGGCTGACCGGCACCGTCGTCGGGATGATCGAAGCGTTTATGACAATCGCCAATCAAGACGGATCCGCCCAAGCGCAGGATCTTGCCGGCGGCATCGGGCAAGCGCTTATCACGACGTTGATGGGGTTGGTGATCGCGATCCCGACGATGGTGGCGTGTAATTATTTTCGACACAAAATCGAGGCTATCGTTTCACATGCCGGCAACCGCATCGAACACATATTGTCCCCGTTGGGAAAAAAGGGATTGTGAAACTCTCAAAACGCAAACCTGTTGAACCGATCGGACTGAACATGACGCCGATGATTGACATCGTGTTTCTATTGATCATTTTCTTCATGACGGTATCGCAATTGAACCAAAATATGATGCCGATGGTTCAGTTGCCGATTTCCGAAATCGGCAACAATTCATCAAACTCGGCCGCGCTGGTTCTCGATTTAGATGCATCAGGGCGATTGAAATTTGGCTCGGCGGTTGTCGAACAGACGGAACTGAAGGGCTTTCTCCAACTGCAAAAGGACCGTTTCCAAAACGACCATGGTCTGCCGAAGGTGAAAGTGCGCTGCGATGCTCAATGTGAAACCCAACATGTGAACTATGTGTTTGATCAAATGTCAGAACTAGGGTTTCAGTTCGTGTCCATTGCTGTCAACAAACCATAATGGTGGGAGTCTTGCTTGCGGTTAACCCAACGATTCAGAAAACGGCCAGCGCTGCCGCCGTTGCACCTCTCGTCAGCCAGTATGATTGACGTTGTTTTTCTATTATTGATTTTCTTTTTGGTGACGACATCGTTTCGCCCGGTTACTCGATCGGTGGTGACGCCCATTATTTCATCGTCTCGTCTTCAGAAAAAAAAACAGAGCCCCATGGGCGAACCCGTTATCCTGACGATCAGCGCAGAGGGTGGTTTTGTTACCTATGAATTAGGAGAGGTCAAAACGCAAAGATTGCCGGAGATCAAGGCATTGTTGTCACGTTTAGCACCCACCGCAAAACAGACCTTCGTTAAAGTGGGGGGAGACATCCCATTTCAAGAAGCGCTGGACGTGATTTCGACGTGTAAATTATGCGGGCACTCGTCGGTGGCCTGGTTTCCAAATGACAATGGCCAGTAAAAATCCAAACGACGCGTTCCGCGTGGCTCTAAGAAGACCAATCCAAGGAGATAGCGCGCGCAGCGCTCGAGGCCACTACGGTTGGCTGACAGGATGCGCCCGTTGGCGCAATCGGCTCATTATCGGTTTAACGCTAACAGTTTGTTTTGTTGACGTCGGGATGAGTCAATCTAACGATCCGGCCACGCGCGTGTCGTCGTCAACCGAAACCTTTTTAAACGAGTTTGGCTTAGACCGATTGTTGGTAACCTACCAAGAGACGCAAGCCGGCGGTAGCGCTTCGGCGATTAAGCGATTACAGCGCAGTTATACCAGAGAGTTGTTCAAGCCCGTGTCCGATGAAGTTTGGTCTAAACGCTTGCTGACCAACGCGAAACGTTTTCTGTTGGCCCACTCAAACCAAGAGTCGCAACAACTCCGACTGGCGATAGCTCACCGGGAGCTCGAATTACACCAATCTGCTTATCTCATTGGCAAAAGTGATGTTGACTTTGGGCCCATCGTAGGTGAATTGATTTTACTGAGGCGCGGATTGACCCAGCAGGTCCAGAACCTTCAGCGTCTTTTCGAACTTCGACAGACTGCGGTCGGTGATAATGTTCTCCTGGACCAACGGCGGCAGCAGTTGAGGCACGGGGAGTTTTTGCAAGGTTGGGTTTATTATTTGCAATCGGCGGCAAAAATGCACCAAGACCGGCAGCTCTTGCGTGATGCCGAATCTTTCTTTCGATCTTATCTGGAGCTAGAACCGTATCTCAATTTGACAAAAATTTCAGCTCCAAAGTTTGGGCAACGCGATCGATTTCGAAGATCGGCGATTGTTGGCCTTGCGATGGCGATGCAAGCGATCGGTGCGGACGCACAAGCGAACCATTGTTTTTCGATCGTTAGGACGCACGAAAAATCAACCGATGATATGCGCGCGATCGAAGATGTTACGCGTTGGCAATTCGTCGGGCTGTTGGAGCGGCGCGACTTCATAGGTGCCAAACGCTTACTGCCATTTTTAGACAAAAACGTTCTTTCGGGTTTCATCCTCAATCGCGCGGAAATGGATACTGAACTGGTGTCGCTGGCGTTCACGGAATTAGCGTTAGACTTCAATGCCTCCCAATTGCGAAACGCAATCCGACGGTTCCCCGACACGCTCAAACAGCAGCCGGATTTGGAGAATTGGATTCTTGGTTGCCTTGCATGGGATGATTTCCAGACGAACGACGGAGCAGGATCCTTGGAGCAAGCAATCACAAAACTGCAGGCTGCGATTGAGAGCTTCGATGGACAGGTTCATCAAGAGATTCAAGGGCATTGTCGATTTCTGTTGGCCAGTTGCCGACGCGTGCAAGGCCATTACTCGGATGCCATCGATGGGTTTCTTACCTCGGCAACGCTATTGGGACAACGACAACGATCCTTAGCAGCGGAAGCAATTTATAATGCTTGGGTGACGGTGCGGTTGGTCCCAGTTGGCCAACGTCAGCAACCGGATACCCTAGCGCTGCGATTGGTGAGTGATTTTCCCCAGTCGCGTTTTGCAGAACTGGCAATGTTTCAAATGCAGTTAGATCGGCTTAAAAACAAATCCTCGGACGCAGCGTTCCAATTTCTTGGCCAGTGCCGATCGGTTGACTGGCCTGATGCCGTTGTTGCGATGGCGGCGGTTGAAATGGCAAAGCAATTTCGATGGTCCGATGGTGTAACGGTGCGAGATTTCCGAGAGTTTATCGAAGCGTTATCAGTTGACGATCGAATCAATGATGAATCAAAGATCGAAGCGCGTCATCAGTTTGTCTCAGCGTTACTTGGTCGAGACGATGCATTACCGTACGCCGACACAATCGATGAGCAGTTGGGACAGGTGGAGAGGCTATTAAATTCAAATCGACAAATTCGGCACCGAGGTTTGAAGGCCGTTATGCAAATTTACTACCGGACATTGGTTTTGTTGGATCGGCAGCCCATCGATCAAACCCAAGCATTTGAGTACTTTCAGTTTTTGGAATCTCTCGACGTTCGGTCGCCTTGGACATTGGCGACGTTAATTCAGATCGCACGATGTTTTGAGAATGTTTCGCATGATCGTCTTTGTTCTGATCGGTCGTTGCGTAAGCAAATGATTGCCGTCTATCACAGGCTTTCAATGGTTCAGCGGTCGAAGGGGGCAAATGATTGGACCGTTTCAGCGCCCTTATACGTTGGGGAGGACGGTGCGGTAGCCCCAAAAAATAAAGACATCGTCGCGGTTAAGTTGGCCGAACTTTATATCGCCGATGGGCAAATCGAAGCGGCGAATCGTTTAACCCATGGTGTGCCTGAAAATATGATGTGGTTACCAGTCCTTGCGGCGCTGCGGGAGGTTGCGGGTGACTTCCGTCGCTGCGCCGCGTTGTGGATGAGCGTGGAACAGCGGATTGCTGTTGGTAGTGATGACTGGTGGGAGGCACGGTTGAAGCGCGTTGCGGTCTTGCATCAATTTGATCCGTCCCAAGCGATTGATCTGGTTGAGCAAACCATGGTGTTGAATCCGAATGCTCCAGAACGGTTTTCGATTCGATTGCGTGAGTTGGCAAAACAATGGAGGGAAAACGAGTGACAGATCAGGGGATGCGTGGGCCGCGCGATTCGCGATTGGAACAGTTTTCAATCGCCGCCAGTAGTATTCTTTCCATCGAACGCGGATTGACGACAGCGGCATTGGTAAAGCTCCGGGCTTTGGCGGCACAACAACGCCTTGCTGATGAACAGGTCGAAGAATGTTTAAATCGCATCGGTGCCCAGGACACAGTGTTGGGAAGGGTAGGGCGGTACGAGCAATTGTTCTTGGACCGATTGACCAAAGATCTATCAAAGTTACCCAGTGCGGTTCTTGCCCCAATGCTGGAAAAACAGGTCATTCAAATGGCGGTCGACGAATTTCAAATCAGCAAAGTCCGCGCCGACCTTTTGTTGACCCAAGTGACAAAACAATTAGGGTGGCGACGAATCTCTGCTGCGGATGCGAAAACGAAACTGCGTAACACGATCGCGACGCGTTTGAACGCGCGGAAATGGAAGCGGTCGGATTTGGAACGCTCGATCAGTGAACTTGCGAAAACCTTTGGCATCGACGCCACGGAAACCGTGGAATTGATCGATGGCGAAATCGACGCACGTGATCGGCGACGTTCGTATCGCAAACGTTGGCAACTGGCAGCGACAGCGATCGTTATTTGTCTTGGAATCAGTTGCTGTTTTCTTTGGCTGGGATTGCCCGAGTTTACCGCTTCGGTTGAGCAGTTGGCTTCACCTTCGGCATCTTCAACGGTACCGAAGGTTGTTGATTCGAATGTCGTAGAAACCGAACGCGCGGCGATCGATGCGACCGATCACGTCGAAGGAACACCGCCAGAGCCTAAGACGCTATCGCCGTCGCAGAAACAACCGGATGTTTTCAGCTTCGACATTAAAAAGCTTGAAGGAGTTTTTGTCGAACAACGGTTTCAAAAGGTTCAACAATGGCATCATCGGTTGGTCGAATTCGCAAATCAGAATTGGGAAACCAACGCGGAAGAAAACGCCCAACCTTCAGCAACCGACTTTCGTGCGAAATCGGAGGCTCTGGCGAAATTGCGATCCGAAGTGACCGACGGTCGAATGCAGGTCCGCGGGATCGACGATTTAAGGAAACTAAGCGACCGTCTGTTTGACATCGATGCTATAGAAGCCGATGAACTGGCACGATTTTGTTTGAATTCACAACATGCCACAGTGCGGGTTGCGGTTGAACGAGGGATCAAGCAGTTCGGACGTTGGCCAAGATTTTTGCTGGCTATCGCTGATCTGCTGGAGAAAGGAGCGTCAGGCCCAACTGGCGCCCTGCAACCGTCGGAAGCATCACGGCAGTGGCCGGTACGGTTGGCCCTAATTCTGACTGATCAACCACGATCCGATGACCGACGCGTGGCCGAAGCGGTGTTTCAACTGGCAAGGCTTCGGGTGCGGGAACGAGTCCTGAATCAGACACACCGCGCGGTTGCGGAATCGCAGAAGGCAGAATCAGATTTCGCGGATCATATTCGACTTTTTGTGTCCGCGGAACTAAACAACCGGCGGCAACAAAATTATTTTTACCAATTGATTGACATGCGCGACCGGAATTTACCCTCGGTGAAGGGCAGGGTCGAGTTACAGCAGATTCTAGTCGAAGCACTACTGTTTGCCGATAAAGAGATGGCTGATTTGGATGTGGTGAAAACCTATTTTCGGAACGTTAATTCGTGCGCTTTTGTTGACCAACAATTAACCATTACGCGGCAAACGATGCTGAAGTTGGCCCAGACATATGTGGCACGGTGGCTCAATGGCACCGCAGCGCGTGGTTCAGATCTTTCGCCTTGGATAACTCCGCAGGAGGCTCGGCGTCTTCGTGATCGGGCTGAACGGGCCGCGATTTCCGCCGACCCATTAAGGCGATCCAACGCTGTCGAGGACTACGTTTTGGCATCCACCTGTGGTGACTCAGGAATCGCGCGCAGTTGTTTGCGCGGTTTGATGGAGATTGCCGATAGTCAGTCAGAAAAGCAGCGATACCGGCGGCAATTCGACTTTGTTAATGGCCATCCAACCGGCCCGCTGGGGAATCTGACCGGCGATGAACGAAAACCCAAACAAACCTCAAATCAAAATCTGGAGCGAGAGCAGAGACGGGGCGAACTTCAAGCGATTCTTGCGTTGGGACGCGCGATTCGGCGCGATAGAGCAGTGGATGTTAGCGCGTGGTTGAAAGTGGAGGAGGAAGGGGGGGGCACGTCATCGACGGCGGTTAAAAAAGTCAGAATCTGCCTTCGTGTGCTGGCCTCCAAATTACCAGCACTTTCGAATTCCGATCTGGATCTAATTTTGAGAATTGAATCCTCGATCAAGGATGCGATTGAGTTTGGCTACCCCTCCGATTTTCAAATTGACTTTCCTTGGGCGGCGCAGCGGTTTTTTCCAGCCATTGAACTGACGCCGTTACGGCCACTGGGGAGGTAGCTTGCTGACCGTGGCGATTTGTCAGTTTCAGTTAGGGGGAGGGCAGGTCGGTGGGTCGCGTTGTCGGGCGTCAGTCGCTATGATGAACTGTCATCGGAACCGCGTCGCAAATCGTCAGCCTTAATTTCACTAACTGCAGCGAATGAGTACGGAACCACCAAGTCAAAACAATACGTTGGGCGCTAACATCCGCCACATTCGTAATCGAGTGATTGCGGGGGTGTTTGTTGTGTTGCCGGTGTTTATCACTTACGCGGTGATTCGTTGGCTTTACGACACACTCTATCTTTATGCCTTAGGGCCAATTGCGGATTTTTTACGTGAGACTTGGTTTCAGTCCACCGAAGTCCAAGAAGCCACCAAAACGGTCAGTGGCGCGGTCAACGTTGACGACGGACTGATTGGCGACATGCTATTGTCGTTCCTTTCTTTGGCCAGTTTGTTCGCCATTCTGTTCGTTGCTGGTATGTTCGCTCAATCGCGTCTGCACCGTACGTTTGACTGGGTGATTCTGAACGTGCCGGGGGTTAAGACGATATATTCGGCGGTCAGCAACGTGTTCAACGCGCTTTCGGGATCTCAAGGCGTAAGAGATTTCAAACGCGTTGTGTTGGTCGATTTCCCCCATCCGGGGATGAGGGCACCCGCGTTTGTCACCAGCGAGTGTCACGATTTAGGAAGTGGCGAAAAAATTCTCTGCGTGTACATTCCGACGACCCCAGTGCCCACGTCGGGCTATATGTTGATGGTGCGTGAGGATGACGTTGTGAGTTTGAATTGGGATGTGCAGGAAACCCTGCAGGCGATTGTCTCTGGCGGGATTACGGTGCCCCAAAACGTGACCTATGGCGAACGCACGAAGTGAAAGAGGAGAATTGTTTGCGGCCGCGTTTTCGCCAACGTTGTGCGAAGGCAAAACAAAAACGCACCAGCCAGATGCTCGCGCGTTCGATGGAGTTTCAAATTTTTGCTTGAGCGATTTATTGCCTCATGGAGGAAGGGTGTTTGGCGGTTGAAAATTGTCCTACCATCAACCAGACGGTAACAAATCCCAACGCAATGATGGACTGAAAGAATTCTATTGGCATAAGCATGTTCCTGATCGAGTTATCGAAGTGTGCAAATTTTTTCCTCCATGAGATTTCGATTCCGTTATCAAAGATTGCAATCGGCTTAAGCGAATTCGAACAAAATGAGTCGAGTAATACATTAAAAAACTTCTTCATCGTAGATCAACCGTTGTCAACGTCAAACTTTCGCGGCTTGATTTTATGTAAAGCCGTTTATCGCTAAAGGCCGCCACAGATTTGACTTTCGGGGTTACCGGAGTTGTGGTGATTTGGGTATCCTTTACGGTAGTTGTCATTCGGATTTTGCTCAAGAAATCCTTCGATCTCAATCGCCTCTCAGCCCAACCAGCGAACCGAACTTGGACCATCCCAACAATCAACATATTGAACCGCCTTCTGGAAGGGAGGACTCTCAGCACCAACAAAGCCGGCGTCCTCAGAATCGCAAAACGTTGTTGCCGTTGGTGTTGTTTTTTTTGACCTGCGCGTCGACGTTCTGGGTAGGGGTTGCGAAATGGTCGCCGCTGGATCCGCTGCTGGTTTGCCTGCAGTCGTTCGACGACAATGCGTTGCTGGAAATACGGAAATTGATTCTTAGCAATTGGGAAATTGGGTGGGTTTATATGGCCTGCGTGATTTTGATTATTTTTCTGCATGAGATGGGGCATTTTGTATGCACGCTAATTTACAAAGTGCCGGCGTCGTATCCGTTTTTTCTACCGCTACCGATCAACCCGATCGGTACGATGGGCGCGGTCATTGCGATGCAAGGGTTTTCGGCCAACCGGAAAGAGATTTTCGACATCGGGTTGGCCGGGCCGATCGCCGGTTTGGTGGCCGCTGTTCCCATCGCCTACTACGGAGTAGGGCAGCTTGATCTGACAACGCCAGCTTTGGGCGGTTTGGGGTTTCGTATGCCTTTACTGTTGCAGTGGTTTGCACAGTGTTGGGAAGTCCCCGGTCATGAAAAAGACTCCGTTGTTTGGATCAGCCAATTGAATCCGATGTTCGTCGCCGGTTGGGTGGGGATGTTGGTTACAGGGCTTAACATGATGCCGGTGGGGCAATTAGATGGGGGACACGTGACCTATGCGTTGTTCGGGAAATCAGCTTATACGATTGCGAAACTTACGATGGTGGCCGCGATTGCGTTCATGGTTTACTACCAAACGATGATGATGATTTTAATGGTGGTGTTGCTGCTGATGGTGGGGACTAACCATCCTCCGACGCGCGATGATACCGTTGCCTTAGGGTGGTCCCGCAGGGTGATCGGGTTGGCTTCATTGTCGATTCCTATTCTTTGCTTTCCCGCGCGTGTGTTTGTAATTCAATAGTTACGCACCGGTCAAAAATTTGACGGTTTTAGACACATCCAAGGGCTATGCGGTTGCGTTGCCGTCGTTCAACGATCAAGATTACAGCGCGTAGGTTGCTTCCAGCAATTGTTTTCCGCCACACTCAGATTAAGCTTTTGTTTGCGGCAAAATTTTTGGAGGGGCGACCGCAGCGGACCAACTCCTAACGCTTCGGAAACCAGTAATGTCAAAGTCGATTTTTCACTCCAGCATCGAAGGTGCTCAACACGGTCCCAAGGGGCTGGATAATTTTCTCGCTTTCGCAAAACAATCCGGCGCGCGGGGCGCACAACCGTCGAATTATATGTTGGATGCTTCCGACGATGGGACGACGTTCAAAACGGCCGACGAAATCAGATCTGCATTTGAGAAAAACGGATTGCGGATTGATGGCATTTCAGGCCATTGTCCATTTTGGCTGCATACCAGTCTTTGGACGGGCACGAAAAGTGGAAATCCCTTTATCCATGGCGCTCAACTCGGCAAATCGGCAGACCAACTGGAGGCTTTTTACGAAGACTACATTCTGCGGTTGATGGATTTGATGGCCGAACTGAACATTAAAATTCTGCCAATGTTCTGGGGAGTCTCGTTCGGATGGGAACTAGCGACGGGGTATCCGTGGGGGTTTTGGGCCGGCGGGGAATTCGATCTGATGAAAGAAGGCCAAGAACGATTTGTTAAGAAAACACAAAAGATCCGCGACCATGCAAATTCACTGGGAATGATCTTGGCACATGAAATTCACCCCGGCACCGGTGCGATGTGCGCCGATGAATTCAACATGTTGGTTGATATTTGCGATGGCGATAAGTGCCTTGGTGTGAACGCTGATCCCTCGCATTGTTGGGAGGGGGAGGATTGGGAGACGCGGTTCAATAAAGTCGGCGACCGGATTTACGGATGCCATGTGAAAAACTTTACGATTCACCGCGGTGTTCCGTTGCGGGCAATGCAAGGCGATTGGCATCATCGCGCGATGCAGTTCACAGATCTGGCTACCGGCGATCTGAACATGACACGCTACGTCGAAGTCATGATGAAGCTTGGTTATCCCCAACGTTACTGCAGCGTCATGGGGACCGATTCGGCACCGTTGGTCGTCGAAGCGGAAAGTAATTACCGTTGCGGCGATGCGACCAGCGCCGACGGAATCAAATTCGTTCAAGACAATCTTTGTTTTACGGTACAAGAGGGGTCCTTCGAAGACGCGATGGGCGCGTAACGGATCACTTTTTGTACACTTCTTAGTCGATTATTGATTTGAGAACTGCATGCCGCAGCGGGATTGGGGATAAGGTTTGGAAGTTTGGGATCGATGACTTTCGCACCTTGCACCTTGCTCTCGATAGCTGAGGCAATTTCAGTAACGGCACTGTTATAAAACGCGATAAAACCGGTTGAACCAACCACCCCCAAGAGTTCTCTGGAATAGCGTTACGGTGCGACAGAGAAGAACGACAACGCATTGAGGCAGCAATGAATTACAAGTTCAACGAAGCCTTCAATGCGCGAATGTCTTTAGACTGCCCCATCACCAAAACGGTGTCTTGGGCGCTGATCAGGGAAGAAGGCGGGGGGTTAAAAGCAAAGTCTCCCGCGCTGTTTTTAATGCCAACGACAAGGAGATTGAAGTTCATTTTGATGCCGGAATCGGCTAAGGTTTTTCCCGCCATCGCCGTGTCGGCGCTGATGACGAATTCGTCCAACTCCATATCCAGATGGGATGCTTCGGCGAAAAGCTCCACGAGGTCGGCGGTCGATGGTCGTGAGATCATCCGTTCGATGTGTTGTGCCCCGACTTGATGGGGCATGACGATTTTGTCGACGCCGGCCTGGCGAAGTTTTCGACAACTGGTTTCGCGTTCTGATTTCGCCAGAATCTGGATGTCGTTGCGTAGATTCCGGGCGGTGAGTGTGATGAAAACATTTTCGGCGTCCGACGGAAGGGCCGCGACAAGTGCTTTCGCGGTTGCGATATTCGCCTCCCGCAGCACAAAATCTTCAGTCGCGTCCCCGGTCACCGCCAGCAACCCCATCTCGTCGTTGGCAAGCACCGTTTTGTCGGGGTCGATGTCGATGACAAGAAAGGGAATGCTGCGGTGTTTCAGTTGGTTGGCAAGATCGCTGCCCAAGCGACCGAATCCACAGATGATCACATGGTCCGTTAAACGATCGATTTCATTTGTCATTCTTCGTTTTCCTAAAGCGCGGTCGACTTCACCTTCTAAAAGCAATTGTAGAAAGCCACCGATGGTGTAGATACTGGCCGACACCCCCAGCAAAATCACAGCGATCGACCATAGCTGCATCACCGGCGTCTGGGCAGTGTGTTCCCCGTATCCGACAGTGGAAATGGTAATTACTACCATGTAGGCTGCCTCCAACCATCCATAGCCTCCCAAGAACTTGTAGCCCAACACAGAACAGATCCCCACCAAAGCCAGCAGAACAGCGCCGCGTCGAATTCGAGTGAAAGTGGAAGACATGGGGAGGGCGCGGGACTACATTTAGGCTGTAATGAACGGTGCCATTGGGCAGGATTTAAGGTAACTCCCTCAAGATGCTTCGCCAATGATAGGAGAGCGTGTTTCTTAAAATGTTACCGGTTTGAATCAGGATGCCGTTGGTGTCGTTTTGTGTTTCGTCCTCAGTTACTATGACTTAGACATGCGGTTTTTTTTGCGGGACTTTCTTCGAATTTGGTTTCGTTGTTCGGTACGGGCGACGGCATTTCGTGCCCGAGTGTTATAACCGTAGGGATTAGAACCGTAACCGTACTGTCCGGAGTAGTCGTAGTATTTTTGATCCCGTCGCCGAAGCCCATTGATGATAACACCACCAAGTTCGATATTCATCGAAACGATGATTTGCTTCGCCCTGACTGCGTTAGCACGAACACCGTTACGAATTCGCATCACCATGTAGACCAAATCCACATGGCTACAAACAATGCTTGGATCAGTGACAGCCAAAAGCGGGGGGGTGTCGATTAAAATATAATCGTACATCGAACGATATTCTGCCAGCAACGCAACAAATCGAGCCGACGTTAGAAGCTCGGCTGGATTGGCAGGAATAGGCCCTGAGGTCAGCAAAGATAAGTAGTCGGGGATGATCGAGTGTACCACTGAATGATGTTCGGCATCGCCTACAAGCGCCGATACCAGACCTTCATCGTTATCGGTTCCGAACAACTTGTGTTGAGTGGGCTTACGCAAGTCAGCGTCGATGAGCAACACTCGGCGTCCAGACTGAGCGATGGAGGCGGCAAGGTTGCTAATCGTGGTTGACTTTCCGTCACCGGGAGTTGGACTGGTGATTTGGATGACCTTCGCACCGTTCAACTGCGATTTGAAATAAATCGCAGTTCGAATCGCGCGATAGGATTCACTTGCCTGAGCGGCTGGAGCGTGCAAGGCGACGATTTCTGGTGCCAAATTTGGAAAATCCACGGCTCTGTCACGCCCACGAACCTTCTGGAACAGACTCACGTGTCCTACGACTTGCGTGTTAAGTATGCTTCCGACGTCATCAGAAGAATGAAAAGTTTTCTCCGCGATGTCTTTAAATCCGGCGAATCCCAGTCCGATGAGGCTACCGAGGATCAGCCCACTTGCCAAGCAAATTGGTAGTTGAGGGGCAACGGCTTCGGCGATAGAAGGGGGGTCCAAAATAGAAAGGTTTCTCCAAAGATGCTCTTTGAGGGCGTTCATCTCACTCATGCGTTCAATAATCGCATAGTATCCCGCTTCGAGTCGTTCCCGTTCCCTTTGCAGCGACGCGAGTTTCTCAACAACGGCTGAAATCGCGGTCGAACTTTTTTGCAGCTGGTCGATTTGGTTTTGGACTTGTAATTCCTCAGCTTCAAGCAGAATCGCCTTACGTTCCGTTTGTTTTAAGAAATTCGCGACTAAATCAGCGTTTGTTAGCGTTTCATCGTCGCGGGATCGATCTATGCCCTTCATCGCGTCAAGCTCCTGTTGACGGATCGATTGAACCGCAGCAATCTTGCGTTGAATCATTCTTATCTGGGGGTGGTCAGCGCCGTAATCGTTAAGTAGCTCTTGCTCTTCAATTTTAAGTTGAACCAGTTGGTCTTGTGTGCGAACGTAAGCACTATCCGAAACAGCCGATCGCTCTTGCATGACATCGAACATGAAGTCGGTCGATTTACGCCCCTGCAGCTGGTCTTTTTGGATAGTCTGCACGATTGCTAAAACCTTGTTTTTTTCCTTTCGCAGTTCATGCAGGTCCTCCCGCAAAAGAATCAGGTCGGTTTGAAAGCGGTTGGACATGCGACCGTTTATGTTGACTAATTCAGGCCGCACGGACAGCGCTTCAATTTCCTCTTCCACCTCTTTCAGCCGATTGAGCCATTGGCTTTGAGCTTTTTGGACGATGTCTGCATGTTCGCCGCCAATGTTTCGTGTGGTTGCGCGGATGTGTTCGTGAAACGAGTCAACCACCGCTTGGAGGGCTAATGTGCACTCTTGTTGAGAGTTTCCCCGTAACGCCAACTTAATGACCCCAGAATTCGATTTTGTATCCGCTGGTGAAGCACTGAGTGTGTTTCCCTCTCTCAATTCGAATAGTATGTCATCAAATTTTTCGAACATCTTCATGTTCTCAAATTTGCCTTTGTCGATCGCCGGCGCAAGAATTTTTGTGCTTTTAAGCGTTACCAAATACTGTTCCAGGGAAGTGTCGTTAAAAAAAGAATCACGATCACCCGAGTTCATTGACGGAGCAGATTTTTCATCGACAAAAACCTTCGCTGTGGACTCGTAAACTTTGGGAGCCTTTAGGAAATAAATCACAGCCAGCGCCATCGACAACAGAACAAAAAACAGGATCAGCCAAAACTTCCTTTTGACCAATTCTAGCACGTCCAGATTGTAAATTTCATTGCGTTTCCTCACCGGCATGGCACCGGGGGCGGCTCCGTTGGCGGATAGGTTTGGGCGGTTCTCAAAATCAATGTTGACTAACGACATCTGCACACTGCTCCAAAGGTTGTTTGGGGGCTGGATACTGGAGAGTTTGGAAGGCTACGGTTGGGAACGTTTCTGTTCTTTAAATCATCAACTGCCAAATAGTGTTTTTTTGTTAACGAGATCGGCGAGTTTTTGCAATGAGCGCCATGACACGATTCTGACGAATCGAACTGTCAAGCTGGCAGATTTTAAGTTGGCGCATCGCTTCGTCAAATTGTTTGTTGCCAATTAGCGCTTCAGCGTACTCGAGTCTCCAGGTTGCAGTTTGGGGGTTCAATTCAGATGCGGCCTGATAATGCTTGATCGCCTCCGGCAAATCGTCTCTCAAATATGCTGCGGCGGCCAGCAGTAAGCTTTCTTCAAGATTATTTAGCTGCGTGTCAGACAGTATGATTTTAGTAGTATGCTCAAGCAGTAAATGTTTGGGAACCATCAAGTTTGGCTGGCCAAAGTAACTCCTTGCTATTCTAATTAGGTCGTGCGGATTTTGCGGTAGAACCCGTTCAAAGAACAGCTTCATTGGAAGTTCTTCTAGGCACAGGCTGATAATACCGCGTTCGTGAACGTTTAGGTGCGTACTTCGCAGACATTTTGCCCAAAGCGATACCGCAAGTTTTTGATCTCCGGAGTTTAGTGCTAAAAAACCGCAGTTATATAGTAGTTGGGTGTCGGTAACTGACCGCTTCAGTGCCATTGCGATGTGTCGGTGCTCTTGTTCGAGATTCGCACCTGCGAAACACGCCAACTGTGCCATCTTCAGGTGCGGGGTCGGTAGAAAAGGACATTTGTTTGCAGCTTTGAGATAATTCTGGTAGGCATCGGACAATAAAGTTACGATTCGGTCGTCATTAAAAATGCCGTCCGACGAATCATCCGACTTCCGCTGAGCTCGGCGCAGTTGTTGATGAAATCCAATCGGGGCAGAGAGTGCCCAAATTGCTTGTGGCTGAACTGCTTTGAGTTGACCCAGTTTCGAATTTGCGGTCCGGATCTTATCGATGCCAGCTTCCCGATTTTCCAGAGTGGCAACAGCGTGTTCTAGTTCTCGAATTTGCAGTTGGAGTATTTCGTTGTTGGCTTGAGTTCGAAGAATACGAGCTTGGGCGATCTTTAATTCACCCATTTGTGAATAGACTTCAGAATCGTCTGGTCGGATGGCGGCTGCTTTTTCCAAAAGCGATTTTATTGCTGCCGTTTCAAGTTCGACTTTTAGTGGCCCACCAGCCCGTTTTTTCAGTCGGTTGAAGCGCGCAATTTTACGAGTCGCCAATCGTCCCGACTCGATTCCGTACGACTCGCGTAACAATCCCAGCATTGATACCAGGAGCAAGACAGTTACTGCCTGCCTAAGAAAGTCGTGGCGGTTCTTTTTTGCAAAATCAGAGCTCACGTTAGAAGTCAGACCGGTAACGTGACAGGCGCGTCCGGCAACGACCCCCAGCACGGTTGCCACACTGATAGAGTTCGGTGCTTGGTAGAGACCAAAATCTAAAAACGCCATGGTGAATTGCCCCGACAGACAAGTAATTCCTGTGATCCCTAATGACTTGTCCAGTACATCATCCTGTCTGAGAAGAGCGATTGAGTAATGCAGCATCATCAGCACGCATCCAACAATCAAAGCTAAACCGACGAACCCTAATTCGACGAACGTTTCAATAAAAACCGACTCCGCATGAAAGAAAGATCTTGGGTAGTAGAACGTTTGGAATGTGGGAGAAATATATCGGTAAGTGCCATTTCCAGCTCCCAAAATACTGTTTTTAAGTCCGAAAGAAATCGCGTCTTTCCAGTGCGATAGTCGCACCGCAGCAGAAGACGAAAGATCAACTAATGATTTTATTTCTCCTGCCAACGCTGTTGATTGGTCAAGGTAACACACCATTGAAAGTCCGAAGAGCATGATCGACAACGCCACCGCTAAAGTCAGTTTCAGATGAGTGCGGGCGACCAAAATAAAGAACAGCACCAACTGCACCAGCAGTGCGATTATTCCACCACGAGACATTGTCAAGATAATTCCAACAACCAAGACGCCCAACGTTGTTAAAAAATACAAGTGCAGGGGCTTCAAAACAGTTAGTAACTCCAGTAGCCAACTGCTTGAAGATCTTTGTGGCTCTGGTGCTTGAATCCAGTCATGCGAAGAAAGCAAAAACGGCTCGCCCTTATTTGCAAGTTGCCACTTGGTGCCCCATGTGATTAGCTTTTGGGATGTAAAGAAAAAACCAGTTGCCAAAGGGATCAACAAAAAACCAGCGGCATTATTCCGGTTCACAAAGGGGCCAAACGGATCACCGCCGAACAGCAGTTCATAGACGCCGTAAATCGATCCATTGAAGGTAAGTCCCTGGACAATACCGAAAACGCTCAAAGCCCCGCCGAGAATCGTTAGCATAAAAAAGACGTTGGTGATCGAACGCTCGTCGATAAACATCTGAGACGCTAACACAAAAAAACTAACCGCAATCAAAAGCTCAATTAACCGCTGCCGCGTTGCTGGGGGATAGGCAGTTATCGTTGGCGAGGAATCGATCTGGGGGGCAGTGGCGTTGGCGAACAATGTAAAATGTTTGTCGGCCGAACTAGTGCTTTCTCCAACTACGACCGCAGCGTTATTGTCCACCGGGGCTTCGATGATCCAACCAATGCTCGACAATTGAAAAACGGTCACTCCACTACCCAATAGCAGCATCCAGATAATCTTCGGAAAACGAGGGCGCGGCTCGGCATCCCAACGAATGTTGTTTCGGAACAATAT
>CALDYR010000056.1 GCA_937944405.1 uncultured Pirellulaceae bacterium
CGAACGCGGCCAGAAATTTACCGGTGCTGTTGGCGAAGGAATCTGTTGGGGCGCGGTTAGCATTGAGCATGTCAATGTTAGTGAGGGGAACCGAGTCTCTTTGGCTACGGGACGCGCTGCCTGTTGGTCGGTGGAAATTCCATTGCGATATTTACTGCCCCGCAGGTCCCGTCCGGTTATCCCTATGTCACCCCGATGCGTGCCTCAAGACGCTGCGAAAACCGCCCTGCCCTTGTTCGATCATTTTCATGATCTGCTCAACTTCGGTTCGATCGGAGCAGGAGATGTTTTGGCCTAGTCCGCAAACGTAAAATCGGCAACATCGTAGGGAATCAACCATTTGTTGTCACGGAGTTTCATTTCGCCGAGCGAATCACGAGGCGCAGCGGTCAGTTTAATCATAGACTTCGTTTTATTCGCCGCGACCTGGCACGTAGAGCAGTCAAACCCTGATTGGGCAATCCATCCACGACCGGTTATCCGTGGGTCGAATTTTATTCGAAAATCAGCGGTCAGTGAGATTTTGTTTTGAAGCAGAAATTTCAAATTTGACGATGGGCCTTGCTGTGACTTGAGCGGTTGTTCGCGGTGGGGGACCGCCGATAGCAACAGGATTCCATCTTCGACAACTTGAAAGCGATCGGTTGCCGAACCCCTCATTCCGATGCCGATTTTATTCTTAATCCTTTTGAGTGCGCTTGGGTGCTGTTGGTTGTTTGGTTCGAGAGCTTAACCATTGAAATCTTCTTTGGAATTGGGATCGCTTGATAGACCTGAATCTCTTGTCCCGCCATCGTTGCCGGGGGCGAATCGATGCTGCGGCCAAACCTAACGCGAAGTCATGTGGTTTGTGGTTTGGGCGCCAGTTCGATGGCTTTGGTTAAAGCCGAGTTGCGAAACTCTCTAAATTACCAACGCGTTTGCCGGACTGGTTAGCGGCACGGGCCTCTTGAGTAGGACGTAAAAAAAGCGTGTGCGGCTGCAAAAACGATTTCGATTTGAGCATGATTGGCTTGGATTTTTATTTACTACGTTTCAGCATTTCTGTTTTTCTCTACAATGAGTGTTCAAATCGTTTTATCTTGAGACCTTTCCATGGCGATACTGACTTCTTCGGATAAATCCGTCGTGCGGCGACTGATCGAACTTGGCCAAAATTCGATCACCATTGGCCGTCACCCGGAATGTGAAGTTCAAATTGACGAAGGTGCCGTCAGTCGAAAACATGCGGTAATTTCATTTAAAGATAACGCCTACTTTCTAGACGATCTTTCAAGTCGCAACGGAACGTTCCTCAACGAGCAAAGAGTGAATGCGACGACCCGGTTGTATGATGGAGCAAAAATAAAGATCTGTGACGTTGTTTTCGTTTTTCAGGTTAATGAGGCCCCCAGCTATCAACCGCGTCCAACGAGCATTGACCAAACTCGGCCAAGTCACGAATTACCCTCCTTTATTCTTCATGACGATCCGGATACGAACATCAGTTCCCAGATCGAACCTTCTTCGCATCACCAAACGCACAGCACTCATGTCAGCGCTGATGATAAACTGCGAACGCTAATTAAGGTCGCTCAAACGCTCAGCCAATCGCTCGAACGAGACGAAGTCTTAGAGAAGATTCTTGATATCTTGTTCGAATTATTCACCGAAGCTGATCGCGGGTTCATCATTCTAAAAATGGCCGACGGTGATGTGCGACCGTTAGCGTTCAAAACGCGCCGACCGCAAGATGACGAACATATTCGCGTTAGTCGCACGATTGTAAATCAAGTGATGGAATGCCAATGCCCCGTCATCAGCAGCGACGCGTCCCAAGATGACCGGTTTGGCCTGAGTCAAAGCGTGGTTGATTTTCGAATTCGGTCCATCATGTGTGCACCTTTAATCGACAATAAGAATGAATCGATTGGCGTGATTCAGTTGGATACGTTGCGTTCGTCGATTGCGTTCAAGGAGGGGGACCTAGAGACATTGGCCACGATTGCGTTGCAAGGGTCGCTGGCGATTCAAAAATCGGATCTGATCGAAGAAGCCCGTAAAGCACGAGAGATGAAAAGCGATCTGAAGTTGGCGCATGAACTTCAGCAGCGTTTTCTTCCGCAACGACCGCCGCAAAACTCGAACTATCAATTTGCATCTTACTATCGTGCCATGCAGCAGGTAGGAGGTGATTATTTTGATTACGTTGAATTGGACAAAGACCACATCGCGATTGTGGTTGCCGACGTTGTTGGGCACGGAATTGCGGCGGCAATGTTGATGGCAAAAGTTTCTGTGGAATCGCGTTTCGCGCTGGCGACTACAAAATCCGCCGCCGATGCCATCAATGAGCTAAACGAGAAGCTAGCCGGGTTGAACTTGGACCGTTTCGTAACGCTGGTGCTGTGCTTGTTGAACACCAAAAAGAACACCGTTGAGATCGTCAATGCAGGCCACATGCCTCCGATCATTCGCCGATCCGAGAAAGGGCAATTATGCCAGTTGGGTTTGGAGCACTCGGGTGTACCGGTAGGTATCATCGCAGGATTTGAATACCAGTCGACCACTTTGAAGCTGAAACCAGGCGATTTGCTGGTGCTGTATACTGATGGAATCAACGAAGCGATGAATGCTGCGGGCCAACAGTTCACCACCGAGGGAATTATTGCGGAGATCGCAGAGAGTCAAGCCAAAACACCCAGCGCTGTTAACAAGGTGGTCTGCGAGGCGGTGGCTCGGCACATGGGGGCTGAGAAACCGATTGACGACATGTGTTTGGTGACACTGGGGCGTAACTTCTAACCCGCCCATGTTAGCACCTGCAACACACCAATCTGTAGCAGCGAACGGTAACAGCAGATTTCAACCGCGTGTTTGCCGGTGCCGCCCTGATCACTTCGGCAGCGACCTCAGCACTTCGTAGACAGATTTTATTTCACCAGCGCTATTTTCCAGTCCTGCGTGAGGGTAGCGCCGGTCGTCTGAATCCAACCATTGGCTCCAGATGAGACCATGTACCGCCGGTCGTGCGACGAGCATCGGAAGAATTGTTTTCAGATATTCAATGCGCTGCAAATCGTTTTGGGCGTCAAAAGCGTTGATGTGCTTTTGGTCGGGCACTACGACTGCGGTCGGCGTTAATTCACCGTCCCCGGTCGACCAGGTCGCCGTCCGCAGGAGAATCACCAGCGGCAATCCCAGTTGGCTCCATATGTCTAACATGTCGATCCATTGAATTGGATCACGCATAACACTGCCGCCAGGCCAGTATCCGAGGTTAACTTCCACCCCAAGAAACGAAATTTGAGCTCCCTGACGCAGCAGCGAATCGGCGATTTGCAACGGGTGAGAACCTCCCACCGCCGACGCCAATCGTTCGGCCCAAGGAAAATCAAAACTGACCATGGTTGGAATCTCTTGGTTGGCTTCTTCGATGATTTGCAACAACCGGGTCGATATTTCAAGTTGCTGGGGGTAGCTCAAATGCCGGTGCCCCATCCCGTTGAGCCCGCCGACTGCGTGAATCAAAGACACCGAATCCGGCAGCCGTTTTAAATGCTCTCGCGCGGCGGTCAAAATGTGGTTGCATCGAACTTGAAAGTCTCCCATCTCCACCAGCGATTCGCTCAACCCGTTGGCGCTGGTATCCAAAAACGGGCCGTCGATGACCCGTTTGGCAAATGATTGATCATTGATTTGATCTAACATGTCAGGAGTGACGCGCACAAAATCAAATCCGCTGATGTCGCATCCGGCTTCAATCGACTGACTATCGCTGAGCGTGTTGGCGAGCCAAAACGGGTGCATTTCGGTGTTGTTCTGGCGAAACCTTGTGACCTCGGTGCCGAATAGTTTCGCCAGTTCAAATATCGAATTCATCGTCGTTTCGATGGCTGACTGGGAGAACTGATCGCGGATTTCGTCGTCTTCTGCGGTGATTGCTTTGCTCAGTAGAGTCGTCGCATGAGAGATGTCCGAACGAATCGAAGGTGCGATGCGAAGCCCGCCTTCCTCCCAAATCGACAATTGATTTCGCAGACGGTTCAGCGTTCCGCGCGCTAATTCTAACAACAGTGCGTACGGTTGTGCGCGTTCAGGCAAGGTCCCCGTCGGAATCAGAAGATCACCATAGTCGGCAAACGAATAAGGCACAAAGGTTTTGCCGGATTCATTTCGGTTGCGGGAAACGATCAAAATCGAATCTTTGATCGAAATTTTGCATGGCCACGGAATCCCGTCCAAACCGACGGTGTGGATCGCCGCAGATTGCCGACGTTCAAGAGCCCAATGCGCGGGCAGTCGGAACTTGAACTCACCCATTTAAGGCCAATCAGTTTTTTTAAGGAAATTTTGGAAAGGTTTGAGTTCAAGCCGAAAAAACAAGTAAGCCTGAGCTCTATAGCGTCCTTATTTTCATCAGATTGTCAAGATACCGTTGTCGCTCCAGCAAGGGGCAAAAAGTTGAGCTTCGGTTCTTCTTGGTCTACCGTTTTCACATCGAATCGCTATATTTCCACGCAAGGTGTGACTTCAATCGTTTGCAGGAGGATCAGCGTGGGGGCATTAGTAAGACAAGGCAAAGTGCGTGACGTTTACGATGTCGGCGACGCTTATTTAATGGTTGCCAGCGACCGGATCAGTGCCTTCGATTGGGTAATTCCAACGATGATCCCAGACAAAGGGCGCGTACTGACGCAGATCAGCAAATTCTGGTTTGAGCATTTTGGTGTTGCCCATCATCTGATCTCTACCGATCTCAGTTCCATTGAACTACCTGCCGAGCTTGACGCCGACGACCTCTTGGGGCGGTCGATGATTGTCAAAAAGTGCGAAGTCGTTCCAATTGAGTGCGTGGTGCGAGGTTATTTGGTAGGGTCAGGGTGGAAAGATTATCAAAATACCGGCGTGGTCTGCGGAGTCGAATTGGGGCCGGGGCTAAAGAATTGTGCCAAGTTCGAACGCCCTTTATTTACGCCGGCGACTAAAGAGGACGCGGGCCACGATGAAAACATTTCCCTCGCGCGGATGGTGGAGATCGTTGGGGCCGACGTCGCCAACGAGCTGAAAGAGAAAAGCATCGCGGTGTACCGAGATGCCCGTGACTTCGCCGCCACCAAAGGAATTATATTAGCGGACACAAAATTCGAATGGGGCTGGCACGAAGGTCAACTGATTCTTATTGACGAAGTGCTAACACCTGACAGTTCCCGGTTTTGGCCGGCCGATCAATACGCCGAGGGCCGGGATCAGCCTTCCTTTGACAAACAATTCGTCCGTGAATATCTCAACGGGACGACTTGGGATAAAAATTGCCAACCTCCGGAACTCCCGGCAGAAGTAGTGGAAAAAACGCGCGCAAAATACATAGAAGCCTTCGAACGACTAACCGATTCGAAGTTCGCTTGGAAGTAGATTCTGCGGATTGTTTTTGGTACCGATGTAAGGTACCGGTGTGAGGTGCCGGTGTTTTGGGAGCTACGGAACTGCAAGGGGACAATCGGTGCCCCGATTCTTTCAACGGCATGCAACTTACACGGTAGGCAAATAGCGGATTGGCTACGACGTTATTCAGAATCGTCAGTGGAGGACGATTCCGTATCTGGCTGTTCTTTGTCGTCGGTTCGCTCGTCGTCGATTTTCGCTTCGTCAGAAACCGCTTCACTCGATTCTGCTTCACTCGATTCCGTCTTGAGGCGGCGGTTTGTTTCAGCAATTTCTTCTGCTTCTGCGCTGGTTTGGCCCGTTTCAGCACCGTCATCATCTTCGGCGGCGTTCGGTATCGTTTCTGATTGACTGCTGGGAGAAGAATCCACATTGGAATCTGTGTTCGCCGATTCCGATGTCGGAAGCGCGTCGGTGACGTCGGCACCGGGATAGGCTTTCTTGATCGCGGATCGCATTAGCCGAACGCGGATGAGGTTGCCGTGGACTTGCTGGGAATCTTCGAACTGATACTGTTCCATTGCGCGGTCGTACTCTTTCCGCGATTCGTAGGAACGGCCTAGTAAATACATGACTCCGGATTTCCAACGTTGCACGTCGTCCTTGTTGACGATCGTTTCAAGCCAATTCGCTGATGTGCCAGGACTGCCGTTGTCGAACAGGCATTGAGAAAGGAAAAGGCCTACGTCGCGGCGTACCAGACGCATCTGCCGCTGAGTCGAACGCAGTCGAGCATCAAATTCCGCAGCGTCCTTGATATCGGCCAGCCCAGCAATCGACATCATCACGTTGTCGGTGCCCAGGTTGTCGATCTGTTCGTCGGAGTAGGTCAGGAATTGAAAGCTCTCCACCGCGTTGCGAGATAAATCCTCTTCGAGGGTTTCAAAATCGCCTTTAAAGAAACGCACCCGACACGTGCGGTAGGGATGGAAGTTGTCGATGTAGGCCTCTTCTGCGAAATACCAACGTAAACGATCGTTCAACTGATCGTCACTGACGGCTTTGGGCAGCGCCTTGCGAACGGCATCACGAAAACGATGCGTCTCAAAAGCAACATCCCAAAGCTTTTTTTCGACGCCGTCAGCTTCTGGTAAATGTTGAAGCTGTTTCGAAGGAAACGATCCCAAAGCCAATCGGTATTCGCCGACCAATGACTCTTCCAGCCCGTTGATACGGCGCGATAGAGATTCGGGTACAACGTAGACTTTCGCGGTCAAGGATGAAAGGTCGTCCCCCCCTACCCAGTACTTGGTGTTCTCCGCCAACGATTCCTTTAACGTCAGGTCCAGTGCTGAAAGCAACTTGGGGTTATCTTGGATCTGTTGAAGTGTCGCTATTTGGCCTAAGGTGTTGTTCGCAATAGGCAGACCAAGTTTCGTGTCGAACAGGTAATACTGATCGTCAATAACGACGCCAACGGCCCAGGGGGTTTCTTCAGCGCCCGTGGTCAGCATCGCGGCGGTTAGCCCCGATTCGCGCGCGAGCATCAAGAACACTTTCGCCCGGTCAACATAATCGCCTCTGCTTAATACCAGCGTCTGCCATGGGTGTCGTTGTGTCCCAGTGAAACGAATGCCAGCGCTGACTGGGTTTGCGTCGTCCGATAAGCGCTGCTGTTGGATTTCATCCTCCGATGGATTAAGTTCGGGCAGCAAATAGATGTTGCGTACCGTCCAGTCAAATAGCAAAAGTGCTTTAGAAAGCGATTGTGCCCCGTCTTGGTCAAGCGTCGGATGCAGTTTCGCGATCAGGGAATCAATCGGTGTTTTGTCATCGTCTTCGGGTCTGAAATTATCAGCGGCCAAACGATAAAATTCGACAAGATTGAGAAACTGGCCTGCGGTGACACGTTTTGCGATCGCCGAAACCCAATAGGCTTCCTGCAAGAAGTAGGGGTCGGTGTTGATGAAGGACGCTTGATCGTTTTGTTCAACGACTTCCACGTCTTGGAATTTCTCGATCAATTGTTTGACCACATCGGAACTGTCAACATCGGCTTGGGTGACTTCTTGAGAACTGTAATTCGCCCACCGGTTCAGCCCGATAGAGACTTTTTCTTCGAATTCTTTTTGTTCGAATTGGCGATCATCGAAAATAAAGTCCATGGTGCGCGAAATGTCATTGGTTTTCGCCGATAAAACGTTCGCGTCGAGCGTCTTGAGCATGGGGTCGATTTCGCTGTTACAGCCAACCACACCGACGGTCACTGCGATGATCGAAAGGCAGAAAAAAGCAACCACAGCGCGCGATTGGCCAGTACGGGGCATCTGATAAGTCTTGTTTTTCATGTTCTTCAATTTTGTGTTTTTTACAACTTTTCTGGTTTGGCTTCGTCGACAAGCGACGATGTTGCAAAGAAGGTTATCTCGGTTAGGAAACGACTTCATGAATTCGTTTTAGCGTACTGAGCAGGGATTCCATCTGATCCAGCGGTACCATGTTGGGGCCGTCGCTGGGTGATTTTTCGGGTTGGGGATGAGTTTCAATAAACACTGCGTTGACGCCCGCGGCGACCGCCGCACGGGCTAATGGAGCGACCATTTCGCGCTCGCCGCCGGTTGTCCCGTCGGCTGCACTTGGCATTTGCACGCTGTGGGTGGCATCAAACACCACCGGCACACCTAAATCAGCCATTTGGCGTAACGCACGCATGTCGTTTACAAGCCTGCCGTATCCGAAAAACGTACCCCTTTCGGTTAACATGATATCTCGGCAACCAGCCGACGAGAGTTTCGTGACGACGTGTTTCATGTCCCAGGGTGCCATAAACTGGCCCTTTTTAACGTTCACTGGCGTTTTGGTCTCCGCCGCGGCCACTAACAAATCGGTCTGCCGAGCCAAAAAAGCGGGGATCTGTAAAAGGTCTACCACCTCTGCGACCGCAGCCGCCTGATCGGGCAAATGGATATCGGTGGTCAGCGGCAGGTCGGTCACGGATTTTACTTGGGCCAAAACCTCTAGGCCTTTTTTTAGACCTACTCCTCGGTACGAATTCAAACTGGTTCGGTTCGCCTTATCAAACGACGCCTTAAAAATTAGTGGCAAATTTAGTCGTTGAGCGATAGATTTGAGGGTTTGTGCAATTTTCAACGTCAAACCTTCGTCGTCAATTACGCATGGGCCGGCGATGATGAGCAGTGGACTGCCGTTTCCGCAAGTAATTTTTTCACCGATTTTGGCCGGCGAAATTGGTGTGATTGGGGTTTTAATCGTTGACTCCCTGAGAAGGTTTTGCGTGAACCAGGACCGTAAGGTAGTTGCTGACCGTTTCAATCTCCAACGGCAAGTACCCGCCGGGATCTCCGTCCAATTGAAAGGGCACCGAAACGTTTGGATCGTCACTAACGATGGTCATTTTACGAAATTTACGAAACTCTGTCCTGCACCACCGACGGTGTTTTCTCAAAAGAACGGTGACCAGATAAAAAAGGCCTCGCAAATTTCCGGGCCCTCGAAAACTGCACATATCCAACAACCCATCGCAGGGATCAGCGTCGGGGACAATGGGCAAGTTCATCGCGTAACGGGCGACGTTGAACAGAAACAACCAGCGCGCTGGGATGGTCGTTTGATCGCCGTCCAAGGAAATGTTCAGTTGCGGATACTTGTATCGTCGCAGACTGCTCAAAATGGGACGCAGATAGGACAGGTGGCTGATATGGCCGGTGCGATTGCGATGAAGGTTCTCCACCACCCGTGCATCGAAACCGCAACTGGCCATGACCAAGAACAGTTTCCCGTTGGCTCGGCCGGCGTCCAATTTTTTTTCGGTTCCGTACTTCAAAAGATCGATCAAGCAGTCGGGGTCGGCCTTTAAATTGAGATGCTTGGCTAGAAGATTTTCGGTGCCCAAAGGAAAAATAGCCAACGCGATTCCTTGGTCGATCGTATTGGCCAACAACGATACCGTTCCATCTCCTCCAGCTGCGACCACGGCGCGCAATGTGCCTGCGTCGCGTAAACGCCCAGATTCAGCAGCGACTTCAGCGATATCTGAAAGTACGATCGGTTGAAAACCCGCAACGTTCAGTTTTTTGGTCACGTTACGAATCAAATCCGAACGAGAAGAAGAACCCGAGTTCGGGTTTACCGACACGATGACGGCAGGTTGGTCGGCAACGTTGTCCAAATTCATAAAAATCGGCGGCAGTTTAGTAGGGGCTGCGTCCAGCCTGTCTGGCGCTCTTGGGGGGGAGCGCGGTTGCATGGTAACGGCAGGCTGCGTTTACCGCGCTCAAAGGGATAGTTATACCAAATTGTGTTCGTTTTTGCTGCAAGGACGCGCGGCGCGGTGTAGCTCAATGAAACAACTCGGAAAATTCAGAGGCTTCCCCGGCAAACAGATGTTGAGCGTGGGGGGCCAAAGAAAACAGTGCCAAAACAGTAGCGCCAGTGTCGTGGCCCGGTTTGGCATGTTAACTGCGTTGGGGATGCTTACCCGTCAGCGCTGATGATATTATCCGTGCTGATCACCTTGCCCCTGACCATCGCGGCCAGCCAAACGCTTGGCTGCATCGTGCTGACGGGTTTTTCGTAAATGCGTTTTTTCGTAAATGCGATTTGGTGTTAGGACGATTTGGCGTTAGGACGATTTGGCGTTAAAGCGATTTGGTGTTAAAGCGATTTGGTGTTAACGCGATTTAGCGTTTTTTCTATTTACATAGCGGTAAGACGAAAACCGACTGGAGTATTGAACCGCGTTTACGTGTCCAGCACCACGTCGGTGTGGTAGACCATGTCTTGGATCGTGCGGTGGTTGCGATTAAACAGTAGCACGGTGATTTGCAAAATCAGAAACGCGATCGCGGCTCCGGCTAACACGGCGCGCATCGTTTCGGCCCAACCTGTATCTTGTTTGTCGAACACCATGCTGCCGATCAGCAGCCAGACAAAACCCATCCTCACAAAACTACGGGTCAACATGGTGCGGCGGCTTGGCCGGACGCCGTAGCGATTGACGACCCGGAGATAAAGCAAATTTCGCCCGACCGACTGTCGGAAGAAAAAGATAATCACTGAATAGAGAAGAATCGGCAAAAGGTTGGCTAAAGACACAACAAATACGATGGCTAAATTCTCAGTGTGGTCACGCAAACGAAGGACGTTAAACAACAGGAACTGAATCGCCGCAGCGACCAATAACACCGAAAGATAGTCAAACAAACCTGCCAATAGGCGTGGAACTCGTTTGGCTTTAATGGTCGAAAGCGCTTCCACCGTTCTTAGATCGCCGATCAATTCATCGTACGTCTGGTATCGCTGGCTGGGATCCTTCTGCAGCATCCGCTGGAGCATGCTTTTCCAATTTTCGGGTAAGTGTTCGGGCCAAGGCGTCGGGTAGGCGACTAAGTTCCGATAATGATCCACTGTCCAATCTGCCGGCTTGCGGCCGCGCAATTTTACTGGCAAAACACCGAAGGTCATCTCGTAAAGCGTCACCCCGAGGGCATAGATATCCGATAGAATCGACGTGTCGCCGCCGCCGATCAGTTCGGGGGCCAGGTAGTTGGGGGTGCCGCCGTGGTTTGCATCAGCGGCCTTGGATTCGCGCCGCGCCATCCCAAAATCAGAGAGTTTCACCGTGTCGTCGTCCTGTATTAGAAGGTTCGACGGTTTGATATCGCCATGAATGATGTCCAACTGCTGAGCAAATTTTAGAGCGTGAGAGATCTGTAAACCGATTGCGACAATCTTTGGGAATTCGATCGACTCTGATTCGATGTGGTCGCTCAACGGTCGCCCACGCACTAACTCCATCGCCAGAAAGGGTTCGTTTTGTTCTTTGCCAACGTAGAAAATGGTGACCACGTTGGGATGATTGACGCGCGCTTGGGAAACGGCCTCTTGGAGCAGTAGTTCGACTTCGTGATCGGCGCTGGATTGGTTAGTCCAACCCGTTCCACTTTTCAGCACCTTCACCGCAACGAACCGCCGTAACGACATGTCGACAGCGCGATAGACGTACCCCATGCCCCCGCGACCGATTCGATTGATGATTTTGAAGTGGCCGAAGTACTGGCCAATCAAAGGGTCGACCCCCACCAGTTCGAACGCATCGTCCGACGATACCGCCGAATCCGCATTGGACATACTGTTGGGGTCACAATGGAAGTCAGCCAATGAAACCGTCGCACCGGTGTCGAATTCAATCGTTTGGGCGGCGATCTTCGTGCCGCAGTGCTCGCACACAACGTCGACGTTCTGTTTTAATATGAGGTCATTGCCGCAGCGACAGCGGTGCAGTAATTGCGTGAGTTCGAAATCCGGATTAGTTTGATTGGGATCCATGAAAGTCGATCGGAAGAATCGAGAGGTGGGAATGCAAGCTTCATTTTAGCTGGAGGTGCCATCAGAGCATCGCAAGATTCTAGTTCATTCAAAATTTTCTGGGAAGCGTTTGCTCCCGTGCCTATGTTTTACGAGTCTGAAAATTCGCGTTATCTTCGTGTTTTGTCACCGCTTAATTTTCGGGTGGCTGGATTCGCCAGCATTCACGTCAGTCCGAGGTTGTTTGGGGATTGGCCTAAGTGGTCGGTCTGAACAGCGCTCGTATTTAAATCTGCTAAACCCAGTGGGGGCGGGAAGTTCTGGGGTTCGGAAAGTCGTCAAAGCGCGGCGTTGGGAACTTCATGTCAGCTTTTGTTTCCCTTGACGGCAGTGAGGTTATCGCCCGAAATTGAAATATATGTAGTGGAACGGTTTTCTTGAACAACAAATCTAAAAAAGCGCTCACCGCGGTTGCAAGATGGATGAAGAACACCGGCCGCAGTCCGTTTAAGTTTCAGCGCGAAACGTGGAAGGCTTACCTGGCGGGTAATCACGGTTTGGTCCATGCGCCTACCGGAATGGGAAAAACGCTTTCTGTTTTTCTTGGCCCCGTGATCGAAGCCATTGCCAACGATCGGGCGCTGTTTGAATCCATTGATGCCTTGGGACCGGACGATTTTGAATTAACGCTGCGGTCAAATTCGATCGATTCTGTAACCGCCGGTGTGGCTGATCTGGGGAATTCAAATGCAACGATGGAACGGTCGCTGCGTCGTTTGAACCGAACCAAAAGAGTAACCGCGCCGCGCATCAAACGTCCTCAGGGCAGCCGATTGAGGGTGCTGTGGATTACTCCTCTTAGAGCGCTCGCGACCGACACCGAAAGCAGTCTCAAGGCGACTGTTGAAAGTCTCGGTCTGCCTTGGTTGATTGAAAAACGAACCGGCGATACATCGGCCGCGATTCGAAACCAGCAGCGTAAGACGCTGCCCGATGTTTTGATCACGACGCCTGAGAGTTTTTCACTTTTGCTTTCGCGCGCTGATACCCTAGAACGGTTTTCTGACCTGCGGTGTATTGTCGTCGACGAATGGCATGAATTGCTGGGAACAAAGCGCGGTGTCCAGACCGAATTGGCGCTCGCCCGTGTCAGGAGACTGAAACCGGAAGTCAGGCTGTGGGGCGTGTCCGCGACGATCGGAAACCTCGACCAAGCCCTCGAAACGCTTGTCGGCAACGATGGCATCGACCGCAGTTCGATGATTCGCAGCAGCATGAAAAAGAAGATCGAGATTAAATCACTTATTCCGGCGAATATGGATCGATTTCCTTGGGCGGGGCATATCGGGACGCGTCTGGGGCAGCAAGTCGTCGATGTGCTTAAAGGGTTTGAAAGTACGCTTATTTTCACCAACACGCGTTCGCAAACTGAAATTTGGTACCACACGCTGCTGTATTTGATGCCTGAACTTGCCGGGCAGATTGCGGTGCATCATGGGTCGGTCGATCGAGATGTGCGACAGTGGATCGAGGATCGTTTGCGAGCCGGCGAGCTGAAATGTTGCGTCTGCACATCGAGTTTAGATTTGGGTGTCGATTTTTCGGTTGTCGACCATGTTATACAAATCGGAAGCCCCAAAGGTAATGCGCGTTTGATTCAACGCGCCGGTCGGTCAGGGCATCAGCCCAATAAACCCAGCAAGGTAACCTTTGTCCCAACCCACGCTTTGGAATTGGTCGAATTAGCAGCGCTGCGGGATGCAATTGCCGACGGCCAAATCGAAAGCCGCGTCCCGCTAAAGAATTCACTAGATGTTCTTGCACAACACGTTGTGACCGTCGCGATGGGAGGCGGTTTTTTAGCCGAAGAGTTATTGGCTGAAGTCCGAACAACGATGGCGTACCGTTTTCTGACCCAACAGCAGTGGCAATGGGTGTTGGATTTTGCAGTGCGCGGCGGTGAAACGTTACGCGCGTATCCGGATTTCCGACGGATCGAATTAGTGAACGACCGTTTTGTGGTTGGCGACAAAAAAGTAATGCGGGAACACCGAATTTCGATGGGAACGATCGTCAGTGACGCCTCGGTAAGGGTGAAGTATGAAAAGGGTGGAACGTTAGGCAGTGTGGAAGAGTCTTTTATCGCGCGAATCTCGCCGGGCGATAGGTTTCGGTTGGGAGGGAAGCTGTTGGAATTAGTGAAGATCCACGACAACGCCGCTTGGGTAAAAAAAGCGAGAGGAAAATCGACAACGGTGCCTCGTTGGGCGGGTGGGAGAATGCCGCTGTCGAATGAATTGGCCGAAGCGTTTCGGCTGAAGCTGGAACAGGCTTGTGCGGGACGATTGAAATCGCCAGAAATGAAAGCCATTGAACCGATCCTAAAGGTTCAAAGTGATTGGTCCATCGTGCCCAGCATGGACCAGTTTTTGGTGGAAACGCTGAAAGACCGTGACGGTTATCATTTGTTTTTCTACCCGTTCGCCGGTCGGTTGGTACACGAAGGGCTGGCCGCGCTGATGGCCTATCGCATGTCTCAAATGGAACCAATTTCGTTTTCAATGGCGATGAACGATTACGGTATCGTGTTGGGATCGCCTACTGAAGCACCGTTGTTGGCGGCGATTGATTGCGGTTTACTTTCTCCGGCAAGTATCGCGGAGGATATCGCGGCGAGCCTAAACGCATCGGAGATGACCAAACGCCAGTTTCGAGAGATTGCGGCCGTGGCGGGGTTAATCAAGCAGGGGTATCCGGGGCAAAAGCGTCCCACCGCGCGACATACCCAAGCCTCCAGTAATATGTTTTACGATGTCTTCGTGCAGTACGATCCCAATAATCTTCTACTGAAACAAGCCCAACGCGAAGTGCTTGAACAGAAATTGGAACAGACGCGGCTAACTCAGACATTGGCCAGGCTGGAACGTTCTGAATTGGTCGTACAAAAACTAGTGCGTCCAACACCGCTGGCATTCCCGCTGATCGTGGATCAACTGCGTGACCGTTTGACCAGTGAAAAGTTATCTGACAGAATTGAACGCATGCAAAAATCGCTAGAGGCAGCGGTAGACCAGCAAGACGGTTAGGGTTCTCCCAGCACTTAATGCCGCCCGAAAATCAATTGCCACAGCGCGATTCGTTAGAAAGACAAATTGGTGTTGTATTGAGGTTGGTGTATTGAGGTTGGTGCTGGCGAATCGGGCCGTGTTTAGAGGCCTGCCAAACCATAGGACGGTTTGAAATTACTAAATTCCATAAAGACCCTCATTGATTGGCGGAGCAAAATCATTTCGCAGCAACGTTTTCAAATTGCAGATCATTCGTTTTTGTTGATGGCTGATAAAACGATGTTCTGGGAGGCGCAGCAAGCGCTTGTGTTAGCGGACACTCACTTTGGAAAAGCCGCTACGTTTCGCAATCGCGGTATCCCAGTGCCAACGGGGACCACCGATGTCATGCTAAACCGGATCAGCGCTAACCTTGCTCAAACCGGGGCCACAAAGATATATTTTCTGGGTGACTTCGTGCATTCTTATGCGCGTCACCAAACGGATTTTATTTCGGAGTTGATACAATGGCGAAAAACGTATTGGCACATCGAAATGACGTTGATCATGGGAAATCATGACCGAGGTCAAACAGCCCTCTTCGAACAGTTGAATTTGTCCGTTGTTCAAGAACCACTGTTAATTGGCGGTCTGGCGTTGTGTCACTTTCCAGAGACGCGCGTTCCGGCGGGGACGTACTGCCTTGCCGGGCACCTGCACCCAGCGGTTAAAGTTGTAGGCGCCGGTGATTTGTTGGCCAAAATTCCGTGCTTCTATTTCGGCCCGCGGGTCGGTGTACTGCCTGCTTTTGGTGAATTCACCGGTACAATGAAGATTAAACCGTCGGCGACCGATCGCGTGTTTGCGATTGCGGATGATCAGGTGATCGAAGTGAGGACCAAATCACCTGCAATGAGGACCAAATCAACAGCCACCAATCCGCGATTGAATTAAATGGTTCTTCCGGGAACTTCGTGGCACCGAGCGCCCCCCAAGCGCGCTTCTTCCAGTGAATTTAGTGGGCGCGCGAATTCCAACAAACATTGCCATCGTGAATTCTGGCCAATCTCACTATCGATTTCCAAGCCGGCCACTAGACTCCGGGACGAGTCAATTAGAAGCTAGAAGCGTTGATTGTATTGCTCGCCAGCGTGATCGCTGGCAACGTTATTGAAGGCAACTTTATTGCTTGATGATGCGGTCCTGATAGAT
>CALDYR010000057.1 GCA_937944405.1 uncultured Pirellulaceae bacterium
AAAAAAAAGGCGCAAATTATCTAGCTAAATGGCGCCAATACTGTAATTGTGTTATGTAGTGTCCCGTCGTAGCCCAAGTGGAAATCTTATCATTGACCGAAATAGGTCCGGTTCGGTGTCAGTGGTCCAAAAATTTAAAGATATTCTATTTTCCCTTCGTTCCCTCAAACAAAACATGCCCTTCCTCAGTTTCAAGTTGTAATCCAGGTGTATTACTGCTGAAATAATAGGTAGATTCTCAGTTTCAAGTTGTAATCCAGGTGTATTACTGCTGAAAACATAGGTAGATTCTCAGTTTCAAGTTGTAATCCAGGTGTATTACTGCTGAAATAATAGGTAGATTCTCAGTTAAACTGAGAATCTACCTATTATTTGAAACTTTCAAGTTGTAATCTATTCGTCTCTTTGAGCGGCCATTTTTTGTAATAATCGCAACGACTTCACGACCAAGTTACGTTGATCAGTGGGGATCTGTTGTTCGGACGATCCCCCAGACACCCCAGAGGCGGCGGGAGCGGAGGCTGCCATCTGAATCCGAAGCCGCACCGAACCTGTTGAATTGGTTTTAAAATGTAGCTGATCGAATAGCGAGACGGTCGTCATGATCGTCTCAAGTTCGTGAAAACCGTCGGGACGTTTGCCAAGCAATTCAAGATACAGATTAACTTTCGCTGGCGCTGCGATCTGTAGAGCGTTGGAAGTTAAGAATCGGACAAGCATTACGAGTGTTTCAAAGAGGGCGGTGCTACGGATCGCCGCAAATGAGGAGAAGCAAAAGGCTCGCACCGCTTATCAATGGAATAGGCGTTGTCGATTCGTTAGCCTTGGGATTTGCAAGTCGGCTTGCCGTGAAGTTCGTCAAAGTTCTCAGGTGTTGTAACTTATCATTCTTGCGGCAGAACTCCATAACAAAGTGTCAAGGTTTTTTGATTCGTTTTGTGAATTTGGCTGCCTATGTGGATCAACCGTCAACCTTTACCCGGTGTAAGCGGGAATTGCTTGGCGGCTGCGCGGCCTGTTGAGCGCGCCGGGACGAGCGAAAGATTCGTGACTGGAATTCCAATGAGGTGAATCAGGAGCAATCCGAATCTGATTGCGATGAGAGCAAATTTTGTTGGTGCTCGATGATCAGTGCTTCCTAAACTGATAAACAGAAACATAAACGTCAGCAAGACTTCGGCGACCAAACAAGCGACCGTGTTGTATTTGCCGGGCGAGTGCTCTCCGAAGCCGTTGGAGGCAAATCTTCCCCGACCGGTGGCATCTCGACCGTCACGTGACATCTCGACCGGATTGCAACAGCCAAACCTACCCTAAAACTGCATCTGCACGCCAAAGGTGACCGCCTGATAGAACAGTGTGTTGGCGGTGTCAACGACTCCAGGGGCGGCGACCAGTTGCGCCGGTGCCAGCGCGATGCCATCAATCCACGTCGCTTCGTAGCCAACATATCCGGATACCGCGTCAGGGATAAAATCCACAAATAGACGGCCGCCGACTTCACCCAAAAACGATCCTGTTGACTTCGTGTTGCGATCGCCCAGTAATGGAGGATTGACGAATTGACCGCCGGCGATGGTTTGCGTGCTTTGCCCAACTTCGGTTGGGTTATAGTACCCACCGCCGCGAATGAATCCTTCGACATGAAAGTACTGCGAAACGGGCATGTTGATTTCAAGCCCCGCTTGAAGTCCGATCAAACCGTTGTCTGCCGCAAGGTTAGTCAAATCGGTAGACGGAACCGGCGGAAGGCCGTCCATAAAATCGAACGTGCCATCGACCTGCGTGCGGACTTCTTCGCGAATCGAAAGGTAACGCGGACCGGCGAAGAAGGTGACCCCCGGAGCAATCTGCCGGGCAGACATCAGTTCAAAACCCAACAATCGTGAGTCGTAATCGTATTGAATGCGGTTGGTAGTCGCGCCGTCCAACAACGGCGACGCCAGTCCCGCAGGACCGTTGATCTCGCTGCTGGTGTCAAAATCAGCGATGATTGAACGAAACCTCAGCGTGCGACCTCCGCGGCTTTCGAACTGGTACTTGATATCCAATCCCGCTGCACCACCCACCGAAGTCGCGTCTCCAGCGTCGAACAGCGATACTCCGGTTTCGGCATCGCTGATCAACGGGGCGTCGCTGTCGACGCCGGGGCGGTCGTAAGCTAAGCCGCCAATTTCCAAAGTGTGTTTGTGGTCTTTCCCGCGTGTCGTGCCTGGCCACTGAGCGGTACAAACAGAGGCTGGTAAAACTGCCGATATCGCAACGGCAGCAGCGGTTAAAATTGAAAACTTCCTCACGGGGAACACCTCCAGACCGAAATTTCTGACTCTTTGCGTGCGCATCGAGTGTCTGCAAATTTGAATCGGTCGCTCGTTCCGGAATAATAAGCAGGATTGCTACCGGGCGAAAGGTTTGTGCGGTCCTCGCATGGGGCGTATTTTCACTATTTTAACACTTCCTGTCAGTGAAAAACTGGGCTCACCCGAAAATATAGATGCCATCGACAAGCTCCGCCGGGGGCACTTTCCCAGATTGTTGCCGCGGTTTTATAGATCTTTAAATGAGAAGTCGAGTTCTATTTTGTCTTTAGGCCAAGTCTTTCGATCGACTTCGACATGTGGGTAGACAAAAAAATTCTGCGGCGGAGCCTGTGACGGGGGAACTAAAACGATGTCCCTACCGGTCGAAAAAGCGACTCTGTCAGCAGGAAGGAAACCGAACAAACGATCTTTTAGCTCCGGGTGTTTATCGGCTTCGGAGATATCGACCGGTACCCAGCCATCTTCGGGGGATAAGAACCAAGCCCAGCAATGGTATCCACCAATTTTGCCAGCGGCTGCATCGGTGGGGATTGGAAAGCCAATTTCAAACTTAGCGGCTAAATTCTGATTTCGGGACAGCGAGATAAATAAACTGTGGAAGTCGGTGCAGTTGCCGGTTCTGCTGTCACAGGCCCACACTGAATCGCCGTTTCCGTACCCCGGTTTCGATTTATCGTAGTCCATGTGTTCGAACACGACATCGTATAACGTACGTGCTTTTTTCATGCTGTTTGCGGGTAACGCCAGACCCTTGATCAGGGCGATGGGTTTTCCCGTCACCGGGACAGTGCGATTGGATTTTAAGTAGCGGTCATTAGAAGCGCTGGTCGGGGCCTCCGAAGACCGGTCGGGATAGGGCCGTGCCGGCCGGCGTTTGACGGCGTAGTTGAGCGCAAATTTCGGACTCGTCTTCCCGTCGGCAACGAATTCAAAGCTGCCGATTTGGTTTCGGTGTTCTACGTCGCGATTCAATTTCAGCGTCCCCGGGGTGGACGAATTATTGAGCTTCACCGTTTGCTGCTGGTTGGTTTCGGCGATCGGAATCCAGACTTTTACATGAGCGCCCGGCGGCAGGTCCGCGATTCTTGCACCGTAGTTGAACTGGAAATGACGCTCGGTGGTTCCATTGCCGGTTTCCGCACTCTTGTGGCTTAAACCGGTCCCCGCCGATTCAGACGTAGATGGCTGTTGGGCGGACGCCGGTGCGGACAAAACGAACAGTGGGATCGAAAGTGAAACAAAAACACACGCGCGAAATAACTTTTGCATTTTGGCGGATCAAGAAAGAAAATGAAATCGAAACGGGAAAAAACTTAGCCACCGCCCAAGACCACTCTGATCGCTGGTCGGTGCAATTCGTGGAATGTGAAGAAACGAAGCGTCCGCCTGGGATGGGCGTTCGGCGAATTCAACCCGAACAAAATTAAAAAGAAGTTTACTACGGTTTGCAAAAGCTCAACCAGTGTCCCGTCGCATCTGCCAGTTGGCGGTAGAAAGTCGTTTGCGATTGATGTTTAACCTTTTGCAGAAAGGGAGCGGTCCACGCAAGCCGGTTGTCGACAAAAACGCGCAGGATGTCATCAATGCTGTCGTGATTCTGTCCTGTTGGGGCGGCTGATTTGAGCAAATGACCGGCGAAGTCCAACTGCACCCCGATGTGATCGTGGAATCTATCAGGCGCATGGTACTGGGGTAGCACCTCAAAGAAGGATTTCATTTCGTCGACTGATGCTGATTGGTATTGCTGACTGGTCCACACCGATTCCACAGGCGAAATGTGATTTTTGGGCCCAACGAGCAACTGGCAATAATCGATTTGCAGTTCCAGCAGGTTTTCTTCGAGGTTGTCGTCGATTTGAGGCAACTCCAGCGGCAGTGACCGAAGTGCAACTGCGGTGTCGGGAACAGACAATTCTTCAACGCGTTCGGCGGTCAGTTCGCGCAACCATAAATCGGCCAGCAAGATAGCAACGGCGCCCAGTTGTGCGCGGTCGAATGTTTCAGAGAGAGCGTCGATTGCAAAACCTCCAATGGAGTAAGTAAAACGGCATTTAGATCCCCGCGCTCACGTTATTTTACGCGTTTGGAACTGAACACGGAAGCGCTTTGCGACGGAAAGCCCCTGTCGAATTTGATAACAGTTCAGGGAAGAGCGCGCGGCAAATGTGTTTGGGGTAAGGAAAAAAATGCGAAAAATGTAGAGAAGCATTTGTGCCATTTTAACGCATTGTTGCTTTTGTAAACGCTCTATTTTTCGCAGCTTGTGACAAAACGTCTGGAAGCAGGGCTGGCTTTTCCGGTATGCAGTGCTTTTCTCCAATTTGAGTCCGTCTACTGCTGCGTTGTCATCGCATGGGTTGTATGAAGAAGACGCGGTGCTTGCTAAAATCAAATCTACTGAAACCGTGGCGATTCCGCCCAACTTAAGAACCCCCCAAACTTTTTAGGAGATGTTAGATGAAGTTCACTATTGTCCTCACCTTGGTCGCCCTTTTTGCGAATACAACCTTGGCTCAAGATTCGGTTGAAATTGCCCCCGATGCACTAGCGGCACCGGTTTCTATCGAAGTTGACGGCCAAGCGTCAATCACATCGGTACTGGATGAGGAAGGTGCTGCCACGATCCAACCTGTTGTTTTCCAAAGTGGATCCACAACGCGTGGTGCGGTCGGCAATGCAGTCGGTAATGCGGTCGGCGGATCAGCGACTCGTAGCAGCATCCAAGGCACCGTGGTCGAGCCGTCTTCGGTTATCAATGGCCAAGTCATCCAATCTCAACCAGCTTACGGTGGTACCGTGATTTCTGGTGGTGGTTTTGTTCAGGAAAGCCCTGTAGCTGATTGCGGTTGTGGAGCATCTGCACCGGTCGCAACTCATTCGCCAGCACCGGTTGAGTGTTCTGCTCCTGCTGAGGATCCGTGCTGCTGCCAACCACAGGCAGAAGCAGAGGCACAGCCTCAGCGCCGACGCGGTTTCTTTCGTGCATTGTTCGGAAGATAACCCGTTAACAACGATTTATCACGTTGTGAAAAATTAGCGTTTTGTTTCGTGGTGGGATTCGCCATAACTCCTTTGCTTTGGGGAATTCTGGCGGATCCCACCTCGACAATTGATTATTCTCTTGGATATACAAACGTTTAGAACGACATAAAAAAAGCCACCGATTCTTCGGTGGCTTTTCCATTGGTGTGATCTCTGGGCATAACAAAATGTTTATCTTTTCCATTCTATACCGAATATGAATCCGGCGGCGATATAGTCTTGACTGTTTAGCCCGCCTCCGGGACCGCCGGGACCGAGCGTTGAGTTGGGGTTGAGCGAATCGGGAAGGGTGTTGGCCCGAGCGACCCCTTCAAAAGCCCACAATGCTTGGACGCCGGCCCGCAGCGAAATGTCGCGACTGATGTTGTAAGCGGCTTCGAACTGCAGGTCCAACACGGGGACGAAAGACTGTTCGCTGGCGTTGGTTTCATTGACCGTCGTTGCCGCTGCGCTGGTAAAGATATCGGTCGCGAAAAAACTTTGCTGGTTGTAGGTTGCCGCGATTGCACCGTCAGTCGTAAATCTCCATCGACCGGATCGCTTGTTGAACCGTGCTCCGGCGTGAATACCAAAAGCGTTGTTGTCAACCTCTTGCCGAAAACGATTGGCTCCGTTGACTAAATTGACCGTGGCCGGAAGATCCTGAATCGTTTTATCGTTGAAGTTCAAGTACTGGGCACCGATGTAGGGTTCAAAGTATCCACCCCGACTCAACTGCTGACGGAAGACCCGGTTGATTTCGAAGGTGGCGAATCGGTTCTCCACCAAAGCTGGGTTGGCGACGTTGACATCTTGACCGTTGGTGAAAAACACGCCTTCGCTGTTCTGGTATCCCAGAAGCCAGCCGTCGTCCGAATCGTTGATCCAACCGCCTTCGAACCGCGTTCCCCATAGGTAATGGTTGCCAGAGGATTGAGCGGAGCTGTTCGTGCCTTCGGAACCCGACCGCGAAACGCTGGTGTAAGTTTTGTCGAAGGTCAAAAAGAATCCAGTGTTAGGATCTTTTTCTTCGTCATTGGTAAATTCGAAGGGGGCGAAAACCTGCGCGTCGTAGTCGAACACCCCGGGCGAAGCAAATGGCCGACTTGAAGACGGCGTCTCCAATGGCCGATGTTCGAATTCGGCTGACGGGAGGTTGATTTGTGCGTGGGCCGAAACGGCCGAGGCTAACACAGCCAACAGAGCACCCGCGATTTTAATATTTTTGAAGACCATTGCTTTTGTTCCCGCTCGTGCAGTTTCATGGTCCCTCAGATCATCTGAGAGACATCCGCTTACTGCCAGATATCGGATGTTGGTTTGTAAGGGTTGAATAAGAAATCCAGATTTTGCAGAACATATTAGTCTTTCCTGAAAAAACGGTTATACCGGGGCCGCCTGTTTCCCCCAGAATGCCAAGACCGTTGTTTTTAAAGTAAGTTCCCCGCCGGCAGCGGCTTATAGCCGATTTCCGTAAAATGACAAAACGAGAGTACTGCTGCTTGCTGATCCGATACACAGGGAGGCTGAGGAAGCGGTTAAGTTCCACTTTTTAAACAGCATTCGTGGTGGGAGATCTATTGAGATGAAAGTTACTCGATCCTTACTTTCGCTGCGCCGAGGGCGAATTCAGAGATCATTGATCTTGACTTCAGTACCTTCGCAGGTGCATTAACGCCCGTGATAATCAAAGCCTTTTAAGAAGGCGAACCGTTTGGAGAAAGTCGCGGGCTTGGCTACAGCAACACCATTGCACGAGAATACCATGGAATCAACGCGCGCCGAACGTTCGCCCAAGAAGCGCGCTTTAACCGTCCGTAGGTGGCGTTTGTGCCCATTGAACAGGAGGGCGGTCCCGGAACCGCGCTGGGGCACTGGGATGACGATAACGTCTTCTTTAATTCTCAAAACATCAACAACCGAGTGGAATTGTTGACGGGGTTCTTCGTTCCATTACCGGGCGTTTCGTTTCTGAAACTACCTTTGCCTCTCTGGTGTATCTGCGCTATGTCGTGTCCGTTTTTAATGAAGATGAGCTGATTGATTTTGCTTTCCCGCAACCCCAACCGTTTCCCATCAACGGCGGAAGAAACGTCAATCTGATCTTCCTCATTAGCGGCAACGGCCGCTCCGGAGTCGTCAGCTTTGGCCCCGCTTTTGGCTGGGATGCCGACTGCGTCATTGCGACGCCGACAAACCGAGCGTTAACAGCAATCAGAGAAACTACCGCGAACGAAACTGGCATTTATCGTGGTGTCGGCTTGAAGATCATGTCCGGACGGTTCCCCGATAATTCCACGTAGAGTAATATATCGTTGCCTCGGCACTTTTGCCGGAGCTACGTTTTTTGTACGGAGGCCAGCAGGGCATTGGATTGATTGACCTGCAAACTTCACCCAAGGTATTTTAACGCTATGTCATCCAACCAAGCTCCTGATCATTCTCCGTCTTTAGCGACGCCAATGAAGCCCAGCGAAATTGTGGCGGCGTTGGACGAACATATTGTTGGTCAATCCGATGCCAAACGCGCCGTTGCCATTGCGGTTCGAAACCGTTGGCGGCGGCAGCAACTGTCAGAGGAAATGCGGGGCGAGGTTTCTCCTAAAAACATTATGATGATCGGATCTACCGGTGTCGGGAAAACCGAGATCGCGCGGCGGTTGGCAAAACTAACCAACGCGCCGTTCATCAAAGTTGAAGCCACCAAATACACCGAAGTCGGATACTACGGCCGTGACGTCGAATCGATGGTGCGCGAACTGGTTGATAATTCGATCGACCTCGTTCGTCGTTTTGAGAAGGAAAAAGTCAAAGACCAAGCCAATCAAAAGACGCGCGAAGAACTGCTGGATATGCTCTGCCCCCGGCCGGCGACCCGTTTCGCTGAAGACGATTTTTTAGATGACGATGACGATGATGATGATGATGATGCGTTGAATGCAGGCAATTTTGATGACTGCGCGATGGTCTCCCCTGCGTCCCAAAAAAAACGCGACGAAGCCGAAGCGTCTTACCAACGCACTCGCAGCAAAATGAGGAAGATGTTAGATGACGGGAAATTGGAAGATCGGACTGTTGAGATCATTACCGAACAAAAGTCTTCTCCGATCATGATGGGGGGGATGAACATCGAGCAGATGGATGTCGATTTCCAAGGCATGATGGAGAAGATTCTGCCGACCAATCAGCTTAAACGATCGGTGTCGGTCGCCCGAGCGCGGCAAGTGATATTCGATCAGAAGGCCGATAGTTTGCTCGACGATGAAAAGATCAACGAAAATGCGATCGACGTCGCCGAAAACTACGGCATCATTTTTCTTGATGAAATCGATAAAGTGGTGGCAACCGAAGGGAAATCGGCTGATGTTTCTCGTCAGGGGGTGCAGCGCGATCTATTGCCGATCGTTGAAGGCACCACGGTGAAAACGAAGCATGGCTACATCAAGACCGATCATATTCTGTTTGTCGCCGCCGGAGCCTTTCACAAAAACCAGCCCAGCGAATTGATGCCGGAATTACAGGGGCGATTTCCCATCCGAGTCGAGCTCAACGATTTGACGAAAGCCGATTTTGTTCGCATCCTCACCGAACCGGCCAACAGTTTGACTAAACAATACAGCCAGTTGCTGTACACTGAGGGCGTCGAATTAGTGTTCGCCGAAGACGGGATTGAAGCGCTGGCCGACGTTGCGTGCCGGGTCAACGAAACGACAATGAACATCGGAGCCCGCCGGCTTTACACGATGTTGGAGCGGTTGCTGGAACAGTTGAGCTTCGAAGCCCCGGACATGGGCAAGGGCAAGGTGGTGATCAACGCCGCGTATGTGCATCAGCGGTTGGGAGAAATTTCCCAAGACGAAGATCTCAGCCGATTCATTCTGTAAGCCAACGTCGTACGTCCAAGCAGCATACGTCCAAGCAGTAAAACCCGAACCTCAAATTTCAACCGAGGTTGTGGCGCCGCGGGGCCGTACGATTCCTGCTTATCTTACTGATGGCTCAACTGATTGTTTACTGGTTGCTAAGCCTGTCGGCGAAGGCGGATTGCAACTTTTTTAACTTCGGCGGGATCACCAATTGGCAGTGCCCACTTCACGGTGCAGATTTGTTCGTAGATAGGGGCGATGATCTGTCCGCCCATGTAGCCCGACGCCACCGATTGGACGCCTCGACTCGAATTTTCTGAAAGACTGCCTCGATGCACCAAAAACATCCGGCTTTTAAGGTTACAGTTTCGAACTTCATCTCCCCGGCGAAGGGGGCCTTCAGGTGGATCGTCCGGAGTGACGATGCCGTCAAAGGCGGAGGGGGCTTTCCCTCCGGTGGGATTCACGTTTGACCCGAGACCTTGTGCGGAGATCAAACCGAAGGTCATCGCACCGGCTAACATGGCCAACGTGGAAAGTGATTTAGTGTTCATTGTAAAACTTCCTCTTGGAATCTCATCGCCCTGCTATTAGTCTTCTCGGGCCGGCCGTTTCTTACCCGGACTTTAGGCTAAACCCCAAAGTATCACAGAAAGCTTGGGGTTAAGAGGAATCCTTGGATCACTCTCCGTGCTGTAAATTACGTAATTGGCAAAGGCTACCATGCCGCCACTGACGTCAATTGTTGGTGCTGACTCTAATCCCCAGATATTCAAAGTCAACATCGCGACAAATTTGCAACTGCGGGGCCATTGTTTTGGCGTTTGAAGGTTCCCGGTTGGGTATTAAACTAGCGGTTCGCTCGAGTTAGAGATTCGTGTTGTTCAGGTCAGCCCTATGGGCGATTGCCCGGGGGGTGCGACCCGCCTGAATTCTGGCCAATCCAGCTGGCGAATCCAACGACCCTAAGATCAAAACGCGACGAAAACCGGTGACGGGGCGGAGGCGATTGCCAGCGACTGCACCCAAGCAATTTCTTCCCAAGCAATTTCTTTAAATCGACAGAAAATATTATGGCCACCGACGTTAAACAGGACAAACTACCATCCACCGCGACAGGTCAAGACGTTACCGGCGCCCAACGCGATCAGCAAGCCAAAGACCACCATGCGCATTCATGTTCCAGTGAACCGCGCGCCAAACACATCCCTCGGCCGGAGATGGTTGACGAAAAAAGCCGCATCATTTGGGAGTACGTGGTGCCTGTTGCCGCATTTCACTTAGTCATTCCGTTGATGTTCACAAGCTATTTTTTCTCTTGGTGGGGCGTGCTGTTTTTACCCATTGGAAATTATATTTTCACGTCGATGGGAATTGGAGCCGGCTATCACCGGTTGCTGACGCATCGAGGGTTTGACTGTCCCAAGTGGTTTGAGTATCTGTTGGCGACTTTAGGTGTCTGCAGTTTACAAGATTCACCGGCGCGGTGGGTGTTAGTACATCGCGTCCACCACCAGCACTCCGACCATCAACCCGATCCGCATACCCCCCGGGTGAGTGCGTACTGGTCGCATATGGGATGGATGTTCGTTGAGAATCGTGAACTAAGCACGGTGGCGGCATACGATCGCTACTGCCGCGATTTGATGAAGGACAAATACTATATGTGGCTGACCAAGGGGATCAACTGGGTGTGGGTTTACATCTTGCACACGATTCCATTTACGATCGCAGGCGTGATCGCCGGTTTGATGTTGGCATCAACGACCGCAGGGGTGGTACAGATTACCGCTCAGGTGTTCTTTTGGGGGGTGATCATGCGAACGGTGTACACTTGGCATGTAACCTGGGCGATCAACAGCGCGGCCCACATGTGGGGATACCGCAACTACGAAACGCGCGAAGACAGCCGCAACAACTGGGTATTCGCGTTGCTGACCAACGGCGAAGGTTGGCACAATAACCACCACGCCGACCCGCGATCAGCGCAGCACGGACATCGCTGGTGGGAAGTTGATGTGACTTATATTTCGTTAGCGATTCTTGAGAAGATTGGGCTGATTCGTAATCTCGCGCGGCCAAATAACAACGCGCTGAGTCGAAAAACGCTCTAGGCCAACGCTTTCGCGACTCGTTCCCTGATTTGGCTTTCAATTGCGCCCCGGAAGGGAAGGGCGGCAAAGGGCATCGTACCCACGATGACAACCTGTTCGGATTTGACTTCCATCGTTCCGTTTAATTGCATCCCCATTGCCTTCAAGGCAAACTGTAAATTTCCATCGCGGTCCCATTGTTGGGTGACATCGGTAACGCCGGCGGGTAAATCAGATAAAACGACATCTGCGAAATTGCGGAGCTTTTCCGAAACCGACGCTTGGTTTTGCTGATGAACCACACTGATGTTGAAGGCGGCCATGGACGAGGCTTTCAAAGATGGGATCGAAAGGACTCAAATCACCCCAGTGTGGAAAAGGTCCGAGTAAGCTTCGAGCTTCGGTAGATTCCGAAAACGTAAGTGAAGAATATAATGGTGAGCACGTTAGGATCCTCAAAGAAAAAGTTCGGCAAGTCGAAGCAGAGGTCATTTCAGAGTTCTTGACACCTCGGTTCGCACGATTTTGCTCATCCGTCTTGCAGCTGCGGTCACTACAAGGGGGACAGCCGCCCTGCGACGACGGTGATTGTGTCTCGGAATGATGCCCGAGAGGCGGTTGGCTTGGCTTGGCCGGCGTTAATCCGCATATCGCGTTATGCAACATGTCAGTTTATGCGGCTGTTGGCGCAGCAACGTCCGTCGACAGTTTCACCGACGATGGAATCGCGGGGGCTTCACCGGCCGATTGATCCAATTCCTTGCGGAGAATCAACATGTCCGAGGGGGCTTCGATGCCCAATCGCACACGGTCGCCGGAGACGCGCACGATGGTCAAGACAATCGAATCACCCAGCATAATCTTTTCGCTTTCTTTTCTTGAAAGAACGAGCATGGCAATATCCTTATCTGCTTGTTGGTGTGTTTTTGGGAAAGCCAACAGGCGTGTGGTTGGTTTTGGTGTTAACTACGTTGGATTGGTAACTGTTGTGATTGGTAACGCTTGAGGAAGCGCTGTTTTTTGAAATCGTTCACCGGTCTGGCCGTAAAATAAAATCGAATTTTTTTCAGTTTCCCAAACAGCAGTAAGTTTGACGCTGCGCGGTCCATGAAGGCAAAAGAAAATGCCGCAAGGACGTTTGCCGCGAGTTAAAATACGTTCGGTGACTTGGAAAATTCCTTCTTCAAAATCATTATGTTGGCAGAGCGTTTGCGTCACAAAAACACGTAGTTGGTTAATAGTGTGGACTTGATTTGGATCCGTTTGCATCCTCAGCAAATCTCCTTTTCTTATTATTTAGGTGCCAAACCTTTGCGAGCTGCCGGCAACCGAAAGGAAACGGCCACAAGCTTCGCGGGTCAGACGGTTTTGTTGAAGTGGGTAAGATGAACCGCTTGGCTGATATGAGTGCTATCGGCAGAGTCTTTGGATTCATCGTAGATAAAAGTGTCGAGTTTCCTTTTCTTTACCGATCGTTGCCGACGCTTAAAAAACAATCTGTATAACCGGTGCGAGGAAAACAATTGAAGGTAAGATTGCTAATAGTTATTCGGCGATAAGCAGTTCGGCACGTAGCTACGTTGGTCGTTGGTCGTTGGTCGTTGGTCGTTGAAGTGTGGATTAGCGCGTTTGCGGGTTGCTGCAACCGCACTATGATGGGGACGGAGCTAAAACGTGTGTGGTATCGGCTAGAGTTTCATCGGCTAGAGTTTCTGCGCAACACCGGTGGAACCTTTCGACAACGTAAAAGTAAAACAACGTCGCCCCCAACCTTTTTATTCGCTGCAAGGATTCGCTTTGGTCTACCAAGTTGACACAGATATTTTTCGCGGGCCGGTGGATCTGTTGCTGCACTTGGTTCGGCGGCACGAGGTGCAGGTTACTGAGATCGCATTAGCCGATTTGACAGCCAAGTATCTGGAGCACATCGACGTTTTACAGGCGATTTCAATCAATTTGGTTGGCGATTTCATCGACGTCGCCAGCCAGTTGGTCGAGATAAAAGCACGAACGATTTTGCCACGAAACGAACACGAACCCGAAGAAGACGCCTATCAAGCCGACCCACGGGAGAACTTGGTCCAACGGTTGTTGCTGTTCAAGCGTTTTCAAGATGCCAAGGAACTGCTCGAGGAGCGTCATGTTTCATGGCAGCAACGTTTCGCGCGGATCGCCAACGACGCGCCGCAGGGCGGAGTCGACCCTGCTGAACAGCCCATCCATGAGGTTGAACTATGGGATCTGGTGAGTGCCTTTGGTAGGGTGTTGCGGAGCAATCGCCCGGTAGCCGAAGCCAATATCTTTTACGACGACACGCCGATTCATGTTTACATGCAACGCATTCACGCGCGACTCGTAAATCATGGACAAGTTTCCTTTTCGGATCTATTTGAACCGGCGATGCACAAATCGGCGATGGTGGGCGTGTTTTTGGCGATCCTAGAATTGTCGCGGTATCACAATGTTGATGCAAAACAATCCGCCCTGCACGGCGAAATCGTCGTTATTCCGGCCAATGGATTTAAAACGGAATTGGACACCTCCAATATCGACGAGTACGAACATAAATCGAAGGTTCTTCCGTGAGTTTTATAACGCCTCGAGAATTTTAGGGGTAAGCTTCGAGATCATAGCTGGATTCGCCAGAATTCAAGCGGTTGCAATTTCGAGCTTTGTTTTCATGGTTGGCTATATTTGAATTGAAGGTTGAGGGGGCGGTCACCAGTGGGCGAGCGCGTTGCAGATTTCGCGCGACTGATTGGGATGGTTTTCATCTCTGCGCCGCTGGTACTGCCGCCGAAGTAACTGAGACAGCGACTTGACTATCGGGGCGCGCGTCCGAGCATGGTGCTTTGCGGGGGATTTTCACGGCGCAGATTTACAGTCCGTTGACCCAGCTTCTCACGCTGCGGATGCCATACTGTAAGTAGCTTCCATAGACGTCATTGAGTTCGGTGAACTCGGTGCAGCACTGTTCGCAACAGGCTTCGATGGGGATCGTAATTTGGCGAGGCACCAGACGCGTCAGTTGCTTCGGGACGCGCACTTGAACGAGGTAGGGTACGTTGACTTTATACCTCTTAATCGCGGGTCGTTTGACGGTGCGTGTTACGTCCTTAAACACGGTTCGTTTGAGAATTTTTGGGACGTCTTCCCAGTACAGCTCGGACTGAAACACTGGGATGTCGCGGTATTTTGTGTCAAAGACCGTCTTGGTTGCGATCTCTGGTTCGGAGGTCATGAAGGTTTCGGTGCGGATGTCGGAGACCGTTCTTTCGCGCGACTTATAGACTCGCCGTGTTCGGACTTCGGGAATCATTTCAGTTACCATTGTCGTTTCGACGAAAGGGACTTTTCGTTCGACTTCAATGAACTCTTTGCGGATACGCACTTCCGGGACTTCGACGGTATAGGTTACTTCGCGCGGCACCTCGACTTCGTATTCTTCTACTTCGGCAACGTCTCGGTAGCGAATTTGAGGCACTTTGACGGTGAATTTTTCGACGTCTTCGTATGGCCGGCGCACGGTAACCTTTTTTAAAATCGTTCTCTTTTTAGGTATCGGGCGAGTCACCGTGAACGCTTCGTCTTCTTGGTAGGGTTGCACGATCAAAGTTGGCAGCCTGATGTCACGAATTTGCGGGTCGACCCTTTTTACCGAATACGGGATGCGGCGAGTCTCCTCATTTTTGACGTAGCGGTTAACCGGGATCCGCTTGGTCCGCGTCTCTTCGCGATAAACGGTAACCGTTTTGGGCCTTACCTTGCGCACCAACCGGAACTTGGTGACCGGGAAACTGGCTGGTTTGCTGGACGTTTCGTAGGAGTAGACTTTTTCAACGCGCTCACGCACTTCAGTGCGGAACTTAGTGACCGCGACCATCCGCTGGCGTGGTTCGCGGCGGTATTTGATCACCGGTACTTCGTACGGTACTTTTTTCTTGATGGTCTTAAAAGTCGTATAGGGAAGTTGTTGCATTACGACGTTGGGTACCCAACGCGTTTGCTTAATCGTGCGTGTCTTGGGGCAGCATGTTGGACAGCCGCAAAAGTCATCGCCGACTTCGAACGTGTCAAGGGCAACGGTTTCAGTAACCCAGCGTCCCATGTCCCGTTTCACTGTCTGCTGTTTGGTTTCGGGGGTCTGCTGGGGGACGACTCTGTACTTCGTTTCTGTGGCCTGGTAGGGGATATTGATCGAGTACATTTGTGGCGTGTGTTCAACGTACGGAATTTTTACCCGATAAGGTTTCACCACATCGCGCGAACGAAGACTTTTTGCGATAGACGGTCGACTGACCATTTCCTCGTAAGGTTCATTCTCCCAATAAACTTCTTCAACCTCCTCTTTATAAGGAACAGTGACGGTGTAAGTCTGTTCCACTTCGTCCTTTCGGCGTTCTTGAACGACGATGCTTTCGATGGCCTCTTTTTCAACTTCGCGGTACTGAAGATATTCTTCCTTGCCATCGACCGATGATTTCGCAACCCTCAGACGTGGCGACTTCCAAGTTCCCGATTGTTGGACGTACTCAAAATACTCTTCCTCGATTTTTACCTCCGCGATTTCGTCGCGGTAACGAATGACTTTTCGTTCGAGTTCCCGTTCTTCCATCACCGTGTAGGGCACCTTGCGGATAAACTCTTTCTTTTGAGTTTCGTAGTCGATCATGATGCGTTTGCGTTGCTGCGGTACCATGACGACATACTCTTTGAAGATCGGTTCTTTGTCCTTAACGATTTTGTACTTCGTTTTGCGCACCTCTTTAGTCTTGGGGACCATCACGGTGTACTGTTCTTCTTCGGGGACTTCGTAAGTTTCGACGCGCTCTGAAGTTACCTGGCGAGTCTTCGGTTGTGGAACCATGACCGTGTAGTTCACCTCGCGCGGGGATTGGTATTCCTCTTTGCGATACGTTGTGAAATTGCGTGTGCGCGGTTCTCTGACGGTGACGGGGAATTTTTCGATCACCGGCACACGGTGAGTCAACGTTTCTTCGCGGAAGTAAGGGATCTCGCGGACCTCCGGACGATAATGAGTCTCGTTGACGGTGCGGTAGACGGTGTACAGTTCGGGAACAAGAATCGTGCGCGTGACGCACAACGGATGGCAGCAGGTGCGGCACGTTTGCCCCGTCGCCACAACGCAGTGGTCGCAATCGCACGTCCCAGGATGCCCCACCCCTATCTCCAGTCCAAGTTTCGGCCTGATGCCAATGGCAGTTCTCCCAATGGCAGTTCCCGGCAAGGGAGGAAAGAAGGTGCCACCGTGGGGTTGAGCGGCGAATGGTTTCGGCCCCCAAGGCAGTGTAGTAGCAGGCGACCGCCCGCGCGCGTTTGAACCGCCGGAGTCAAAATCGTCACCAACAGAATCGGTCGCGCGAATTCCTTGTTGAGTGTTTCTTCGGCCATCAGCTTCTTCAGCATCTGATTCGTCTGCTGATCCGCCAGAGGTCGCGCCATAAGCTGATTCAGGGCGCAGTAGTTCGGGATCTAATTCGTCATACCCGTTGCCGGCCAATGGCGCGTTGCCCGAAAAAGGGGCCTGGTCGGAGTCGGAGTCGCGGATTGAGTAATCTTGCGAGGGCGCAAAGGAATCGAATTGGTCGCGATTGTAATAGTCTTGGCTTGGATCTTGGCCGGGAATTTCAAAGTTGGCCGGTCCGGAGCCTATGTCGTTTCTGCCGCCCTCACGGCGGGGGAATTGGCGTGGTGGGGTAAAACTCCGGGGCTCGTTGTTGCGGAAACTGCCTCGGCTCGTGTTTTCGATCTGTGGCGGATTGATGCCGACCGGAGGGATTTCTTGGCCGTCGCGAAAATTTCCACGTTGGTCCGATTGAGGACGAAAGAACCGCGTCGTTGAATTTGAGGCCGCTGCTGGTTTTCGCTCTAACGTTGATTTATTTTTTGCTGGATGTGTTTTGGGGGGCGGTGTTACTGGCAATAACGACCGTTGGGCGGGAGGCAGACTCAGGCCCGGCAACCGCGGCAACATCGCGCCGTCGGTTTGATTACTTTGTGGATTGTGCGCAACGGCAGAGGTCGAAGGGAATTGCGGTCCGCTGATCGAAGGAGATTGAAGGATCGCCATCAACCTGCTCGAAAGCATCGCCGCGCTGAAGCAGCCTAACACAAGAAGTGCCAGTGCGATTGAGTGATGAAACTTCATGGAGCGGAGTTCGGTGGGAGTAGGACCGCTCTAAGCTAGTTCAGCGCGAGTGAATCTTCAAGCTTCGAAAGCTCGGAAAACACTGCAAATTCCTTGAAAACGAGGCTGGAATGAACAAAGGCCGAATTCAACCTGCACAAAAAAAAGCATCCGTTTAACGGATGCCCTTGATCATGTGTTGGCGCCGTTTGCCCAGAGGCAACCGGCGTGCGTTCGGCGTTTCAGGGAGACGCTGAGGATGTCGTGCGACGTTATCGCTTCGCGCTGGCCAGCATGCGATTGCGCTTCGATCGTCGTTCTGCCCTCAGACGTGCACGTCGGTTGGTTTCACTTGGTTTTTCGTAGTATTCACGTCGACGCATCTCTTTTTTGATGCCGCTGCGCTCGACTAGCTTACGGAATCTGCGAACAGCCTCCTGAATAGATTCCTTCTCGCGTACCAACAGCTTTACCATATTGTCTCCAAGTGGATTGAATTGTGCATGTCTACCTTTCTGTGCTGAAAAAAGGGACGAACGAATTGGCGGACGGTGATCGCAGGCTGTGAAACGGGTTCACGGCGTTTTATTGATTCATATTACGATCAGCCTGTTTAATCCCCGAGTTTACCCTATTCGTCGGCTTTTTGTCCATAGCCGAATGTTAAAACCGTGAATGACGCCAATAAACGGCAAAATTTAAGGGGAATTGAGCCCATTACGCAAACGTCGCAACCTAAACCTCCTATTTTTACTGTCCGTCAACTGTGCCTTCCGATGGGATTTTCAGGCTTCGGCAACCGATTTAGCCGATATTGGCTGACCGAAGAAGCGGCCCATTCCGCCCATAATGGGCGGTGCGGAGATCGTATCGTTTGGGTCTGACCGTTTTTCTACGCCCTCATCGATCTTTTTTTAAAAGACGCAGCAATGTTCCAAGATGCTAACCGCGCTGATCCTTTCGCTGACGCAGAGATCGTGAAGTCATTACTCGGCCGGCAAGATGCGGTCATCGCCGAACTGGATGCTTTGGAAACTCAAATTTTAGACGTGATTCAAGAAGTAAACGCCAATCGTGAGACGACCAACGCGATGCCCGAGACAGGCCAATCTGAGACAGGCCAATCTGAGACAGGCCAATCTGAGTTTGTACCGGTCAAACCGGTTGCTGCCACATTTAAAAACGCTGCTTAAAAAACCGATTTTCACAAATCGTAAATCTAAACAGCGTTTTTTTGGGGGCACCGCATTGTTTTCAACCACTTGCCCCAAAACCGTATTCGGCGACTGGGCAGGGCGGAGGGTTGTCTACCGAGCACGCATCTTTCCCAGTTCTTCGACCATGCGAATCGCCGCGGGACCGACCAGTACCACGAAGATGCCTGGGAAAATAAACAGCACCAATGGGAAGATCAATTTTACGGCTGTCTTAGCCGCTTTTTCTTCAGCGATCTGTCGTCGGCGCACACGCATCGCGTCGCTTTGAGTACGCAAGGCCTTGCCGACACTGGTACCAAAGCGGTCGACTTGGATCATCACTGACGTTAACGTTTTTAGGTCTGGCACGCCGTTACGCGAACCTAGTTCAGTCAATACAACTTCTCGGGTAGAACCCATTTGAAGTTGCTGATTGCAAAGCTTGAACTCATGGGCAATTACGGTATGAGATTTTACCATCTCATCAGCGACCCGACGCATGGCTTGGTCGAGTCCGAGACCGGCTTCGACACACACGACCATCAAGTCCAGCGCGTCGGGTAGGCCCAAAAAGATCTTGTCTTTGCGCCTCGAAGCGATAAAGTTGACCACAAATTCAGGCAGCATGTAAAAGAATCCGCCGGCGCAGATCAAACCAATGACGGCTTGGGTGGACGCACCGTAAGCGATGACAGATCCCAATCCGCCAAGAAATAGCCCCGCGATGGCGCTGAAAACCTTTAGCGTGCTAAAGTAGCGACTGGCCGCATCATGGCGGAAGCCGGCCGACTCAAGTTTTTCTCTGAGCTTGTTGGCTTCCTTTTCATTTTTGGGTTGGACCGCGTCGGAAACCGCGGGACTGGCCGATTCCAGCAGTCTGGCGATTCCCGCCTTCGCCTTTCTCTTGCTGTCCATTATGCCGCCCGATCGACCTTTACTAAGTTGATCCAGCCGCGATTCTGACCGCGTTGATGTGTCGAAAAAGGTCTCTGCGAACCACCAGCCTCCCGCCGCAACGCAGCCGAAGACTGCGATGCCCACCAGGTAGACGGCAAATTCAATTTCCGCTATAAAGAATAAACTTTCCATGTTTCTATACCTTGATCGTGATGATTTTGTTAATCCAGACAGCGCCGAGCACTTGCATGACTAACGCTCCGGCGAGCATTTGGTTGCCCATCGGTTCGTTGAATAACAACATGGTGTAGTCATAGTTGAGTCTCAGCATGACCCCGAACAGTACCGGTGGTAGGGCTAACAGAACCACGCCGGAGATGCGACCTTCTCCGGTGAGTGCTTGGATCTGGCCTTTGATTTGCATTCGTTCACGGCACAAGTGGCCGATCTTGTCTAAGATTTCAGCAAGGTCACCACCGGTTTGCCGTTGTAACACGACGGCGGTGACTAAAAATCGAAGGTCAAGATTAGGAACGCGGTCGGCCATGTCCTGCAACGTATCGGTGAGGGCCACGCCTAAATTTTGTTCTTCGAATGACCGTCGAAACTCTGGTCCCAACGGTTCCTCCAGTTGCTCGCCAACCAATTGGATTCCCGCAGGCAAACTTTGACCGGCGCGAAGTGCTTGAGACATCAAGTCCATTGCCGCAGGAAGTTGGTTTCCAAATTTCCCAAGGCGTCTTTGCCGCATGAACCAGATATAACCAAAAGGCATCGCACCGAAGGCTGCCGCTGCAGGAATGGCACCCACCTTCAGCGTGCCGGGTAACAGTGAAATACCCGCAATTGCGATGACACTGCCCAGCCCCAGCGAAATGGTGGCAAACTTCGAAACGCTCCAGTTCATCCCAGCCTGCTCGATGAGCCTACCCAATTGAAGTTTTTTGAGGTACTCATCGATTTTTCCGGTGGCTTCCTCTCTTAACAGCGAGTTGATTTCCCCGGTCGCAACTTTTCCACCACCGGAAACTCCGCGCCCCCCGTTTTTAGTTAATGAGGCTAATCGATCTTCGATTTGTTCGTTGTCGTCGCCGAAACCTAATAGCAGCGCCGCGGCGTATAAGCTGCCGGCGGCACCCACGGCGATCGCACCGATCATAAGATATAAGAACATGGGACTGACTCGTTTTGAAAGTAAGTGGGCCGGTTCCTACCGGCCGCATGGGAGTTTGTTCGGCACCCGCCCGGAGAGACCGGAGGCTGCCACTGGGAGAGACTAATCTTCCATCATGACGCGTTCACGGAAGATGCTCGCAGGCAACTTAATGCCCATCGCTTCGAGCTTATCCATGCACTTCGGCCGGACACCGGTACATATGAAACGTCCCTTGGCCCGACCGTTTTCGTCGATGCCTTGTTTCTCGAATTTGAAAATGTCCTGCATCACGATGGTGTCGTTCTCCATGCCGCAGATTTCGGTAATCCGAGTGATTTTGCGGGGACCGCCTTGAAGACGATTAGCCTGAACGATCAAGTCAACCGCACTGGCGATCTGGTTTCGCATCGCCTTGATGGGCAAATCAAAACCAGACATCATAATCATCGTCTCCATACGAGCCACACAGTCGCGCGGGGTGTTGGCGTGCGTGGTGGTCAATGATCCCTCGTGACCGGTGTTCATCGCCTGCAACATGTCGAGGGTTTCGGGACCACGACACTCACCGATGATGATTCGTTCAGGACGCATACGAAGACAGTTTTTCACAAGGTCGGTGGCTGAAACGGCCCCTTTGCCTTCGATGTTCGGCGGGCGCGTCTCAAGACGGACGACGTGGTCCTGCTGCAACTGGATTTCCGCCGCATCTTCGATCGTGACGATACGGTCTTCGTTGCTGATGAAACTGGACAACGTGTTCAGCAATGTCGTTTTACCTGAACCGGTACCACCTGAAATAACGATGTTCAGCCGTGCCTTCATGGCACCTTCAAGCAACATCACCATTTCAGGGGTGAACGCCTTGTAGTTCAACAGGTCTTCTAATTTCAGCGGGTTGGAACCAAAACGACGAATCGACATCGCCGCTCCGTCCAAAGCCAGCGGAGGAATGATCGCGTTGACACGAGAACCGTCTTCCAAACGCGCATCCACCATCGGACAGGTTTCATCCACGCGGCGCCCGACTTTTGAAACGATACGATCGATGATCTGCAACAGGTGGGCGTTGTCGCGAAAGACGACGTTCGTCTTTTCCATTTTACCGCCCCGTTCGCAGTAAATATTCTTGGGGCCGTTGATCAAAATATCGCTGATAGTGGGGTCTTTGAGCAACAATTCTAACGGGCCCAAGCCGAAGGTTTCGTCCAATACCTCTTCGACCAAACGATCGCGTTCGGTGCGGTTGAGGAGATTGTTTTCGCCGTCGCAGAGCATTTCCACGACGCCACGAATTTCGCGCTTCAGAACGTCGCCCTGAAGCTCACCGACGCGGCTGAGATCGAGTTTGCCGATCAGCTTTTGGTGGATGCGTTGCTTAAGAAGATCATAATCGTTATCTGCTGTTTGCGAGATGCTCATATCGTGTGTGCTCTTTGGTTGTGTGTGCGCGTTTGCTCTGTCGTTTGTCAGAGCGGTGGGCGGTATACTCAGCTGAAAATACCGGACGCGAAAAGATACATCACAGATTAAAAGATAGCGAAAAATGTCATTGTTTATGGCCAGACTCTTGCATCGGCCAACGATACAACCGTGACGAACTGAGCAATGATTTATTTTCAAATACGGCTAATGTTGCCAGTTTGTTGGGTGGCCCTGTGGAAGCGGCGCGGGAATCAACACAACAGCCATAGTCGTTACAGTCGTGCTGGTATTGAGATGAAGTGTGCGCATTTCCGTGCTGATTGAGGGAAAAGGGGTTCGCAGAATCTAGTTTTACCATTCTGCTACCCCGCTTTGACTGTTTCGGTGGCGGTGTTGTTTATTAGCGACATCTGCCTGCACGGCCTGCCAAAGAATCCCGCCACATCATGAACTGTTCAACGTTGAGGATTGATCAGTTTTCAGGGACGCTCTGCAGATCAAATTGTGGGTAAATGATTCCAGAACCGGGGCTCACCGTTAGTTTCAGTTGGCTTTCGATATTGTAGGAAGCGGGGACCGCGCCGACATCTGTGCCTCCCGAATTCCGTACTCCACCGACTTCAAAGTTCTCCGTCGACATCAGATTTAGCAATCGCTGTGATTCGAAATCGATCTCGTTGTTGGGTACGGGGGGAGGATTGCCGTTTTCGGGCGGTGCCAAAAATTGCGACGCCGTGTTTTCTCGGGGCTTAAAAAACAGGATACGGTATTCCCCGGGCGCGACGCCTTTGGCCTGAGAAGAGCGGGCTTCAAATCGGCCTGCATTATCGGTTTTGCCAAACGCGATTGGGTTGATCGTTCCACCGCGACCGCGCAGTTCAATCGGAATTAAGGCCACCCGCGCGTCGGCCAACGGTCTGCGGTCGATTCTGACTTCGCCGATCACTTGCACAGTCGAATCGCCAGTGATCTGTTGGCAACCTGAAGCGGTCATCAGCCCGGCAATCATACCCCCCACACAAATTAGGATCGAAAACCGGTGCCCCTTAAAATACGTTAACATGAGCGCCCGCCTTCGTTGACTGTTGCTGGGCAGGCGGGGTTCAACGGTGGGCTGGATTCCAGAACGCCGCGCGCTTTGGGCCAGGCCAACAAGCCTTCAACGACCATCCAAATTTGAATTCCAAAGGTGATCAATCCGATAATCGCCAGTAATTTTTTGTCTTGAAAATTCGACACCCAACCGATCGTGGGGTCAAACAACTGAATCAGCAACGCCGCTGCAGGCATCAACAGCATGAACCCCATCGGGATCGCGACCAACCAAATTGGTTTTCCGCGTCTCCAGAGGAAAAACAAGATCACCATAAATGCTAACCCGGCCAACAACTGATTGGTGGCTCCGAATAGTGGCCATAGCATGATCCCGCCGGCCCCGCGCAGGCCCGCCGCGTTAGGTTGCATCGCAATCACACTACCGAGCATCACCGCGACGATGGTCGCGACGTACCGGTTGGTCAAAGGGGCGATGTGCACCGTTTCCCCCAGTTCTTGAATGACGTAACGTTGCAAACGGGTGGCCGAATCGAGTGTGGTGGCGGCGAAACTACCGACCAAAACGGCGATAATTCCAATGGCCATTTTCATGGGGATGCCAATCTCAGTGAGGAAATTAGCGCCGCCAAAGATGAACGCGCCAACCATATCCTTGAGCCGGAATTCTGACCACGATTTACCAGCTCCGTAGCGGTTTTCCCATGCCGGCCGCCCGGTGAGTGCTTCTCCGTCGATACCGGTGGTGGCCACGTATGAAACACTGCCGTCGGCGATGGTCGTACGTTCAAATGCGCCCAAACCAACCCCGGCACAGCAGGCCAGGATCACAATCACCGCCAATGCGCCTTCTAATAACATGCTTCCATACCCAACCGCTAAAGCATCGGATTCGCGTCTTAGTTGTTTGCTGCTGGTGCCGCTGCTGACCAAGCAGTGAAAACCGCTGATCGCACCACAGGCGATCGTGATAAACAAAAACGGAAGAATCGGCGGCGCGTCGGCTGGTGGTTGTGAAACGATTGCCGGTGTCGAGGCAAGCAAATCGGCACCGCCATTGAGACAGGCTACAACCAATCCGATCACCAGCAGCGCGAGGGCGACAAGCAATTGCAGGCTGTTAACGTAGTCACGCGGTTGCAACAACAACCAGACCGGTAACACCGACGCGACCCCACAGTAGACGAACAAAATCGCCGTCCAAACGGTGTTGGTATTGATCCAGTTTGCCGCTTCACCGCTTAATCCGGAAAAATTTAGTTCGATGGGAAAGTGATAAGCCCCCAGATAAACACAGAAATAGATCAACACCAAAGACGCCATCGACATCGAAAGTAAATGAGGGCTACCTCGTTTCACCATCACACCGATCCATACCGCTACCGGCAACGACACCCAAACCGGCAGTACCGATTCCGGGTAAGCCGAAAAGATCGAAGCGATGACTAATCCGAAGATCCCCAACACCACCGTTAAAGAAAAGAACAATGTCACCAGAAAAAGTAGTTTTGCGCGAGGTGAGATCATCCGTCCCGAAATTTCGCCAATTGTCTGGCCGTTGTGACGAAGACTGACCACCAAGGATCCTAGGTCGTGGACCGCGCCGATAAAGATGCTGCCGAACACGACCCAGATTAACGCCGGCAGCCAACCCCAAAACACCGCTAATGCTGGCCCGACGATAGGACCGGTTCCTGCAATGCTGGTGAAGTGATGGCCAAAAACGATCGAAGCGTCGGTCGGTACAAAATCGACCCCGTCTTGTTGGCTGATGGAGGGCACCACGCGCTCATTGTCAAGATCGAAGATCTTCGCGCCTAACCACCTGCCGTAGGTGTTGTAGGCGATAATGAACGCGACGAACGAAGCGAGCGCAATCAACAATGTAGTCATCGGTGGACAGTGCGGTAAAAGGGATAGTCGATAGTTATCAGCGCGTTTTAGATTTCGCTGGTGCGTCCCATGATAATGCCAACCTTAGGGCTTTCCTACCAATGAATTTTGATCAACACCGACCACTGCACAAAAATGACATTCGTTTTATAATCGGAATCGATAATAATGATCCGGAGTGAGCCTTTGGCAATTACAAGGGACGTATGGAGTTTTCATCCCGGTGATAGATTGGGCAAAGATTACCTAAAATGGCTTGAAGAGTTGGCTTAAAAAAAAAAGATAAACCGCGAAGCGTTTCAAATACAAGCGTGCGGAGCTGATGAGCCATTAAACAACAGAACCGCGGCACCCGAGCGTAAATAAAGTCTAAGTCAACTAACACCAGTCGCCAGCCAATAAACCGTGGTCCGCGTTGAGGGCTTCATTGGGTTGTCGGCTTGGGGCACTTTCTGGTGATACCGACGGGTGACCAAATAACCGCAAATGTTGACGTTATTAATTGAGCGTTATTCGTTGAACGTGGTAAGTTCGTTGGGCTGGGTAAGAGTCTTTAAATCAGCAAGTTTGACTTCGAAAAAACCGCGTGCGGTTTGAGACAAATCAAAAATTAAACGTGAACAGGAGCATATTGTGCCGGAAAAAGTCGTCATCGTTGGAAGTGGTCCCGCAGGTTGGTCAGCCGCCATTTACGCCGCTCGGGCGAACCTCAACCCGTTGTTGATCGAAGGCACGGCGCGAACCGATGTGCAGATGATTCCTCTCGGGCAACTGGCCTATACGACCGAAGTGGAGAACTACCCTGGTTTTCCTTTTGGGAACATTCGAGCGTTCGTTGAGTCAGCGGTGGATCAAGACCGGCATTACAATCTGCCTCCCATTCCCAACCACCCCAAAGAGAAGCGAAAACGCAATTCGATGTCCGACATCGCGCCCCACTACGCCGTCCAAGGGGTCGAGCTAATGGAATTGATGAAGCAGCAGGCGATCAACTTTGAGACTCGGATTGTTTCTGACGACGTGGTCGACATCGATGTGTCCGGGCCGGTCAAAAAGGTGTTGCTGAAAAACGGCGATCCGGTAGAGACCCACACCATCATCATCGCGACCGGTGCACGGGCGAATTGGCTGGGTTTGGATTCTGAAGAGGCATATAAGAACAAGGGTGTCAGTGCGTGCGCCGTTTGCGATGGAGCGCTGCCTGTGTTTTATGGAAAACCATTGGCCGTTGTCGGAGGCGGAGATTCTGCGGTCGAAGAAGCCACTTATTTAGCGAATCTCAAAGGTGCGAATAAGGTCTATATGATTGTGCGACGCGACGAATTCCGCGCCTCTAAAATCATGGCCGATCGAGCCATCAATCACCCAAAGATCGAAGTGCTTTGGAATTCCACTGTCGCCGAAGTCGTTGGTGACGAAAATTTGGTCACCGGACTGAAGATAAAAAGCACCAAAGATGATTCCATTTCTGATTTGGCAGTTGGTGGGATGTTTGTCGCCATTGGCCACACGCCCAATACCGATTTTCTCTCCGGTAAACTGCAAATGAACGAAGCGGGGTACATACAATGGACCAAACCGTTCCGGACTAACACTTCGGTCGTGGGTGTTTACGCCGCAGGAGATGTGGCCGACGACTACTATCGCCAAGCCATTACGTCGGCTGGCACCGGTTGCATGGCGGCTTTAGATGTCGAACGCTATTTAGCCGACGAAGGCATCGAGTAAATCAGGTGCGCTAGTTCCGCGGTAATATAGTTCCTCGGTAATATAGTCCCCGGCAATATAGACGTGCCTTGTTGCAAGCCCGACGGGAAGCAAATAGGTGGTTGGTTAGATCAGTCGTTTGGGCGATAGCCCCGGTTTCCCCCGACCGGTCTGAATCCTCGAGAGTCCTGCGTCCCTAGATTCAAATGGCGACAATTCGCGCTCCACGCGACTTTAGGCGGCCTGGCAATTGAATCAGCCTATGCGATTTCCCTCCGTCTATTCCCCAGAGATTCCAACCCCAGAGATTCCAATGAGCAACGTTTTTCGAGACCGAGAGATTCTCGCCGCGGCACAGGCTAAAGGCCCGGTCGCAACGTTAGGAGCTTATTTTCGTTTGTCGGGGCCGGGGTGGCTGCAGAGCGCGATCACGTTGGGCGGCGGGTCGCTGGCAGGTGCCTTGTATTTAGGCATGGCCGGTGGTTGCACCCTGCTGTGGGTGCAGTTGTTAGCGATTACCTGCGGCGTGATCATGCTTTCAGCGATCAGCTACATCACGCTTTCGACCGGAAAACGGCCCTACGCGGCGATGAACGAGTACGTCAATCCGGTGCTGGGGACGGCTTGGATCACGGCGACGATTTTGGCCAATATGATATTCATCCTACCGCAGTTTTCTCTGGCGTACGACGCCTTGGAAACCAATTTGATGCCGGCCGCGGTTGATGGTTCGCGCGGATCGCAGCTGATTGTTTCGGCGATATTGTTGGTATTGGCGTTGGGGGTGGTACTGTTAAGCCTGAAACCGGGTTGGATGTCGAAACTGTTTGATGCGCTGCTGAAGTTGATTGTGGGCGCGGTGGTCGTCTGTTTTGTGATGGCCGTCGTCCAGTTATTTTTGCAAGGAAAAATTACCTGGGAGGTCTTCCAAGGGCTGATTCCTGATCTGGCCAGTTGGGGCAAACCGGCACCGGCGATCGCGGATTTGATGGTGTCAGAAGACGTTAGTGGCGCGGCGCGTTCGTTTTGGGAATCGCAAGTGGTTGGATTTAAACAAGAAAAAATGATTGCCAGTGCCGCCGCTGCGGTGGGGATCAACATGACCTTTCTATTGCCCTATTCGATGCTAGCGCGCGGCTGGGACAAAACGTTTCGCGGCCTCGCGCGTTGGGATCTGATCACCGGCATGGCGATTCCATTTGTGGTTGTTACCTCCTGTATCGTGATCACGACGGCCTACGGGTTTCATGGTCAAGCCGACGAAAAAATGCTTAGTGATGATGCCGCAGTGATCGCCCAAAGCGGGTTTTATGCCACCGTGGCGGGGGTTGTGGAAAAACGACTGGTCAAAGAGGGGAACGCCCAACCGTTGGAGGCGTTTGAAATCGATTACGACCCGACCGCCAAACTGACTGACGACCAAAAGATAGCACTCGCGGAAAAACGAGCCGACGCGGCAGCGAAAAAGAAACAGTATCTTTCAGGGCTGATCGCTAAAATGCCAAAAGACGAACGCAAGATCGCCGTTGCATTGGCCAAACCCAATGGAAACCAATTAGCCAAATCTTTGGAACCACTGCTGGGTGCGAAGTTGGCGAATCTTGTATTCGGGATCGGTACGTTGGGGATGGCGTTTTCAACAATCATCATTTTGATGTTGATCAACGGTTTTGCACTGGGTGAGATTTTTAATAATTACAACAGTCCGCTATGGCGCATCGTTGGCGCCGTGTCTGCCGGGGCGGTTGGATTTTGCTGGGTGTTCCTCTGGGTCGGCGCCTCGAAGACCTACCTTGCTATTGTTGCCGGAACGTTTGCGATTCTGTTGTTGCCGATCGCCTATTTTGCGTTTTTACTGATGATAAATAACCGGGATTTGATGGGCGCTGAAAAACCTGTTGGCTTCCGGATGACTGTTTGGAACGTATTGATGACGTTGGCGCTGTTGATCGTTTCGATCGCCGCGTACACTGAATTGAATAAAAAAATCGCCAACGAAGCCACCGGGCCGATGGTCTTGGGAGGCGTCATTACCTTCGGACTGTTGATGCTGGTCGGATTTTCAGCGAAACAATCGCGAGCACCTCAAGGATGAAGATATGAAAAAGTTATCAGTTAGCGAAGCGCGTCAACCAGCGGCCATCGGTTCGTCGGCCAAGATCCAAGGCTGGGTTCGCACGCGTCGTGATTCCAAGGCGGGGTTTAGCTTTATCGAGATCAACGATGGTTCCAGCCAAGGCAATATCCAGATCGTCGTGCCGGGTGAAATGGAGAACTACGAATCGGAAGTGAAATCGTTGACCGCCGGTTGCAGCATCTCCGCGATCGGCGAAATCAAAGAATCTGGCGGGCGCGGCCAAGCCACAGAGATGTTGGCCGATTCGATCGAGATTCATGGTTGGGCCGATCCGGACACCTATCCGCTGCAGAAAAAACGACACTCGATGGAGAAATTGCGCCAGTGGGCGCATCTGCGGCCCCGAACTAACACCTTCGGTGCCGTGGCTAGGACCCGTAACTGCATCTGCAATTCGATCCATCAGTTCTTTCAAGAGCAGGCGTTTCTGTATATCAACACCCCGATCATCACTGCCAGCGATTGCGAAGGTGCCGGCGAGATGTTTCAGGTCACCACGATGAAACTCGACCAGATCGCCAAACAACAGATCCAGGAATTGAACTATAAATTTGATTTTTTCGACAAACCTTCTTATCTGACAGTCAGCGGTCAGCTAGAAGCGGAAACCTACGCCTGTGCGTTGGGCAAGGTTTACACCTTCGGGCCCACGTTTCGCGCTGAAAATTCCAACACTTCGCGGCACTTGGCCGAATTCTGGATGGTCGAACCGGAGATGGCGTTTTTCGAACTGACCGACGATATGGATTTAGCGGAATCTTTCTTGAAACGTATTTTCGGTGATGCACTTAATCAATGTGGCGAAGACATGGCGTTTTTCAATGATCGCATCGACGAATCTCATACGCTGATTGAAACACTGCAGGGGATCGTGGAAACCGATTTTGTGCGTTTGCCGTACACCGAAGCGGTCGACGTATTGATCAAGTCGGGGAAGAAGTTTGATTTTCCCGTCCAGTGGGGCATTGACTTGCAGAGCGAACATGAACGGTTCTTGACCGAAGAGCATTTTAAAAAGCCGGTGATTTTGTTTGACTACCCCAAGACGATTAAACCATTTTACATGTACTGCAACGACGACGACAAAACGGTTCGCGCGATGGATGTGTTGGTTCCCGGAGTCGGCGAAATCATCGGCGGTTCGCAGCGCGAGCATCGGTTAGACGTTCTGGCCGATCGAATGAAAGCGCAGGATTTGGATGTAGAAGAGTATTGGTGGTACGCCGACCTACGGCGGTACGGCACCGTTCCTCACGCCGGATTTGGTTTGGGGTTAGAACGCGCGGTTCAATTTGTGACATCGATGGCAAATATCCGCGACGTGATACCGTTTCCACGCACCCCCGGCAACGCAGACTTTTAATGCCTGTAGGTAGGGAACGCGGCAGCCAGAGGAACATACGCCGGAGGTTGCAGAGCTTTGGGTTTTGGAGATAATACGGCGCTTTGAAACAAAAGAAACAAAACCCTTTCGAGAATTGAGCAACGCGATGAAAGCAGAAATGCACACCAACAAAGGCATCATGCACATTGATTTTTACGACACTGAAACACCAGCAACCGTCAAAAACTTCACCGATTTAGCAAAAAAGGGTTTCTATGATGGGCTAACGTTCCACCGCGTCATCCCAGATTTTATGATTCAGGGTGGTTGCCCCAACGGCACCGGCACCGGCGGCCCGGGGTACAACATTGACTGCGAAACGAGTGCTGAAAAACAGCATCACGATCGCGGCGTGTTATCGATGGCACACGCCGGCCCGAACACTGGCGGTTCGCAATTCTTTATCTGCCATAGCCGCACCAACACCGCCCACCTTGACGGAGTACACACTTGTTTCGGAAAAGTCACTCAAGGTGAAGAAGTGATCGACATGATTGAAGGTGGCGACACCATCGAGAAAATAGTTGTCGTCGATTGAGCCTCCCTCAATCGGGGCTTCAGGGGAATTTTGCTCCAATCCAGCCTATGGTTTGTCAGTGTCGGGTATTGTAATGGGAGTCGCTAGAATTCCGGTCAATGAATTAACATGAAAGAAATTGGAATCTTAGCGAATCCCAATGCGATAACCTGCCGTTAGGAAATCTCCGGAAGAACCATTAAGTTGGGCTTGCTGAGAAAATGATTTGGCCTGGTATTGAAGGGTGAACGCGGTAAATCGTATGTTTGAGCCGCATGGTTTTTGTTTGATTTGGTTGAATAACCTTGCGGCTGAGACACGGCCATCGCGCGATTGGTCGTGAGGTTTGCCCCTATATCGCCCCGGTGACCGGATGTTCCACAGCCATCGATCGATTACTGGAGAACCCGAACTCACTTCCGCTGCACAGCCTCGGTCGAGTGTGGGTCAAGCACTTGCTGGTGTGCCGCGCAGTCTATCGTCGGCAGCTGGAGATGTATCAAACGAGAACACAACGTGTGCCCGATCGCATCGTCAGCATCACTCAGCCGCACGTGCGCCCGATCAAGCGCGGCAAAGCGCGGCGCGACACCGAGTTCGGTGCCAAGCTGACGCTGAGTGTGGTCGATGGATTTTCGTTTGTCGATCGACTGAGCTGGGACAGCTACAACGAGAGCGTCGATCTTTCTGAGCAGATCGAAGCGTATCGGCAACGGTTTGGTTGTTACCCGGCTTCGGTTCACGTGGACAAGATTTATCGCACGCGCGCCAACCGAGCGTTGTGCAAGCGACTGGGAATTCGCATGAGTGGCCCGCCGCTGGGCCGGCCTCCCAAAGAAGTTTCACTGGCCGATCGCAAACAAGCACGCGCCGACGAAGTCATTCGCA